>NZ_JAFEUF010000250.1 GCF_016901035.1 Streptomyces durocortorensis
TGGTTGTCTTTTGTTTTTTTTTCTTTTCGGGTCTGGTCCGCCCGTTTGCCCCCCTTCCTTCCCCCCCCCCCCCCCCCCCCCCCCCCCCCCCCCAACCCTCCGGCCTGCCTGTCGGCCAGCGTCTAGACTTCACCCCCGTGACCTCCCGGACCGTGACCCTGCTCGACGTAGCCCGCGCCGCCGGGGTCTCCAAGAGCACCGTCTCGGACGCGCTCCAGGGCTCGGGCCGGGTCGCGGAAGCCACCCGGGACCGGGTCCGCGCGGTGGCCGACGAGCTCGGCTACCGCCCCAACAGCGCCGCCCGGCGGCTGCGCCGCGCCAGCACCGGGGCCGTGGGCCTGCATCTGCCGGCCACCGCGACCCGGCTGGACTACTACATGAACCTCGCCTTCGGCGCGGTGGAGCGCGCCCAGGAGGACGGGCTCGACATGGTGCTGCTCGCCCCCTCGGGCGCGGCGGGCGGGCGGATCGCCTCGCGTGTCGACGGGCTGCTGGTGATCGACCCCGAACCCGGCGACAGCGCGGTGCCCGGGCTGCTCGAAGCGGGCGTCCCGGTGGTGACCGGCGAGCGCTACCTCGGCCCGGCCACCGGCCCCAGCGGTGCCGTGGTCTGCGACAACGCCGCCTCGCTGACCGCCCTCCTCGACCATGTCACCGAACGCGGCGCCCGCCGCCCCGCGCTCCTGGCCCCGTCCGGCTCCTCCGCCTGGGCGACCGCCCTGCGCGCCACGGCCCGGTCCTGGGGGCGGGCCCGCGGGGTGGAGGTGGCGCTGCGCACCGTGCCCTTCGCGGCGACCCCGGCGGAGGCCGAGGCGGCCACCCGGGCCCTGCTCACCGCGGACCCGGCCGTCGACGCCGTGATCTGCGCCCCGGACGGATCCGCCCCGGGCGTCCTGCGCGCGGCGGCGGCCCTCGGCCGGAGGGTCGGCACGACCGACGGAGGCGGAACACCCATAGGGCCTCCCGAAAACGCGAGGCCCAGCGGCCCCGGCCTGCTCGTCGCGTCCTGCGTCGACGGCGCCGCCCCCCGGGGCGCCGAGCCGCCCGTCACCGCCGTCGACCTGCGCCCCGCCGCGTACGGCCGCGCCTGCGCCGAGCTGCTCTGCGACATCCTCGCGGACCGCACCGCCCCCGACACCGTCCGCCGCCACGCCTGGTCCCTGGAGACCCGCGCGTCCACCGGCACCTCCTGAGCTCACGGGCGAGCGCCGTACGGGCGAGGAGACGTACACCGGGCTGACCACCGAGCTGGTGGTGGAGGTGCTGGCCGGGTCGGGCCGTCACGGCACGCTGACCGTCGTCCGGATCCGCTGACCCCGGGCACCACTGTCCTGTCTCACCGAAGGTTGATCAATCTCAGCGAAGGCTGACGTTTGAGCGCGCCGCCGATGAAGTTCGAGTGGCGCCGTCACGCGACGACCGGTTGACCTTGATGCTCAGTGAGTGGTTTGACGTTCTTGGCCGTGCGGTGGGGCTTCGAAATGCTGCTGGGGCCGCGCGTGTGAGACTCCCGGGTGGGCTTTCGTGTCTGTGGCGGCTGGTAGGCGTTGAGAGTCGTTTTGTTGTGGATAAGCGAAGGAAAGTGGGTTCAGTACCGGTGAACAGACTCAGCGCGGTCGAGCGCGCTCTGCGCGAGGCCGCGCCTCATGAGATCTTCGACGTGATCCGCTCCGTGATCGAGCGCCGCCATGATGCCCGGGCGGTGGATCTGTTGTTGGTCGATTACGCGATGACGAGGCTGCAGCCGGTCGGGGTGCTGCCGCACACCCGTTCTCCAGTCCCGGTATATGACAGCGCTCCGGGTCGTGCGTTCGGCGCGCAGGAACCTCTCTGTGTCTACGACCGCTCAGATTCGATGGTGACGGTGTACCTGCCGGTCAGCGTCCGGGGGGACCGGCTGGGAATCCTGAGCGTCACCCTGCAGGTGGAAGAGGGCGGTGAGCTCGCAGCGGACATCCTGGAAGAGCTGCAGGAGTACGCGGACGCCCTGGCCCACGAAGTGGTCGTCGCGGAGCGGGATACCGACCTCTTCCTGCAGGCGCGCCGGGCGGAACGGCTGACCCTTGCCGCCGAGATGCAGTGGCAGCTGCTGCCCGGGCGCTCCTGCACCCGGCCCGAGTACAGCCTGGGTGCCCAGCTGGAGCCCGCTTACGCGATCTTCGGGGACTGCTTCGACTGGTCAGCCTCGGCCGACGACCTGTACGTGACGGTCAGCAACGGCATGGGAGAGGGTATCGACGCCGCGTTGCTGACGAACCTCGCTGTCAACGCGCTGCGCAATGCCCGACGCGCCGGCCTGAGCCTGAGCGACCAGGCGCATCTGGCCGATCAGGCGGTGTACGGGCAGCACCGGGGGGAGCAGTACCTGTCGACGCTGCTGTTTCGTTTCCATCTTCCGACCGGGGACGTGGAGATCATCGATGCCGGCTCGCCCAGGGTGTGGCGGGTGCGCGAGGGGGTCGTCGAGCCGATCGAGCTGGAGGCGCAGATGCCGCTGGGGATGTTCGAGGACACCGCCTATGTTCCGCAGCGCTTCCGGGTCGAGCCCGGAGACCGCCTGCTGTTCATCAGTGACGGCGTCTACGACGCCTTGTCTCCGGCTGGCGAGAAGTACAGCCTGCGGGCACTGGCCGCGTCGATGCGCAGCACCCGCCTGCTGCCCGCCCCGCAGGTGCCGCGCGTGATGCTGCAGGAGCTGCTGGGGCATCGCGGTTCCGGCCCGGCCGCGGACGACTCCCTGGTGATGTGCCTGGACTGGCACGGCCGCAGCACGACCCACGACCGCTGACCTCCGGACGGGAGATGTGGCCCCTGTGTGAAGAACCTACAGCCTCCTGCGCAAGAAGCCCGTGTGGCGGAGGACGTGGTTGTCAGGGGGCAGCAGCGTGAGGGATGGTTGCCTTCAGGCAAACGTCTAGTTGATGAGGTGAGGGGTCCGCTCAGCGGGCCTCCGATATTTGGTTTCCACTCAAGCACAGACCGGCACGGTCACAGGGCCGCCCCTGCCATGGGGCCGGGCCGCGTACCCGGTGCTGGTCGCAGCTGCCCAGGGCACTGTGGTGCAGTGCAACGAGGCGGCCGGTCTTGTCCTGCCTGGTGCTGTCCCGGGGGCACTCCTGGCGGATGTGGCTCCGGCTTGGCTCTGTGACGCGCATCGTGCGCTCAGTTCCCCGGGCCCGCATGCCGTCCCGGACACCGAGGGGCCGCTGCGCGGCGGCATCGGCGGGCGCCGTTTCGAAGCGCACCCCAGTGCGCGGGAGGACGGGTCGGTTGTGTGGTGGCTGGTGGATGACACCGATCACCAGCTCGCCCGGGAAGCCCTGCACATGGAGCGGGAGCGGACCGCGTTCCTCGCGAAGGCGTCCAGCACCCTGCTCGCCTCCCTCAATCTGGGGCGTTGCATGGACGTCACCGCGCAGATGGCCGCCGAAAGTCTGGCCGATGCGGCCCTGACGGTTGCGCCGGCGCGTGGCGGGCGGCTGCCGGTGGTGACCTGCCTGCGTGGTGGCGCTCCCGCCGTGTCCACGCTCACGGTGGATCCCGACGATGTGCCGGGTCTGGGCGAGGCGCTGCGAGGGTTCCCGCCGGTGCCCTCGCGGTGGATCGACCCGGCGACGGCGCCTGCGTGGATGGTGCCCGAGGGGTTCGGGCCGGTCGGCTCGATAGTGGTCACCCCGCTGCCCGGGCACGGTGTGCCGGCGGGGGCTCTCATCATGCTGCGGAAGGCGGAGGCCGCCGCGTTCAGCGACGAGGAGGAGGTCTTCACCCGGTTGTTCGCCGCCCGTGCCGGAGCGGCTATGTCGGCCGCCCGCCTCTACGCGGAACAGACCGCGATCACCGACGTGCTGATGCGGGAACTGCTTCCCCCGGTGCTGCACCAGATCTCCGGGGTGGACTTCGCCGGCCGCTACCGGCCCTCCGCGGACCATGAGCGCATCGGCGGTGACTTCTACGACGTGCACCCCGCCGCCGTCGAGGGCGAAGCGTCCCTGGTCTCGCTCGGAGACGTCTGCGGGAAGGGTCTGGAAGCCGCCGTTCTGACGGGCAAGATCCGCAACACGCTGCACGCTCTGCTGCCCCTGGCCGACGATCACCAGCGGATGCTGCGCCTGCTGAACAGCGCGCTGCTCAGCTCCCACCACACCAGGTTCGCGACCATGGTCCTGGCCTCTGCCGTACGCCGCGGCAGCACGGTGGACCTCAGGCTCACCAGCGGCGGCCACCCCAGTCCGCTGATCATCCGCGCGGACGGCACCGTCGAGCAGGCCGACACCCATGGCACCTTGATCGGGGCCCTCCCGAACATCTCCGCCACCACCGTCGAGGCTTCCCTGGCACCCGGTGAGTCGTGCGTGCTGTTCACCGACGGCATCACCGAGGCCAAGGGCGGCCCGATGGGCAACGTCCTGTTCGGGGAGGAGCGCCTCAAGCGCGCCCTTTCCGGGTGCGCCGGCATGCCCGCCGAGGGGATCGTGGAGCATGTGCAGATGCTGGCCGCCCAGTGGCTCGGCAACCGCCCTCACGACGACATGGCCGTCGTCGTCATCGCCACCCCCCGCACCCACCACCTCAGCGCGGTAAACGGCCACACCCGGGGCAGGTACACCGCATGAGCACGAGCACCCCGCCCCGCCTCCCCGACGCCGGCCACGTGAAGCAGATGGCCGAGCAGTTGTGGAGCCACGTCGCGGACGCCGATGAGCACGCGGCCACCGACCTCGTGCTGCGCATGCTCGACGAAGGCACGGATCCGGAGAGCGTCCTGCTGGATGTGATCGCCCCAGTGCAGGGCCGCGTCGGCGAGGAATGGGCGGCCAACCGGATCAGCGTCGCCCAGGAACACGCGGCGACCGCCATCAACGAACGGGCCGTCGCCGCGGTGAGCGTGCACCCCGCCGCCCGCACCACCGTCACCTGGGGCCGGGTCACGGTGGCCTGCGTGGACGGCGAATGGCACGCACTGCCCGCCCGCCTGCTCGCCGAGGTCCTCAAGCTGCGCGGCTGGCAGGTCGACTACCTCGGCGCCCAGGTCCCCACCCCGCACCTCATCGCCCACCTCCACAGCACCCGGGCCGACGCAGTCGCCCTCTCCAGCTCGATCGCCACCCGGCTGCCCACCGCACACGCCGCGATCACCGCCTGCCAGTCCGTCGGCGTCCCCGTCCTCGTCGGCGGCGCAGCCTTCGGACCAGGCGGCCGCTACGCCACCCTCCTGGGCGCGGACGCCTGGGCGCCCGACGCCCGTACAGCGGCCGACCGCCTCGCCCAGGGGCGGCTGCCGCGGCCGGAGACCGACCACCAGCAGTTCGACGACCTGCCCCACCTGGGCGACCAGGAATACAGCATGGTCGCCCGCAACAGTGCCTCGCTCGTGCGCACCGTCTTCACCACCCTGGAAGACGCGTTCCCCGCGATGCGCTCCTACAGCGATCTCCAGCGCGAGCGCACCGCGGAAGACCTCGCGTACATCGTGGAGTTCCTCGCCACCTCCCTCTACCTCGACGACGCGGAACTCTTCACCTGGTTCATCACCTGGACCGCGCAGATCCTCGCGGCCAGGGGCGTCCCCGCCCACAGCCTGCCCCCGGCCCTGGATCTCCTGGCCCGCGAGCTCAAGGACTTCCCCCGGGCCGGCCGCATGCTCCGGGCCGCAACGCACACCCTCACCACCGCCCCTTCCACCGCCGCCAGGAACACCGCATGACCACACACCCCCACCCCCTGCGTCTGACCACGGTCGGCATCCAGGACAGCGTCCGTATAGAGGTCCAGGGAGATGTCGACTACGACAGCGCCGACCTCCTGCTGGAGGAGGTCACCGCACAGCTCGCGGCCCGGCCCGCCCTGACCGACGTCCATCTGTCCTGCGCCGGCCTCGGCACCGTCGATTCCATGGGCCTGTCCGCCCTGCTGATGGTTGGCCGCCGCACCACGGTGGCAGGGGTGCGCCTGCATCTGGACGACCGGCCCGCGTATCTGGACCGGCTCCTGGAGCTCACCGGTACCCTGGACTACCTCACGGCACCTGTCCCCTCCGGCGCTGCGGAGCCCTCGGTGACCGAGGAGAGGGCGGCCCGCCCCACCGGGCCGGACCGTCCCACCTGAGCCACTGCCCGGCCGTCCACCGGGCAGAAGCACCAACCCGACGGGGAAACCGTGACCGCACCAGATGCCGCTGTCGGCAGGATCCGGCACGAGGCGGCCCACTCCGCCAGCTCCATCACCGAACTCCTCGACGTGATGTGGGAACACGCCCGGCACTCCACCACCAGCACCACCGCCCCCAGCTCCACATCCCAACTGCGCCTGATGTACGTCGTCGACCGCGAGGACGGCATCCGGATGCGGACCGTGTGCCAGCGCCTCGCTTCCGCACCCCCGACCGTCACCCGCATGTGCGACCGCCTGCAAGCCATCGGCTTCCTCGAACGCGTCGCCTGCCCCGACAACCGCCGTGAAGTCGCCCTGCAACTCACCCCCACCGGCAAAGAACACCTCAAACGCATACGCGACCAACGCGACACCATGCTCCACCAGGCCATCGACAACATGCCCCCAGCCGAACGCCGCGCCCTCGCCACCGGACTCGCCTCACTTCAGTCACAGCTCAACGCTGCCCACGGCGAGGAACACAGATCCGACGACCACTCCGCAGCCTGAACATCGGGGTGCCGGCCGCCCAAGCATGGCGGCGAGTTCGTCTTCGGCGACCGCGCAACCTGGGGCACCGAGCAGGCCGTGACGATCACGGACACCCCGCTCTACGGGAAGGCGACCGCGGAGAGACGACGCCCCTGCGGCATGCCGAAGGACATCATCCTGCTCGCGACGCCGGAAGGCTGGCGTCACAGTGTCCTCACCGTGGACGGCGGGATGCACTGCGGGCGCCTCACCGACGTTCCGGTCAACGCCGACCCAGCCGAGGCACAGGCCGCCGCAGCGGCCATGGTGGTGGGACTCGCACACGACTTCCACGAAGCGCGCGTCGACGTGACCTGGGATCCGCCCCGGGAACCCGGGTCCTGGACCGCCCAGGTCACCGGTGCCGCGTCCCCGCCGAACGCCTTTGGTTGAACGACAAGCTGAGCAAACAGCAGAAGCGACAGCGACAACAGCGACGGCAGCGATGTCAGCGGCGACAGCAACAGCAGCGACGTCAGCGACGGCGTCGCACAGCGCCCCCGCCGATGAGCTCAGCCGTCCACCGAAGGGCCGGTGATCCGTTCCCGTACGAGATCGACGACCAGCCCGGGCCGTGAGACGAAGGGCGAGTGGCCCGTCCGCCACACCCGGACGGATCCGCAGCGCGCGGCCATACTCCGCTGCAGACCGGGGTCGATCGCCCGGTCCAGCGCGCAGACGACGTACGTCGACCCGGTGTCCTTCCAGGCCTGCCGCTCCGGAATCCCGCGGCCGCACCCGGGCCCCTGCGGCCGCAACAGCTCCACCGCACGGGAGGCCGCGGCCCCGGGGCAATCGGCGTAGAGGACGTCGGCGGCCCGCCCCGGGTGGAGCGAGGTGGCCCCGTCCGGACCACCGGGCACGACGGCCGCCCGCAGCTCCGCGGTGGCCCCGCCCAGTCCCGCCGCGCTCTCACCGGCGTCCGGTACGAAGGCGGCCAGGTAGACCAGGTGCCCCGCTCCGCGCAGACCGGTGATCACCGAGCCGCCGTAGGAGTGGCCGAGGACGAGCGGCGGCGTCCCGTACGCCTCGGCGAGCGCGTCCACTGCGTCCTGCACGGCCTCCGTGTCGGCGGCCAGCGACCCCCGGTGCAGCCCCGGCACGACCACGTCGACGCCCGCGGCCCGCAGCCCCTCGGCCACCGGGTCGAAGTGTTCCGGCCGGTGGTACAGCCCGTGCACCAGCACCGCCGCACCCGGCCCGGCCACCGCACCGCATGAAGAGAGTCCGGCCGGAACCCCCTCCTCCACATCTCCGCAACGTGAACATTCTGCGTCAAGTGGCAACGGGCGTGGCGGCCTTGACATCTCGCCGTGCGGCCGATGATAAGATCATCTTACTTCCAGTGGGCTGATGGCGTATGGGGGCATTCCGGGAGGAATGGATTCCTCGGCCCCACCTTCGGAGGGGCACCTCCCGAAGCGGCGCACGGTCGTGGCGAACGAGCCCTGACTGCGTGCCGCCTGACGGGGTGTCAAGCCGTTTCCGCCATGGCACTTGAAGTGAGTCTCATGACATTTCCACAGGGCCCCGTCATCTGGGCGCTGGTTGTCGTAGCCCTGGTCGCCGTGGGTGCCGTTCTGCGCGCTCGCGCGACCAACGTCAAGCTGCGCCGCAACCACTCCGAGCTGCGCCAGGAGCGCGACGCCCTCCTGCACCAGCGGGACGAACTCCACGTCGTCCACAACACGCTGCTCCAGCGTCAGTCCGCCGAACTCGCGGAGGTCCGCAAGGACGCCGAGGAGGAGACGAAGGCCGTCCTCAAGGCCGCCGTCCGTACCCTCCAGGGCCTCGCCGACGAGCAGCAGGTCGTGATCGAGAAGGCCCAGCGCAAGTACGGCGACGATCCCGGGATCCTCGCCGACCTGATGGCCATGGACCACGCCAACAGCCAGTTCGGGCGGCGGGCCCAGGGCATCGCCGTGCTCTGCGGCGGCTGGCTCGGCCGGCGCGAGACCGTGGCCTCCGTCTTCGACGTGGCCCGCAGCGCCCAGGGCCGTATCCGGCACTTCGACCGTGTCCGGGTCAATGGCCAGGTGAACTTCTCCGTCGTCAGCCGCGCCGTCGAACCGGTCGCCGTGGTCCTCGCCGAGCTGCTCGCCAACGCCACGAACTACTCCGCCCCCGGCACCCCGGTCGAGATCAACATCCAGGCCGTGCCGACGGGCGTCTGCCTCATCGTCGACGACGCCGGTCTCGGCATGGGCCAGGAGGAGAAGGACCGCGCCGCGGCCCTCCTCTCCCCCCAGGCCGCGATCAGCGTCTCCAGCCTCGGCATTCCGCCGCAGTTCGGGTTCGCCGTCTCCGGGATGCTCGCCGCCCGCTACGGCTTCCGGGTCTCGGTGGACTCCGTTTCCCCCTATGGAGGCGTACGCGCGGTGGTCCTCATCCCCGACGAACTGCTCACCACCGAGGCGCCGCCCGCCGCCGCGCCCGCCGCCGCGCCGACCGAGGAGCCCCAAGCGGCACTCGCCCCGGCGCCGCAGGGCCGGCAGCCGGACCAGTGGCAGGCACAGGCACAGGCAGCACAGGGACAGAACCACGCGCAGTCCCATAACCACGCCCACGCGCAGGCCCATAACCACGCCCACGCCCAGGCTCACGCCCACCCCCAGAACCACGGCCAGGACCGGAACCAGCCCCAGGCC
>NZ_JAFEUF010000025.1:0-30413 GCF_016901035.1 Streptomyces durocortorensis
CTCCGCGCCCTCCCCGCCCTCCGCCCGGAACCAGCCCTCGGGGGCCGCCACCGCGGCCAGCCGGTTGCGCAGCTCGGCGCACCGGGCGGTGGCCCGTTCGTGGTCGTCGCGGGCCCAGGCCAGGGCCTCCGGCCCGGCCGGGTCCGGGTCGCCCTGCCCCGAGCCGCGCAGGCGCTCCGCCGCCCGGCGCTGCTCGCGGACCATCAACTCCAGCCGGTGGACGAGCTCCTGGCGCCCGCCCGGCCGCCGGTCGTGGGTGGCGGCGGACGCGGAGTAGAGCGCGGCGGCACGGACCGAGACCTGCTCGGCGAACCGGGCGCCATGCAGGGCCGCGAGATCCGCGAGCAGCGACTCCACCACGTCCCAGGGCGGGATCTCCACCCCGTCGAGGCAGGACCGCATGCCCGAAGGGTCGCGCCGGGCGAAAACCCCGTACCACCCCCGACCGGGGTCCAGGCGCGCCACCAGATCCCGCAGGTACTGCGCGAACGCCCCTACTTCGTACGCCTGCTGATGCACCGTCATCTTCGCCCTCGCCGACCGCCGACCGTCGACTGGAGCCTTCCAGTCCGGAGGCATTCGACCGCAGCCGTGTTACGGGGCGACTACGCGCAGCTTTCGGGCGCGCTGCGGCGGGAGCACGGCGGCCCGTCCGCGCCCCGGCGCTCAGAAGGTGATGGCGATCCCGGTGTGCGGACGCTTGCCGAGCCGGGCAACGGTGGCCGGCCAGTCGACGAGCCAGAACTTCCAGGTGTACTTGCGGGCCAGCAGCTTGCGCGCCGCACGGGTGCCGTCCTCGTCGAGGAGCCTGGCGTCGCCCTCCGCGCTCGGGGCGCCCTCGGCGATCCTGCCGCGTACGTCGCAGACGGTGACGAGGACCTTGCCGTTGTTGCGGAGCCGCTTCACCTTCCACGAGTCGGAGCGCGTCCAGACGTACAGCACCTCACCCTCGGCGGCGGCCCAGACGGGCGTGGCGACGGGCGTGCCGTCCTTCCGGTACGTGGTGAGGCTGACGTACTCGCTGCGTGCGAAGTCCTGGAGAGTCACGGGCGTGACCCTACGCCCTGGCCGTCACGGACGCCGAGCCGCTAGGCGATCAGCGGCATAGCAGCAGACACCGCGGCAGCAGGCACCGCGGCTCGCACCGGAGCCGGCGCCGCGACCGGCGCCGCGACCGGTTCCGGCGCGCACCGGCCGAGGATCTCGTCCATGGAGAGACCCAGCGCTCCGGCGAGGGCGGCCACGGTGAAGAAGGCAGGCGTGGGAGCGCGGCCGGTCTCGATCTTCCGGAGGGTCTCCGCGGAGATTCCGGCGCTCGCGGCGACGGCAGCCATGCTGCGCTCTCCGCGCGCCGCACGGAGCAGCGCGCCGAGCCGTTCGCCGCGCAGGCGCTCTTCGGGGGTCAGAGGGGTGCGGACCATGGGCCCATCCTACTACGGGATGCCATTTCTATACCGTCATTACTATACCGCTCCGACCGGTATAGTAATGGGCATGGTGCACATCAAGACAGACACACAGATCGACGCGATGCGCGAGGCCGGCCGGGTCGTCGCGCAGATCCTGACCCGGGCGCGGGAGGCGGCGGCAGTCGGCGTGACCCCCCGCCAACTGGACGAGGCGGCACGCGAGGTGCTGAGCAAGGCCGGGGCCGCCTCCCCCTTCCTGAACTACAAGCCGCACTTCGCGTCCACCCCCTTCCCGGCCGTCATCTGCGTCTCGGTCAACGACGCGGTCGTGCACGGCATCCCGTCCGCCGAGCCGCTGCGGGACGGGGATCTGGTCAGCGTGGACGCGGGCGCGCTCCTCGACGGCTGGGCCGGCGACTCGGCGATCAGCTTCACCGTGGGCGGGGCCCGCCCCGAGGACACCCGGCTCATCGCCACCGCGGACGAGGCGTTGGCGGCCGGGATCGGCGCGGCCGTGGTCGGCAACCGGATCGGGGACATCGCCCACGCGATCGGCACGGTCTGCCGCGACGCGGGCTACGGCATCCTGGAGGGCTACGGCGGCCACGGCATCGGCCGTTCCATGCACGAGGACCCCTCCGTGCCGAACGAGGGACGGCCGGGGCGCGGCATGGCACTGCGGCCCGGGATGGTCCTGGCGATCGAGCCCATGCTGATCGCCGGCGGCGGTGACGAGTTCCGCCACGACGAGGACGGCTGGACGCTGCGGACGACCGACGGCAGCCGGGCCTCGCACGCCGAGCACACAGTGGCGATCACGAAGGACGGCCCGCGCGTGCTGACCGCACTCTGAGCACCCCTGCCGAGCAGACCCGGCTAGCGGCCGACGAACTCCCGGGCCAGCGCCGCTCCCCGGGTCTGCGCCCGCGCGCGGCTCTCGATCGGGGAGACGCGGGAGTCCTTGAACGCGATGTAGGTGACGCCTGACTCGGCGCCCCCGGTCGACGGGTCGGGGTCGATGCCCAGCGTCTTCGCCATGGCGTACGACGCCTCCCCGATGATGCCCGTGGGGCCGGTGTCGCCGATCACGCCGAACCGCACCCGGTCCCGGTACACGACCGCCACGACGCTGCCGCCGGTGAGCCCCGACTTCCGGTAGTCCCACACCTTGCTCGGGCCCGGTACGACCACATGGGGCAGGACGGCCGAGTCCAGGGGTTCGCCGCGGGAGCTCTGGAACGCGGTCTCCGGCAGGAAGTACGGATCGGTCCTCCGGTTGCAGGCCCTGGTCTTCCTGCCGTCGCAGTCGATGTCCATGTCCGCCTTCCAGAACACGGCGTCCCGCGTGCCGCAGACCGGAACCGTGGCCTTCGCACGGCCGCTGTCGGTGCGGTACGTGCCTTTCGAGATCCGGGAACAGGCACGTACCTCGGCGAGCAGTTCGGCAGCGGTCACCCCGGCCGCTCGGGGCTCCCGGCCCGGGCCGCCGGACCCGTCACCGCCCCCGGAGCCGGACGCGGACGCGGGCAGCGCCGCCGCTCCGAGCAGAGCGGCGGCGCAGGAGGTCACTGTCAGGGCGAGGATGCGGGTGCGCATGGTGCGGAAGGACCCTTCCCGTGGACGAGGGGCCCGTGCGGGCCTCCTGGGCGACGCGTCCGGGGGCGCACCCCTCCCAGCTCAGTGCCCGCGGCCCGGATGCACCACCATGGCCGAGCCCCCGCCCCGGCGCACCTTTTCCGCCGCCGCCAGCCAGCGGCCGTCGGGCAGTCGCTGCACCCCGGTGGCGGCGCCGATCTCCGGGTTCTGCTTGAAGGCGTGACCGAGCTTCTCCAGCTCCGCGCGGACCGGGCTGTTCCACAGCTCCGGCTCGATCTCGGTCGTCGGCGCGTTGCGCTGGCTGGCGCGCGGCGCGGCGATCGCGTCGACCAGCGGGAGCCCTCGGTCCAGGTGTCCGGTGAGCGACTGGAGGACGGTCGTGATGATCGTGGCCCCGCCCGGCGAGCCGAGGGCGAGCACCGGCTTGCCGTGCTTCAGCACGATGGTCGGGGAGATCGACGAGCGCGGCCGCTTGCCCGGTCCCGGGAGGTTCGGGTCGTGGACCGCCGGGTTGGCGGGGGCGAAGGAGAAGTCGGTCAGCTCGTTGTTGAGCAGGAAGCCGCGCCCGGGCACGGTGATGGCGCTGCCGCCGGTGGACTCGATCGTCAGGGTGTAGGCGACGACGTTGCCCCACTTGTCGGCGGTCGTCAGGTGGGTGGTGTTCTCACCTTCGTACGTCGTCGGCGCGGCCGTGCCGCCGCTGCCGCACCGCTCCGGGTTTCGCGGGTCGCCCGGCGCCAGCGGGCTGGTCAGCGCCTTGTCGTCGCGGATCAGGCACTCCCGGGAGTCCGCGAACCGCTGGCTCAGCAGCTCCTTCGTCGGTACGTCCTCGAAGGCGGGGTCACCGACCCAGCGGCCCCGGTCGGCGAACGCGATCCGGCTGGCCTCGATGAGCCGGTGGAGGTACTGGACCCTGTCGGCCCGGGAGAGGTCGGTGGACTCCAGGATGTTGAGGGCCTCGCCGACGCTGGTGCCGCCGGACGAGGAGGGGGCCATGCCGTAGACGTCCAGGCCCCGGTAGTTCACCTTGGTCGGGTCCTTGCGCAGGGTCCGGTAGGAGGCCAGGTCCTTGCGGGTCAGATCGCCGGGGCGGACGACGCGGGTGGCGTCCGGGTCGACGGGCGGCTTGCGGACGGTACGCACGATGTCGTCGGCCAACGCGCCCCGGTACAGCGCGTCGACGCCCTCGCGGCCGAGCTTCTCGTACGTACGCGCCAGGTCGGGGTTCTTGAACACCGATCCGACGACGGGGAGTTCACCGCCGGGCAGGAAGAGCTTCGCGGAGGCGGGGAAGTCGGCGAACCGGGCCTGGTTGGAGGCCGTCTGCGAGCGGAAGGTGCCGTCCACGACGAAGCCGTCCCGGGCCAGGCGTTCGGCCGGTTTCAGCAGCGTACGCAGGGACTTGGAGCCCCAGGCGTCCAGCGCCCGCTCCCAGGTGGCCGGGGTGCCGGGCGTGCCGACGCCGAGGCCGCTGGTCACGCCTTCCTCGAACGGGATCGGCTTGCCGTTCTCCAGGAAGAGCGAGGCATCCGCGCTGCGAGGCGCGGTCTCGCGGCCGTCGATGGTCCGCACGCTGCGCTTCTTCGCGTCGTAGTGGACGAAGTAGCCTCCGCCGCCGATGCCCGCCGAATAGGGCTCCGTCACGCCGAGCGCCGCCGCGGTGGCCACGGCCGCGTCCACCGCGTTGCCGCCCTTGCGCAGCACCTCGATCCCGGCGGCCGACGCGTCCGGGTCGACGCTCGACACCGCTCCCCCATGTCCCACCGCCACCGGGGACTTGGGCGGCGCGGGACGCGGCGTGGCGGTCGCCTCGGAGGCCGCCGGGGCGGCGGCTCCGACCGACGCGACCACGGCGAGTACGGCCAACAGGGACGTGTTCCGACCGACGGAACGGCGCATACGTACCTCCAGTCAACGGATCTCCGCCGCAGGGTAGCCCCGGGAAACCCGGATCGTCAGGACCGCCTCGAACGGTTACCCGAATGACCGATACCATGCGCGCCCATGACGGACGACGTGCGCAACATCGTGCTGGGCGTGATAGCCGCCGGGATCAGTGCCTCGCTGGGCTGGCTCGCCCGAACCTACCTCTGGCGGCGGGGGCTCCGTCGCAAACAGGCCTTCTTCGGGCTGCCGACGAACTCCGAATGCCTGCTGGTCGTCAACCGCTACGCGGGCGCCGAGGGGTCGGTGCACCGCATCGACGCCTTCGCCCTGCTCGAACTCTCCGCGCTCATCAAGGGGTGCGGGGCCAACGCCCAGATCGTCACGCACGACACGGCCCAGCAGGGATTCGGGGAGCGTACG
The DNA here is from genome assembly GCF_016901035.1 of Streptomyces durocortorensis. Taxonomy (GTDB): domain Bacteria; phylum Actinomycetota; class Actinomycetes; order Streptomycetales; family Streptomycetaceae; genus Streptomyces; species Streptomyces durocortorensis. Next base: position 5,313 of record NZ_JAFEUF010000025.1, read on the forward strand.
GAGTTCTGCGTCGGCGGCCCGACGTCCAACCAGCGGATGGCAGCCCATCTGCGGACCCTGCTGCCCGGGGTGCGGATCAACGTCGAGCAGGACCCGGGGCCGGACCGGGTGGCGTTCCAGGTCGGCTCGGAGCGCTACCGGATGGAACCGGGCACCGCGGAGTACGTCCTGCTCGCACGCCTGACGGGCGGTCAGGATTCGCGCCCCGTCTTCCTGTTCTGCGGCCAGCGGGCCATCACCAACCAGGCGGCCACCCGTTACGTCGCCCGGAACCACGACAAGCTGCGCCGCAAGCACGGGAACAAGTCTTTCTGCCTGCTGCTGAAGGTCGTCAACTCCCAGGCGTACGGCCCCGATGTGGTCGAGCTGATCGGCGACGTGACGCGCGAGGCCCAGGCTCCCACGCCGAGCACGCCCGCCTCGCACCGCGCGGGCAGCTGACGGGCCAGGGGTGTCCGGCGGATCAGAACCGGGTCCGCGCCCTCAGCGGCGCAGCCGGGCCCGGCCGGCCGTCAGCATCGTGGTGATCTCCGCTATCCCGAGCGGCCGGGCCAGCAGCACCACGCCGAGGAGAAGGGCGAGCGTCCCGGCCCCGGCCGCCGCCACGTCGCCCGCCCTCGCCGACGCGCGCGCCGCCCCGTACGCCAGGGCCCCGGCGGGCAGGCAGGCGGCGACAAGGCGGGCGTGCGCGCCGAGCGTCGGTGAGCGCAGCAGGGAACCGGTGCCGGGTCCGGAGAGCCGGCGGGACAGGACGTACCCGGTGACGGCGAACCCGGCGAAGAAGGCCACCGTGCTCGCCCCGGCCATCCCGGTCACCGCCCAGCGGGCCGGCAGCAGCAGGTAGGCGGCGACCGACAGGCCGGCCTGGACGGCGGCGATCACCAGGTTGAGAAGGAACGGGGTGCGGGTGTCGCTCATCGCGTAGAAGCCGCGCGAGAGGACGTACTGCCCGGAGAAGGCGATCAGCCCGGGGGCGAAGGCCATCATGATGCCGGCCATCACCGTGATGTCGGCGGCGGTGGTGCGCCCGTACCCGAAGACGGAGCCGATCACCCACGGTGCGAGCACCAGCAGGGCGGTGCCGGCGGGCACCACGACGGCGGCGCTGGTCCGCAGGGCGTACGCGACGTCGCGCCGCACTCCCGCGAGGTCGCCGTCGGCCGCCGCCCGGCTCATGCGGGGCATCAGCGCGGTGACGAGCGAGACCGTGATGATGCCCTGCGGGACGACCCAGAGCTGGTAGGCGTAGCTGTACGCGGTGTAGCCCGCCCCGCCCGCGATGTCCTGCTCGGCGGCGTGGAGCCCGGTGGCGGTGGAGAGGCGGGTGACGACCCAGTAGGCGAGCTGGTTGGTGAGGACCAGCAGCACCAGCCAGCCGGCCGCGCGCATCGGCCGGGTCAGCCCGCTGCCGCGCCAGTCGAACCGGGGCCGCCAGCGGAACTTCGCGGCGCGCAGCGCGGGGATCAGCGCGAGCGTCTGCACGGCTATCCCGGCGGTGGTGCCCCAGCCGAGGAGATGAGCGTGGGTGTCGGTGAGGGTGCCGTCGGCGTTCGCCGCGACGGCGATGTAGAGGCCGAACACCCCGATGATGACGAGGTTGTTGAGGACCGGGGTCCACATCATCGCGCCGAACCGGCCGCGGGCGTTGAGGACTTGGCCGAGCAGCGTGAAGAGTCCGTAGAAGAGGATCTGCGGCAGGCAGTAGCGGGCCAGCGCGATCGTCAACTCCGCCTGGCGGCCGTCGTAGTCGGTGTAGAGGCCGACGATGAGGGGCGCAGCCGCCACGGCGAACGCGGTGAGGGCGAGGAGGCCGACCGTGCACAGGGTGAGCAGCCGGTCGGTGTACGCGGCTCCGCCGTCTGCGTGTTCCTTGGCGGCGCGGACCAGTTCGGGGACGAAGACGGCGTTGAGCGCGCCGCCGATGAGGAGGATGTAGAGGATGTTGGGGACGGTGTTGGCCACCGTGTAGCCGTCTGCGGTCAGCCCGGTGCCGAGCGCGGCGACGACGACCGCCGAGCGGACGAAGCCGGTGGCGCGCGAGACGACGGAGCCGGCCGCCATCACGGCCCCGCTGCGCAGCACCGAGGCGGATCGGGCCGCGGGGCCGGTGGTGCCCGGGGTTCCGTCGACGGTCGCGCTCACAGGTGGTCTCCCGGGTGACGATTTCTGGTCGACGGTGGAGCGTACCCGGGCCGAGGCCTGAGGTTTTTCCGGGGGGCGGACGGAACCCGACATGGGGGAAATACCTCTCCCCTGCTGAGCACCCTTGCCCTGGAGGTATTTCCGTGAGTTCCGCACGCCCGCGCATCCGTCGTTCCGCCCCGGCCGGCCGGAGGTCCCGGATCGCTCTGACCGGGCCCGCGGCGCTGCTCGCCGCCGCGCTCACCGCGTGTTCGGGCGGCTCCTCGGGCTCCGCCGAGGTGGGCGGGGACGGCAAGGCGCCCGACACCAGCGTCTCGGTGAACCTCACGGGCAAGGCGGCGGCCCCGGGCGAACCGGTCAAGGTGACGCTGGCGCAGGGAAAGCTGAAGGCGGTGTCGGTGAAGGCGGACGAGGGCGGTGCGCTGGCCGGGAAGATATCCGGCGACGGCCGGACCTGGACGTCCGACCGGGTCGCCGCGCCGGGCACCGCGTACACCGTCGAAGCGACGGACGCGGACGGCGGCAGCGACAAGGCGGCGTTCACCACCGCCGAGGCCGAGAAGGTCAACAAGTTGTCGTTGGCGCCGGGCAAGAACACGACCGTGGGCATCGCGCAGCCGCTGTCCGTCGTCTTCGACCACCCGGTGAAGGACAAGGCGGCGGTGGAGAAGGCCCTGAAGGTCACCACGTCCAACGACACCGAGGGCTCCTGGGGCTGGCTCCAGGACTACTCGGGCAAGGACCGCGTCGACTGGCGGCCCGAGGAGTACTGGAAGCCCGGCACGAAGGTGACGCTGGACGCGCAGTTGAACGGCGTCGACACGGGGGCGGACGGCGGCTGGTTCGTCCGCGACTACACGACGACGTTCACGATCGGCGCGGCCCAGGTGGTCAAGGTCGACCTGGACGGCCACCGCCTCGCCCTGCACCGTGACGGCAAGCAGGTCCTGGACATCCCGATGTCGGCGGGCACCCCGGGCGGCGAGAAGGCTTCCTGGCGGGGCACGGCGGTCCTGATGTCGAAGGAGGGCACCATCAACATGCGCTCCGAGACGGTGGGCCTCGGCGACGCCTACGACAAGATGGTCGACTACTCGATGCGGCTGACCTGGTCCGGGATGTACGCGCACGCAGCTCCGTGGAACGCGGGCGTTTTCGGCCAGGCCAACCGGAGTTCGGGCTGCGTCGGGATGAGCGACGCCAACGCCTCCGCGCTGTACGGGCAGGTGCGGGTGGGCGACCCGTTCGAGATGACCGGTACGGAGGCCAAGGGCACGGTCGCCGAGGGCAACGGCTACGGCGCCTGGAACGTCTCGTGGGCCGACTGGCAGGCCAAGAGCGCCCTGAAGTGACCCGGTAGCGCCCCTTCCGGCCTCGGCCCCCTACTGACGCCACGTCCAACAATCGTTACCTTCACGCAACACTCCCGGTAGTTACCAGCGGTAAACAACCGGGGTTACCGTCGGGTCACTTTGCACTGACACGCGTGAGGAGTGACCCGTGGCACGTCCGAAACCGGCACTGCGCACCACCGCTTCGATCACCGCCGCCGTCGCCCTGCTCGCCGGAGGCGCGCTGGTCGCCGCCCCCGCGGCGACCGCCGCCCCCACCCCTCTCGCCGCGCACGCGAGCGCGACGGGCGAGGGCCTGACGTTCCACGACATCCCCGGCTCCGGGGGCATCACACTCAAGGGCAACGTCTTCACCCCGGCGGGAGCGCCCGCCGGGGCGAAGCATCCCCTGATCGTCTTCCCGACAAGCTGGGCCATGCCGCAGATCGAGTACCTGGCGCAGGCCCAGAAGCTCGCCGACTCCGGCTATGTCGTGGTGAGTTACACCTCGCGCGGCTTCTGGCGCTCCGGCGGGAAGATCGAGGTGGCCGGTCCGCCGGACATCGCGGACGCCTCCGCCGTCATCGACTGGGCGCTGGAGCACACCTCCGCCGACCCGGACCGCATCGGCATGGGCGGCGTCTCCTACGGGGCGGGCATCAGCCTGCTGGCGGCCGGACACGACCCGCGCATCAAGGCGGTGGCCGCGCTCAGCGGCTGGGCCGACCTGATCGACTCGATCTACAGCGGCCGCACCCAGCACCTCCAGGCCGCCGCCCTGCTCGGCGGCGCGGGCCTGGTCACCGGCCGGCCGAGTGACGAACTGACGCAGACGCTCAAGGACTTCCTCGGCTCCAAGCTCGACAAGGAGCCGGAGATGATCGCCTGGGGGAAGAAGCGTTCCCCCCTGACGTATCTGGACCGGATCAACGCCAACGGTGCGGCGATCATGATGGGCAACGCCTGGGGCGACACGATCTTCCCGCCCAACCAGTACGCCTCGTTCTACGACAAGCTCACCGGCCCCAAGCGGCTGGAGTTCCGCCCCGGCGACCACGCCACGGCCGAGGCCACCGGACTGCTGGGGCTGCCCAACGACACCTGGACGAGCACCCGCCGCTGGTTCGACCGCTATCTCAAGGGCGAGCGCAACGGCATCGACACCGAGCAGCCGGTCCAGCTCAAGTCCCGCACCGACAAGGGGTACGAGGGCTACGCGGACTGGAAGTCGGTCGGCGCGCTGCAGAACCGCATCCCGCTGGACGGCACCAAGAAGGTGTGGTCCAACGTCGACTCCGGCGCGAACGGCGGCATCTCGATCCTGTCCAACGCGCTCGACCAGTTCCTGAAGCTCCCGCCGATGGTCTCCGTGCCGCTGCTGCCGCGTACGTTCGCGAGCGTCTGGCAGTCGGAGCGGTACGCCACCGAGCAGCAGGTCCGAGGGACCTCAACGCTGCACACCACGGTCAGCAGCACGAAGCCGAGCGGCACCTTCGTCGCGTATCTCTACGACGTGGGGCCGCTCGGCGTCGGCAAACTGGTCAGCAACGCTCCGTACACGTTCCACGGGCAGACGCCGGGCCGGCCGTTCCCCGTCGACCTGGAGCTGTTCTCCACGGCCTACGACGTCCCGGCCGGTCACCGGCTCGCCCTGGTGATCGACACCGTCGATCCGCTGTACATCGAGCACAACCCGACCGGCGCGCAGCTGACCTTCTCCTCGCCCGGCACGGACCCGAGTCATCTCTCGGTCCCGCTGCGCGAGAAGTGATCACCGACTGCTGCCGGGCGGGCACTGCCCGGCTACTGCCCTCCCGGCAGCAGCGTTCCTGGTTCGGCCGGGGCCACCCCGACCGCTCGGGTCTTCAGGTTGCGCCGCTGCCGCTTGGCCACCCAGGTGGCGAACCACGAGAGCAGCATGCACATCCCGATGTAGATCGGAGAGATCACCATCACGACGGGGATGAAGGGAAGATCGTAGTCGAGATTCGACGCGATCAGCTTTCCGGCGTGGAGGAATTCCTCGTAAGTGATCAGATAGCCCAGTGAGGTGTCCTTCAGCGCGACCACCAGCTGACTGATGATGGTCGGCAGCATCGCGCGTACGGCCTGGGGAGCCAGGACGAACGTGGTGACCTGCGTCTTGCGCATGCCGAGCGCGTACGCGGCCTCGCGCTGGCCCCGGTCCACGGAGTTGATCCCGGTGCGGAACACCTCGGCGAGGACGGAGCCGTTGTAGAGCGTGAGCCCGGCGACCAGGGCCGGCAGCGGCTGGACCTTCAGCGCCACGAAGATGAAGAAGATCATCACCAGCACCGGCATGGCCCGGAAGAACTCGACCAGCAGGGTGGAGATCCAGCGCAGCACCCGGTGTTCGGAGAGCCGGCCGACCGCGAGGACGGCGCCGAGCGCGAGCGAGAGGACCGCCGCGTACACGAACGCCTTGAGGGTGTTGCCGAGCCCGCGCAGCAGCAGTTCCTGAATGCCCTTGTACTCGAAGGGCATCCACTTCTGCGCGGTGAACTGGTCGGTGTCGAAGAGCAGGTAGACGATCCAGCCGAACAGCGCCACGATGACGATCGTCGAGGCGATCCCGTACATCAGGTGCCGCTTGCGGGTCACCGGTCCGGGGATGTCGTAGAGCGCGGTGGCCTCGGGCATCGACGCCCGGGACGCTTTACGGGTGAGGGTCTTGGTCATCGTGCCACTCCCCAGCGCTTCTCCATCACGTTGAACACCGCGCTGATGGTCAGGGTGATGATCAGGTAGCCGACGGCGATCCAGATGAAGGACCAGATGATGCTGTAGCCCAGTTCGTTGAGCGTCTTGTAGGTGCCGAGGAGTTCGGTGACGCTGAACGCCCCGGCGATGGCGGAGTTCTTCGCCAGCGCGATCAGGGTCGAGCCGACCGGCGGGATCACCGACCGGAACGCCTGCGGCAGGACCACGGTGCTCAGGGTCTGGCCGAAGTTCATGCCGAGGCTGCGGGCGGCCTCGCCCTGGCCCTTGGGCACGGTGTTGATGCCGGAGCGCAGCACCTCGCAGATGAACGCGGAGGTGTAGCAGCCGAGCGCGATGACGGCGAAGAGCTGGAACGGCAGGACGAGCCCGAAGCGCGGCAGGCCGAGCAGGACCGCGAAGAACAGCAGCGTCAGCGGGGTGTTGCGGAGCACGGTGACCCAGACCGTGCCCAGCACCCGGAAGGAGCCGACGGGTGCGACCCGGAAGGAAGCCATCAGGAAGCCGAGGACGAGCGCCAGCGCCGAGGCGTAGACGGTCAGTTCGACGGTGCCGAGGAATCCCTTGCCGTAGAGGGAGAAGTTCTCTGTCAGTACGTCCATGGGTGGGCCCGTCCCCTCAGGTCGCCGGGTAGCGGTCGATGGGCGGCGGGGTCGGCGCGGGCGCTCCGGAGAGGCCGAGCGTCGCGTCGTACGCCTTCTTCCAGTTGCCGTTCTTCTCGTTGGCCTCCAGGGCGTCGTTGAGCGCGTTGCGCAGGGCGTTGTCGCTGCGCGGTACGCCGATGCCGTACGGCTCCTGGGAGAAGGGTTTGCCGACGACCTTCATCTCGTCGGGCGCCTTGGCGGCGAAGCCCAGCAGGATCGCGTCGTCGGTGGTGACGGCGTCGACCTGGTAGGTGAGGAGGTTGTCGACGCAGATCGAGTACGTGTCGTACGCGACGAGGGTCGCCTTGGGGTAGTCGGCGGCGATCCGCTGGTAGGGCGTGGATCCGGCCGCCGAGCAGACGGTCTTGCCCGCCAGGTCCTGGGGCCCGTTGATGTCGTCCTCGTCGGTGCGCACCAGCAGTCCCTGGCCGGCCATGTAGTACGGGCCGGCGAAGCCGACGAGCTTCTTGCGCATGTCGTTGATGGTGTAGGTGCCGACGTAGTAGTCGATCTGGCCGCTCTGCAGGGCCGTCTCGCGGTTGGCGGAGGCGATCGTGCGGAAGCGGATCGTGTCCGGTTCGAAGCCGAGCGAGGCCGCCATCATGCGGGCGATCTCGATGTCGAAGCCGGAGTAGATTCCGCTCGCCGGGTCCTTCTCCCCCAGGTAGGGCTGGTCCTCCTTGGCGCCGACGATCAGATGGCCGCGCCGCTTCGCCTTGGTCCAGGTGCGGGAGTCGGGCAGTTCGAAGCCGGTGTCGACCTGGTACACCGGCAGGGCCTCGGCCTTGGGCCCCTTGACGGGCGGGCTGCCGTCCTTGCCGCAGCCCGCGACGAGTGCGGCGAGCAGGAGACCGGCCACGAGGGCGGCGGCCCTGCCCGTACGCGTGTTCCTCGTACGCAACACGGAATCCCCCTCAGTGCTTGAGGATCTTGGACAGGAAGTCCTTGGCGCGGTCGCTCGAAGGGTTCGTGAAGAAGTCCTCCGGAGTGCGGTCCTCGACGACGCAGCCGTCGGACATGAACACGACGCGGTTGGCCGCGGAGCGGGCGAAGCCCATCTCGTGGGTGACCACGATCATGGTCATGCCCTCCCGGGCGAGCTGCTGCATGACCTCCAGCACCTCGTTGATCATCTCCGGGTCGAGCGCCGAGGTCGGCTCGTCGAACAGGAGCGCCTTGGGGTCCATGGCCAGGGCGCGGGCGATGGCCACGCGCTGCTGCTGGCCGCCGGAGAGCTGGGCGGGGAACTTCTCCGCGTGGGCGGCCAGGCCGACCCGCTCCAGCAGTTCCCTCGAACGCCTGTCGGCCTCGTCCTTCTTGCGCTTGCGGACCTTGAGCTGCGCCAGCGAGACGTTGTCCACCACGGTCTTGTGGGCGAAGAGGTTGAACGACTGGAAGACCATGCCGACTTCGGCGCGGAGCCGGGCCAGGCCCTTGCCCTCCTCGGGGAGGGGTCTGCCGTCGATCGTGATGCTGCCGGACTCGATCGTCTCCAGCCGGTTGATCGCCCGGCACAGGGTGGATTTCCCTGAGCCGGAGGGGCCGATGACCACCACCACCTCCCCGCGGCCGACGGTGAGATTGATGTCCTGAAGTACGTGCAACTCCCCGAAGTGTTTGTTGACGTCCCTCAGTTCGATCAACGGATCGACGGCCATGCGCTGCCCTACCCACTTGTCGCTGTGTCGAGGTCAGCGCAAACTATCCATCGCGAAAAGGGACTTCGCACCCGACACGCGTAAATGGCGCAAAAGGCTGTTTATCTAGATTAGGTGAGGAGGGCGCGGCCCGGCCGGCCTCCGGCTCAGTTCTCGGCGGACTCGGCGTACACCTGGGAGAGCTCCGGGCTGCCCGCCATCGCCCAGTCGAGACCCGCCGCGACGACGTCGATCTCCCGCCCGGACTCCAGCCGCACCACGGGCTGGCCGCTCGGCCAGACGTCCCACGCGGCGCCCGGCACCGTCCGTACGATCACCGTGCCGAGGTAGAGCCCGGCGTCGTTGCCGAGCCAGGGCAGTTCCTCGGGGTCGTCGCGCCAGCGGGGCGGCAGTTGGTCGAGCGCGGTCAACGAGGCGGGGGTGTCGTCGAGTTCGAGTCCGTGCTGCCCCGCCCGGACGCGCAGCAGTTCGCATTCGGCGAGCAGCTCGGCCACACCGTCGGGGTCTGCCTCGACGGCGGCGGCGAGCGCGCCCGCATGCGTACCACCCTGGCGCTTACGCCAGTTGTCCAGGAAAGGGATGTTCATACCACTAGGATCCCATCCCGGCCAGGTTCCGCACCACAGGGCGCGCGGCCCCCCCCCACCCCCCCCCCCCCCCCCCCCGGGGCCCAAACGGATATCTAAGGTGCGCACATGAGTGCACAGACATACGTCTCGGAACTGTTCTCGCTGGAGGGCCGGGTGGCGGTGGTCACCGGCGGCAGCTCCGGTATCGGCCGGGCGATCACCGGCGCCCTGGCCAGGGCCGGCGCGAGCGTCGTCGTGGTGGCCCGCCGGGAGGCGGAGCTGCGGGCGACCGTCGACGAGCTGACCGCCGAGGGCTGCCGGGCCGCCTGGGTGAGCGCGGATCTGAGTACGCCCGAGGGGGTGCGCGCCGGGGCGGAGGGGGCCGCGGCGGCGTTCGGGGAGCCGGACATCCTGGTGAACTGCGCCGGGATCAATCTGCGCCCGCCGATGACCGAGCTGGGCGAGGACGTCTGGGACACCACGATGGCGGTGAACCTTAAGGCGCCGTTCCTGCTGGGGCAGCGGTTCGGGCCGGGCATGGCGGAGCGGGGGTACGGGCGGATCATCCACGTCACGTCGCAGCAGGCGCACCGGGCGTTCGTGAACAGCGGCGCTTACGGGGTGTCCAAGGGCGGCCTGGAGTCGCTGACCCGCTCACAGGCCGAGGCCTGGTCACCGCACGGCGTCACGGTGAACAGCCTGGTGCCCGGGTTCGTGCTGACCCCGCTGAACGAGCACCTGGCCTCGGACCCGGAGAAGGTGGCGTCACTGGCGGCGCGGACGCTGATCGGCCGCAACGGCCTCGCGGAGGACTTCGCGGGGGCCGTGGTGTTCCTGGCGGGTCGCTCCTCGGCGTACGTCACCGGGCAGTCGGTGTTCGTGGACGGCGGGTTCTCGGCGCACTGAGGCCGCCGTCCACGTGGCAAGGGCGTCGTTCCGGAGGTCAGGACCGCTACTGCCGCAGGGCCTGGGCCGCCTCGTCCACGGCCCGCTCCACCGCGGCGGACACGGCCTCCTTGCCCAGACCGAGGCCGGTCAGGACGCCGGAGCCGTCCTCGAACTCCAGCAGGGCCAGCAGGATGTGCTCGGTGCCCACGTAGTTGTGGCCGAGGCGCAGGGCCTCACGGAAGGTCAGCTCCAGGACCTTCTTGGCGTCCATGTCGTACGGGATCATCTCGGGCACCGCGTCCACGGCGGCGGGCAGCGCCGCGGTCGCCGCCGCCCGCAGCACGTCCGGCTCCACGCCCTGCCCGACGAGGACGCGGGCAGCGATGGCCTCGGGCTCGGCGAGCAGGCCGAGGATCAGGTGGGCGGGGAGGATCTCGGCGTGCCGGGCGGCCTGGGCCTCGTTGTGGGAGGCGACCACCACGTTGCGGGCGCGCTGGGTGAAGCGGTTGAAGCCCTCGTTCGGGTCCAGGTCCGAGGAGCCTTCGCCCTTCTTGGGCACGAAGCGCTTCTGGGCGGCCTGGCGGGTGACGCCCATGCTCCGGCCGATGTCGGTCCAGGAGGCGCCGGAGCGGCGGGCCTGGTCCACGAAGTGGCCGATGAGGTGGTCGGCCACGTCGCCGAGGTGGTCGGCGGCGAGCACCGCACCGGAGAGCTGCTCCAGGGCGTCGTCGTTGGTCTTCTTGATGGCCTCGATCAGATCGTCGAGGCGTACGGAAGGGGTGACGGGAAGAGACTGCGTCATGTGACAACCGTAGGTTGACACTTCGCGGGTGTCAACCTTGGGTTGTCATGTGACGCGTGGCCTCTTGCCCGCCTGCGCCCGGCCCGGCTCAGAGGTCGAGGTCGACCACCACGGGAGCGTGGTCGGACGCACCCTTGCCCTTGCGCTCCTCACGGTCGACGTAACTGTCCTTGACGGCGGCGGTGAAGGCGGCGTTGCCGAAGGTCAGGTCGATCCGCATGCCCTTGTTCTTGGGGAACCGCAGCTCGCGGTAGTCCCAGAAGGTGTAGGCGCGGTCGTACTTGAGGGGGCGGGGCAGGACTTCGCTCAGGCCTTCCGCCTCCAGGGCCGCGAGGGCGGCGCGCTCGGCGGACGTCACATGTGTGGCGCCCTCGAACAGCGCCGGATCCCACACGTCCTCGTCGGTCGGGGCCACGTTGAAGTCGCCCAGGACCGCGAAGGGCAGCGCCCCCGCGGTGTCCGCCGCGACGGCCTTCCGCAGCGCCTCCAGCCAGCGCAGCTTGTACGCGTAGTGCTCGTGCTCGACCTCGCGGCCGTTGGGCACGTACACCGACCAGAGGCGCAGCGGGCCGCAGGTCGCCGAGATCGCGCGGGGCTCCTGCACGCCGTCGTACTCCGGGCCGCCGGGCAGGCCGGTGACGACGTCGGTGAGGCCGACGCGGGAGAGCAGCGCGACCCCGTTCCACCGGCCGGTGGCGTTGACGGCGGATTCGTACCCCGCCTCGCGGAGGGCTTCGGCGGGGAACTGCTCCGCCGTGCACTTGGTCTCCTGGATGCACAGCACATCGGTGCCGCTGCTCTCCAGCCAGGCCAGAAGCCTCGGCAGCCGGGCGGTGATCGAATTGACGTTATAGGTGGCGATGCGCATGGCAGCCAACCTAGCGGCTCCCACTGACAGCGGCCGCCGGGCTCACAGCTCGGTGGTGCCGCCCGGGGCCAGCCGGCTGTGGTCCGCCCCGCCCAGCGCCCCGATCTGGTGGTCGTAGACCGGGCGGGCCAGATCGGTCAGCAGGGCGTCGTGGACGTCAATGGCGCGCCGCGGCTTCACCTCGCGTACGTAGTCGATGACCTCGGAGATCTTGCTCCAGGGGGCCATCACCGGCAGCAGCAGGGTGTCCACGGGGCGCTCGGGAACGGTGAGCGCGTCGCCGGGGTGGAAGACCGAACCGTCGACGAGGAAGCCGACGTTGGTGATCCTCGGGATGTCCGGGTGGATCACCGCGTGCAGCTCGCCGTGCACGGTGACGTCGAATCCGGCGGCGGAGAACGCGTCCCCGTCGCCCACGGTGTGCACCCGGCCGGGGAAGGCGGCCGAGAGCTGCTCGGCGACGCTGCGCAGCGTCCAGACCTCGGCCGCCGGGTTCGCCTCCAGGCCCGCCCGCAGCCGCGCCTCGTTGAAGTGGTCCGGGTGCTCGTGCGTCACCAGCACGACGTCCGCGCCGAGCGCCGCGTCGTCCTCGGAGAAGCCACCGGGGTCGATGACGAGAACCCGCCCCGCCTTCTCGATCCGGACGCAGGAGTGGGTCTTCTTGGTGAGGGTGAGTGCCCCGGGCGATGCGTTCATGACCCCATCCTGCTACGCGGGCGGCGTGGTTTCCTCCTGGATCACCTTCTGCGCCACGGCGAAGGCGGCTCCGGCGGCCGGGATGCCGCAGTAGACGGCGGTCTGGAGCAGAACTTCCTTGATCTCGGCGGGCGTCAGGCCGTTGCGCAGGGCGGCCCGGGTGTGCGCGGCCAGGCCCTCCAGGTGGCCGGAGGCGACGAGCGCGGTGAGCGTGATGACGCTGCGGGTGCGCCGGTCGAGGGCGTCGCGGCTCCAGACCTCGCCCCAGGCGTACCGGGTGACCAGCTCCTGGAAGTCCTCCGTGAAGGGATCGGCCGCGGCGTTCACCGCGTCGACGTGGGCATCCCCCAGCACCTCGCGGCGCACCTTGGTGCCCTGCTCGTACCGGTCGTCCGGCGTCGGCGCGGGGGCCTCGGGCGCGGTGGCCGGGGAGATCTCGGCCACCGGGACGAACGGCACGCTGGGGCCGACGGGCGCGGTGATGTGGGGCAGTACGGGGATCGCGGCCGAGGTGTCCTGCTGCCAGGCGGTGGAGAAGTGCATCAGCAGCAGGTCGCTGACGGCGGCGGGCTGTTCGACGGGCGCGAGGTGGGAGGCGCCGGGGACGAGCGCGAGGCGGGCGTCCGGTATCCCGGCGACCAGCGTGCGGGCCTCGGCGGGCCCGGTGACCTGGTCCTCCGCCCCGACCAGCACCAAGGTGGGGACGCCGATCCGGCCCAGGGCCGCGCGGATGTCGAACGCGGCGAGCGCCTCGCAGGCGGCGATGTAGCAGCCGGGGTCGGTGGTGCGGACCATCTGCACGGCCCACTCGACGATGGCGGGCTGGGCGGCGGCGAACCCGGGGGTGAACCAGCGCTCCGGCGCGGTGCGGGCCATCGGCTCCAGGCCGTTGGTGCGGACGATCACCCCGCGCTGGCGGAACTCGTCGGCCGTGCCGAACCGGGGCGAGGAGGCGACGAGCGCCAGCGAGGCGACCCGGTGCGGGTGGCGCAGGGCGAGGTCCGCGCCGACCGCGCCGCCGATGGAGCAGCCCGCGTAGCCGAAGCGCTGGACGCCGAGTCCGTCCAGGGTCGCGAGCAGCCGGTCTCCCAGCTCGGCGACGGAGGAGGCGGCGTGGGCGGGCGCGCCCCCGTGGCCGGGCAGGTCGTAGCGGAAGACGCGCCAGTGCTGGGACAGCTCGGGTATCTGGCGATCCCACATGTGCCATGTCGTCCCGAGGGAGGGTCCGATCACCAGGACCGGGGCGTCCTCGGGCCCGTCGAAGCGGTACTGCATGGATTCCGTCGGCTTGTCACTCACCGTTCACACGCTCCCATATCTCTCCGGGCCCCAGACCGGCGGGGGCGAGACGGAGGCCCCGCCGCGCCGAACGGGCGGGGAAGAACGGTGCGCGGCAGACGCAGGTGCCCCCCTCTTCACCGAACGGAACAGAGGAGTCGCCCTATGCGAAAGCAAATATGTAAGAGGGTGAGGCTATTTCACACGTGCGCGACGGAACCGGTGAATCGGGTTGCCCGGAATCCCGTTTATCCGAGCGCCGACGGGGATTCCGGCTTCCCGTACCGGAGCATTGCCGCGCACAGAGCGCCGAGACTCAGGACGCAGAAAAGGGTCCGGAAGACGTTCACCGGCACCCATACCGCTTTGAAATCGTCGATCACCGCATGTACGTCCTGGGCGGAAGCGGGGTTGCCGAGCGCCGCGAGGTCCGCGTTGAGGGGGAGGCTGACCGCGACGGTGACGACGAGCACCAGCAGATAGCAGCACGCCGCGACGGCCAGCGGCAGGGCCACCGCGCGGCGCTTGCGGCGGAAGGTCACGATCGCTGCGGCGACCGTGAGGGCCAGCGTGGCGAGGAAGACCAGGCCGAACAGCGCGCTGCCGTCGATCGCCGCGTTGAACCGCTGCATGGCCGCCGCGTAGGCGGTGTCGTCCAGCTCGGCCAGACCCGGCATCACGGAGATGTCGTAGGCGAAGAACAACCCCGCCATCAGCCCCGTGCAGAGCACCGATGCGACGAGGAGCGGCGCGGTGATCCGGTCGCCGGTGGGTGGACGGCTGCCGGGCCGGGCCGGGCCCGTCGAGTACGGGGTGGCGTGGGGAGGGTAGTGGCTCATGTCGCAGTCCTGTCGATCGGATGGACTCTCCCGGGCGGTGGCGTGCGGTGCGCGCAGCGAAACTGAGCGTGCACGCGGCGCGTGATCATCCCAGCAGGTTCAGGGGCCAAAGGTCCATACCTCACACGCTCACGCGCATACGCGCGCGTCACCTCGGGACGTCGGAGGAGGCCGCCAGACACTCTTCGAGAAACGCCAGCGCCCGTGCGTGGTAGAGCGGGGCGGCCAGTCCGAGGCTGAGGTTGTGTCCGGCCTCCGGCAGGCGTTCGACGGCGGGGCGGCGCGTGCCCGTGAAACTGGCGGCCACCGCCGCCAGTTCGTCCCGGTCCAGGCGCCACCAGCCCTCGTACGCGCCGAAGGTGAGCCGTACCGGGCAGCGCACCCGTGCGGCGGCAGCCGGGAACCGGGCGGGCCACCGCCCCGTATCCGCCTCCTCCGCCGCCGGAACCTCGCGGAGCAGGGCGCGGCTGGCCCGGAAGGTTCCGCCCGGATAGAGGCGCAGCGGGCCCCAGTTGAGCTCCCCCGCCCCGCCTGCCAGCGTGTCCGGGAAATGGGCGGCTGCCGGTGCGTAGTGCCAGCCACAGCCGTTGAGGTCGAGTCCGAGCAGCCGGTCGAGGGGGGTCGCACCGCTCCAGGGCTCTCCTGCCAGGTGCAGGGCGGTCTTGCCGCCGTCGGAGTGTCCGAGCAGGAAGAAGCCGGCCCCGACCGGGTGGCGTTCGGTGTAGTCGGCGAGCGATCGTCGCAGCAGCCCCGCCTGTTCGGCGAGTGGCAGACCCTGGGGGAGAGCGGCGCGGGACAGGCCGTAGCCGGGCCGTTCCACCGCGAGGACGGTGTGGCCCAGTGAGGTGGCGAGAGCGAGCAGGGAGGTGTGCGGGGCGACCGGTCCGGCGAAGTAGCCGGGTGACATGGCCCGTCCGTGAACGGCGACGAGCACGGACCTGGTCGCCCCGGAGGCCGGTGCGGCCCGCCAGGCGCCGAGGCGGTGGCGGCCGTGGCCCAGAACGATCTGCTCGACCCCGTCCGGGGCGGTGTCGGACCCGGACGGGGCGACGTCTGCCGTGGCCACCGGCCCGGCCGGAGCGGCGCTCACGCGGGCACACCCTCGGCCTCGTCGGCGGGAGTGGCCGGGGTCGCCGTCCCGTCGGCCCCCGTGCGGGGCACGGGGGCGGGGTGCGGCAGGACCGGTGGTGCCTCGACGGTCAGCGGCACCACGACGCGCCCGGTCTCCTCGGTGCTCGCCGTGCGGTGTGCGTCGAACTCGGCCAGCCAGGCGTCGACGCTCGGGGCACGCAGCAGCGAGGTCCCGATGAGCAGGCCCCGGTATCCCTCGGCCAGCAGACCGGCTGCGGTGGCCGGGTCGCTCACCGCGCTGGCGCTGACGGGGCAGAGCGTGCCGGCGGCCCGTACGGCGGGCAGCAGCGCGCGGCTGCGGTCCAGGTCCCCGGCGTCCCGTTCGCGTGCGGTGATGTCCTTGTTGTTGACCGCGACGACGCAGTCCCGCGGGTTCGGCAGACCGATCGCCTCCTCGGCGGCGGTGATCTCCACGAACGGAGTCAGCCCGTGCGCCTGGCACTGGCGGGCCAGGTCGTGCAGGGACTCCCGGGGCAGCAGCGCCGCGGTCAGCAGGACCGCCGAGACGCCGGCGCGGGCGGCGGCGGTGATCTGGTCGCGACGCGTCACGAAGTCCTTGAGCAGGACCGGGACGTCCACGCGGTCGGTCACTTCGTGCAGCATGGCTGCCGACCCGCCGAACCACCGGCCGGTCACGACGGACACGCACGGGGCTCCCGCCTGCTGGTAGGCCGCGGCGACATCGCCGGGGAGGCGGCCCCGCAGCAGGTCGGCGCCGTGCGCGTCGCGGGACTTCACTTCCATGATCACGGGGCGCTCCGCGCCGAGGAGCGCGGAGAGGAAGGACTGCGTCATCGGGCTTTCCTCACGGAGTGTCGGGCTTTTCTCACGAGGGCGGGAGGCTTCACGGCGCAGGGTCGCCAGTACCGGTCCAGGCGCGGTCCAGGGCGGCGACCCGGACCGGGTCGAGAGGGCCGCCGTCGGTACGGGCGGCGTTGTCGATGTCGACGCCTCGATACCCGGGACGCGCGGCGAAGGCCCGGCCCGGCGCATCGGCCTCATCGAGGCCGCCCGCCAGGAGGAACGGCCGGGGCAGGGCGGGGAGCAGGGACTCCAGCGCCGCCGCCGGCACGCGGTGGCCGGTGCTGCCGACCGCCCCGCCCCGGGTCGCCGTGTCGACGAGGATCAGGTCCGCTCCGGCGCGGGCGTACGCCGTGAGGAAGGGGCGCTCGACGCACGCTCCGTCGAGCACGTGCACAGCCTTGACCAGCACCGCGTCGGGCATCGCCCTGCGCAGGGCGGCCACGGCCGCGGGCGGCTGGTAGGCGTGGAGCTGAATCCAGCGGACCCCGGCGGCGCGGGCGGCCTCGGAGATCTGTGCGGCGTCGTGCAGAAAGGTGACGAGCACCGGCTCGGCCCGGCCCGCCGTGCGGACGGCGGCGGCCACGGCCGTGAGTCGTCTGCGGGTCAGATCACGGGCCCCGTTCTCCACCCCGTACCAGAGGCCGACGAGATCGGCCCGTGGCGCCACGGCGGCGGCCTCCTCGGGAGAGGTGGCGCCGCACACCTTGAGCAGCGGCCGGGAGGTTCCGGCCGGGGCGCTCATCCGCCCAGCCCCAGGGTCGAGGCGACGTGGTTGTACTGGATGTCGTTGGTGCCGGAGTACAGCGTGCCCGCGACCGCGGCACGCACCTCCTTCTCCAGGCCGACCTCGGTGAGGTAGCCCGCGCCGCCGAAGACGCGGACCGCCGAGAGGCTGGTGGACAGTGCGGCCTCGCTGGCGAGGATCTTCGTCATGGCGAGGTCGGCGGTGACGTCCTCGCCCGCGGCGAGCCGCTCGGCGGTGTCGTAGAGCCACTTGGCGGCGGTCTCGGTGCGTATCTTCATGTCGACGACGCGGTGCGACACCGCCTGGTAGTCACCGATGGGATGGCCGAAGGCCCGGCGTTCCCGGGCGTAGGCGACGGTGCGCTCCAGCCGGTGGCGCATCTCTCCGAGCTGGACGGTGAATCCGAACAGGATCTCGCGCTTCATCACGTGGTCCAGGACGAGCAGTCCGCCGCCGGTCCGGCCCAGCACCCGGTCCGCGGGTATCCGGCAGCCGTCGAGGTGGAGGGTGGACAACGGAGCTGTACGCAGGCCCATCTTGGCGGTGGGCCCGCCGACGGAGAGCCCGGGGGTGTCCCGGTCGACGAGGAAGGCGGTGGTCCCGAGCGGTCCGCCCTCCGGGCGGGTACGCGCGTAGACGACGAAGACGTCGGCGATGGGGCCGTTGCTGACGAAGGCCTTTCCGCCGGTGAGGACGTAATGCGTACCGTCGCGCTCGGCGCGGGTGGTCATCGCCATGGCGTCGGAGCCGCTGTCGGGTTCGGTGATGGCGTGCGCGCCGATCAGCTCGCCCGAGCAGATGCCGGGCAGATAGCGCTCGCGCAGGGCGTCGCCTCCGAAGGCGGCGAGAGGTACACCGGTGCTGGCCATCGACGTGGTGGCGCAGAAGTTGAGTCCGGACTCGCGGCAGGTCTCACCGAGGGTCTCCAGGACGTGCAGGGTGGTGAGGAGGGACTGGCCCGCGCCGCCCCACTGCTGGGGGAACGGCAGCCCGAGGACGCCGCTGCCGGCCAGGGAACGCCAGCGGTGGGGTTCGAAGGCGGACCGGGCGTCCGCTTCGATATGACCCTCGCTCAGGGTCTTGCCCCACTGGGCCATGCCTGCGCAGAGCGCCTGCTGGTCTGCGTCGCGGTTCCTCATGGCGGACCTTCCGTACGGGCCGTGCGGGTGGCCTCGGTCGATGACGGGCGGAGGGGTGACGACGGTGTCCCGTCGTCGTCAGGTCGGCGGGCGCCCTCGGTTCAGGCGCCCGTCGGGTGAGCGGCTGTCCGGCCTAGTAGGCCGAGGAGACGCCCTCGGCCAGGCTGTGCACCTCGTCGCCTCGGAGCGCCGGGGCGAAGACGCAGACCAGACGCAGGTCCTCGTGCGGCGAGGCGATCAGGAAGTGCGGGTCGTTGTTGTCGAGCGAGTAGAGAACGCCCGGCGTCAGCGGATGACTGGTGCCGTCGAGTTCCACCACCTCGCCGGAGCCCTCGATGCAGTAGCAGGTCTCCAGGTGGTTGCGGTACTCCAGGCGGGACTTGGTCCCGGCCCGCACCGTGGTGTCGGTGACGCTGTAGCCGAGGCCGTCGGCGTCCAGGATGAATCTGCGGCTGAGTCCGTTGCCCCAGTCGACGGTCTTGACGGTCTCGATGTTACGGATGAGCACGGGTGTCCTCCTTCGGACGGGTGGAGAGCGGACGGCCGAGGTCGGCAAGGAAGGAGCGGTAGCCGTCGACCGGGTCGGACCCGGCCTCCAGACTCCGTTCCAGCGCGGCCACTCCGGCGGAGCCGACGATCGCCGCGTCCGCGCCGCTGCGGGCGACGGAGCGGAGATCATCGGCGGTGGACACCCCGAAGCCGACGGCTATCGGGGAGACGGTGAGGTCGCGCAGGGAGGCAACGAACGGCGCCAGACCGGCGTGGCCGCCGTCGGGTGTTCCGGCGCCGCTGCGCCCGTAGCGCGCGACCAGGTAGAGGTATCCGGAGGCGTGGGCCGCCGCCTCGGTGACGGTGGCCGCCGAGCTGGCCGGGTAGCAGGTGGTGACCTCGGGCAGGTCCGCCGCGCGCAGCGCCTCGTGGTGGGCCCGCCGCAGCCGGGGCGGCAGGCCGTGGGCCAGCAGGGCGTCGGCACCGCTGTCCGCGACGACGCGGGCGTAGTCGGCGGGCGTGGAGGTGCGCAGGCTGTGGCTCCAGTCCGCGAGCACCGCGATCCGCAGCCGCTTCAGCCCCGGTCGTACGGCGGCGACGAAGTCCAGGGTCTCGCGCAGACCCGTGCCCCGGGCCAGCCCCCGGTCGGCGGAGCGGCGCACCACGGCCCCGTCGGTGGGCGAGTCGGGGAAGGGAACGGCCAGTTCGAGGCAGTCGACGCCCGATGCGTCCAGCAGTGCGACGAGGTCGGCGAGGACGGGCAGCGGTGGGTCGCCCGCGTTAAGGAAGACGGCCAGGCCCAGTTCCTCCCGCGCACGGGCCTCGGCGAAGAAGTCAGCCGGCACGGTCCGCCCCCTTCAGCCGCTCCAGCAGGTCGAGCGCAGCCCCGTCGTCGAGCGCCGCGCCCGCCTCGGCGACCGCCTTCGCCCAGTCGTCGCGGTGGCCCGAGGCCAGGGCGAGCGCGGCCGCGTTGAGTTGGAGGGTGGCGCGGAGGGGCCCGCCCGCGCGGCCGGTGAGAACGGCGCGGAAGTGCTCGGCGGCAGCGTCCCGGGAGACGGGTGCCAGATCGTCGGGTGAGCCCCCGGCGGGGACGAGTTCGCCCGCACGGAGCGTCAGCGTGCCGCCTTCGGGGAGGTGGACCGTGTTGTCGCACATGCTGAGCAGTTCGTCGGCGCCGAGCGGGTTGGTGACCAGCCAGGTGCCCGGGATGCCCGGCCGGGACGCCAGGGCCCGCAGAGCGGGCGGAACCCGGCCCCCGCTGACGCCGGTGACCTGCGCGGAGACCGGGACCGCCGCGAGGAACGGGCCCAGGGTGTTGAGGAAGCGGCCGAACACCCGCATGGGCGTCGGCACGGCCAGCAGGGCGAGCCTGGCCAGTTGGACCGGGTAGACGAACGGTCCGGTGAAGGCGATGCCGTGGGTGTCCAGGTGGTGGGATGCCTGGTCGAGCGAGGCCGCGAACGGGACGCCCAGCCGGTCCAGGAGGTCGATCGAGCCGGTGCGCGCGGTGTGGGCGCGGGAGCCGGACTTGACGACCCGGACCCCGCAGGCGGCGGCGACCAGTGCGGCGGCCGTGGACAGGTTGACGGTCGGTGGACCGCCGCCGGTGCCCACCACGTTGACGGTGCCGGCCCAGGAGGACGCGGGCCGCGCCGGGCGCCGCCGGTCCAGCGCGTCGATCATGGCGAGCAGGCTGTCCACCTCGGGAAGGGCAGCGGTGAGCGAGGCGAGGAGCGCCAGTGCGTCACCGCGGTCCAGGGCGCCGTCGGCCAGCGCCTGCCACAGCGCGTCCCACTGCTCGGGGCCGGCCGGGGCACGCCGGTCGACCACCGGGACGAGAGCCGGGTGCACGGCTCAGCCCCCCGTGGCGGCGGTGCTCTGGGAGCGCGCGACGTAGGCGTCGATGGCGTTGACACTGCGGAAGTTCTCGGGGTCGAGGTCGGTGTCGCCGACCGCCAGCCGGAAGTGGTGCTCGACCCAGGCGATCATCTTGAGGACGCCGAGGCTGTCGATCGCCCCGTCGGCCAGAAGGTCGAGGTCGGGCGGGAGTTGGGAGGGGGTGAGATCGGGAAGGAACTCCCGGACGATGTACTCGCTGATCTGGTCGGCGTTGCTCACGGAATGCTCCTTGGCGGGTTGTTCGTGAAGGGGCCCCGGACGGCGCGGGACGCGCCGACGACTTCCGGGGTGTGCGGGGTACAGGTCAGGACGCGGTGGCGGCGGGTGCGGCCACGGTCTGCGCGATCATGCGGCGGTCCACCTTGCCGGTGCCGGTGCGCGGCAGGGGCTCGGTCACGGGCATGAGGAGACCGGGCACCCAGCCGCGGGCCAGCCGGGCGGTGCAGTGCCTCTTGAGGTCGAGGCTGGTGACGGTGGAGCAGTCCTCCAGCCGTACGACGGCGATCAGGCGCCGGCCCTCGACCGGGTCGGGCACGGTGGTCACCCCGGCCTCCAGCACCTCGGGGTGTTCCAGCAGCACCTGTTCGACCTCCCCGGTGTTGACGGCGACGCCCCGGATCTTGACCTGGTGGTCCAGCCGGCCGATGAGCCGGAGGGCGCCGTCGGTGTCCCTCGCGACCAGGTCCCCGGTGCGGAACCACCAGGTGCCCGGGCCGCCGTCCGCCGCCGCCTCCAGGACGAACTTCTCGGCGGCTCGGCTCGGATCGGCGTACCCGGTGCTCTGGAAGGGCGTGGAGACCTCCAGTTCGCCGCTCCCCGGCCCGTTCAGCACCCGCCCGTCGGGATCCCGCAGCCTCAGGCGTACGCCCGGGAGCGGGCGGCCCAGCGGCATCGGGGCGGACTGCGTCAGGCTCCGGTCGACCTCGTGGATCAGGCTGTCGTTGGTCTCGGTGCAGCCGTAGATGTTGTGCAGCCGGGCGCCGGGCATGAGCTCCGCGAGATCGGCGAGCGCCTGCTCGGGCATCACGTCACCGGTGAACGCCGCGTGCCGGACGGACCCCAGCGGGCCGCCGCCCTCCACACGGGCCTGAGCGCCGACCAGGGCGTAGCAGAGGGGAACCGCCTGGACCACCTCGATGCGGTGGGTGCGCAGCAGGCGGAGCAGCCCCCGGCCGCTCGCCGCTGTCGACGGGTCCACCAGGACCACCTGTCCGCCGTGGGCGAGCGTGGTCCAGACATCCAGCAGGCAGAGGTCGAAGTTGAGCGGGGCGTAGTTGAGCACGGGGGTGGACTCGGCGATGCCGAAGGCGTCCGCGGCCCAGTCGGTGAAGGCGTCCACGGCCCGGTGCGGGAGGGGGACGGCCTTGGGGATGCCGGTGGAGCCGGAGGTGGTGAGCACGAGGGCGGTACCCGGCGGCACCGCTCCCCCGCCGTGCGCCGGGGCCGTCACCGTGATGGCAGTCCCGGCGAGCGCGTAGGCGCAGTGCGCCTCCGCCATCACCGCCGTGACCTGGTCGGGCGGCAGGGTGGGCGAGGGCAGCAGCGCGGGGCGGCCCGTGGCCAGGCAGGCCAGGGCGGTGGCGACGGTGCCGGGCGACTTGTCGTCGAGCACGGCGACCGTGGCGCCGGCGGGGACGTGTTCGTCGAGCCGGGCGCGGGCGTCCGCGGTCGCGTCGGCCAGTTCCCGGTAGCTGGTGGTGGTGCCTTTCCACCACAGGGCGGGGGCCTCCGGAGTCTTGTCGGCCCAGCGGAGAACCGAGTCGGCGGTCTCGCTGTGCCGGCCGGTCCGGGTCATCGGCCCGCTCCCGTCGCAGGGGCCAGCCGGAGCCAGCCGCCCTTGACGGCGACGGCGCCCTGTGACCGTACGGTGAACGCGACGGTGTCCCCGTCTGCGAGGGGCGTGAGGTCGAGGGAGGTCGCCTCGCCGGGCAGGACCGGGCGGGCGAAGCGCGCGCCGATCGCCCGCACCCGGTCGACGTCTCCGTCCGCGTACCGCTCGGCGGCTTCCTCCACGGCGAGTGCCACGAGGCTCATGCCGTGGGCGATGACATCGGCGAACCCCGCTGACCGGGCGGCCTCGGTGTCGAGATGGACGGGGTTGAGGTCTCCGGCCGCGTGGCCGTATTCGGCGATCCACGCCCGGTCGATCGCGAGGTCGCTGCTGAGCGTGGCGCCCGGTGTCTCCTGCCGCACCGCGGCCGTGGGCACGAGCGTGCCGCGCGGTTCGGCCGCCCGGATGCCGACGAGCAGGATGTGGGCGGTGAGCCGGGCCTGTTCGGCGCCGGTCGCCCGGTCGGCGAGCGTGGTGGTCAGAACGAGCCGGGTGCCCTTGGGTTCGACCCGTACGGCCTCCAGTTCGGCGGCCGCGTCGAGCGGGGCGCCGGGACGCGGCGGGCGGTGCAGCTCGATCTCCTGGGCGAGGTGGACCAGGGAGAACGGGCCGTGGCCGGCGGCGAGGTCGGCGACCGTGCGCTCGGCGAGCGGGTGGGTGAGGACGAAGGCGGCGAGCGGGCCCGCCACGGCCCGGCCGGGTTCCGGCCGGCCCAGCGCCCGGCGGGTGACGGTCCGATAGCGAAGGGCGGCGGCCGCGTCGAGCATCGGTGCGGACGGGTCGAGTGCGGAATCGGGCAGGGTCGTCATGCGGGGGCCACCACCAGGCTGCTGTTGTGGCCCCCGAAGCCGAAGGAGTTGGTCAGCGCGGGGCCGGTGGGGACAGGTCGCGGGGTGCCGTGGACCACGTCGATCTCCATCTCGGGTTCCGTTCGTGTGTGGTTGGCGGTGGGCGGCACCGCTCCGGCGTTCATCGACAGCACGGCGACCACCAGTTCGACGGCTCCGGCCGCCCCGATCAGGTGGCCCAGCACGCCTTTGCTGGCGGTGACCGGCGGCCCGTCCGGTCCGAACACCTTGGCCAGGGCCGTGGCTTCGGCGCGGTCGTTGTGCACGGTCGCGGTGCCGTGGGCGTTGACATGGGCGATGTCCGAGGGGACGAGACCGGCGTCGGCGAGCGCGCCGGTCATGGCCTCGGCGGCGTACGCGCCGTCGGGGTGCGGGGCCGAGAGGTGGTGGGCGTCCGAGGTGGCGGAGTATCCGAGGACCAGGCCGTGCGCCCGGGCGCCCCGGGCGCGCACGTCGGCTGCCCGTTCCAGCACCACGAAGGCGGCGCCCTCGCCCATCACGAAGCCGTCCCGGCTCTCGTCGAACGGCCGGCACGCGGTGGCCGCCTCGGTACGGAGGGAGGCGGCGTTGAGGTTGCCGAACCCGGCGAGGGTGATCGGTGTGAGGGTCGCCTCGCAGCCGCCCGCGATCACCACGTCGGCGCGGTGGTCGCGGAGCATGGCCGCGCCGGTCCCGATGGCGTCGGCCCCGCTGGCGCAGGTGGTGGAGATGGTCAGCGCCGGTCCGTGCCAGCCCAGTTGGAGGGCTATCTGGGCGGCGGCCGCGTTCGGCATCGTCATCAGGGGCATCAGCGGGCGGACCCCGCCGGGCCCCTTCGCCGCGAAGTTGACGGACTCGGCGTCGCTGGTGCTGCGGCCCCCGACGGCGTTGCCGACCACGATGGCGCAGCGGGCGGCGGGTGCCTGAGGCAGCCCGGCATCGGCATGGGCGGCCAGCGCCGCGGCGAGCCCGTAGCGGGCGAAGGGGTCGAGCCGCCGGGCGGCCTTGGTGGCCAGCGCCTCCTGCCAGGGCAGGCCGTGGCCGGTGAGTTCGGGCACCCGGCAGCCGATCTTGATGCGGTGGCCGCTGGTGTCGAAGTGGGTGAGGTCGACCGCGAGGGACCGGCCGGCCGACACCGCTGTCCAGAGTTTCTCGGTGGTGAGCCCGGCCGGAGTGACGGCGCCGATCCCGCTGATGGCGATGTCCGGCCGGGCGACGCGTTCGGCTTCGGTACGCATGATCCGTGTGGTTCCTTCCCGTTCCGGTGACCGGCCGTCGGCCGTGGGCGAGGGTGCCGTGCTCGGGTGGGTGGGGGGGGCGGCGTCGGGCAGGGTCAGCCCGCCAGGAGTCCGCACTCTCCGGCGGCCTTGAGGAACGCTTCCGCGGCGAGCTCCACGTCCGCGTCCGTGTGCCGTGCGGTGACGGCGATCCGCAGCCGGGCCAGGTCGCGCGGTACGGCGGGGGTGACCACGGGCAGCCCGATCACGCCCAGGCGGCGGGCGGTGGTGGCGAGGTCGTAGGCCGACTCGTCGCTGCCGGCGATGAGCGGGACGACGGCGGTCTCGCTGTCGCCGGTCCGCATGCCGCCCGCGCTCACCAGCTCCCGGAACCGGGTGCCGTACCCCTGGATGCGGGCGACGCGCTCCGGTTCGGCGCGCAGCACGCGCAGCGCTTCCAGTGCGGGGCCCCCCGGCGGCGGCGGGGGGGGGGCGGGCGGGGGGGGGGGCCGCCCCGGGAAAAGAAAACTTCGCGTCAAATGGGGGGGCCGCCGCCCCCCCCCCC
>NZ_JAFEUF010000025.1:30423-39374 GCF_016901035.1 Streptomyces durocortorensis
TTCTTGTTCTCCGTGTTTTTTTTTTCGGGTTTTCGGTTTTTTTTCGTGTGGGGCGCGGGTTTGTTTAATTTGTGTGCTGTTTGGTTTGTGGGGGGGGCGCCGGGGGGGGCCCCCCCCGCGGCCGGCGCGAGGGCGGCGGAGAAGAGGAACGGCCGCGCGGCATAACGAAGATGTCCGATCAGCTCGGCCGATCCCGCGACCCAGCCGCCCATGGAGGGGATGGCCTTGGACAGGGTGCCGAGCTTGACGTCCACCCGTACCTGCCGGTCGAAGTGCTCCTCCACGCCCAGTCCGGTGCGGCCGATGACGCCGAGGGCGTGGGCCTCGTCGGTCATCAGGAGCGCCTCGTGGGCGTCGCACACCTCGCGCAGCCGGGGCAGCGGCGCGATGTCGCCGTCCATGGAGTAAACGCTGTCGACGATGGCCAGGCGGACTCCGCCGGGGGCAGCGGCCTCCATGCGGCGGGCCAGGTGCTCGGTGTCGTTGTGCCGGAAGCGGACCACGGTCGCCCCGCTGAGGCGGCAGCCGTCCACGATGCTGGCGTGGGCGTACTTGTCGACGAAGACGGTGTCGCCGGGGCCGACCAGGGCGCCGATGGTTCCCACGTTGGCGGCGTAGCCGGAACCGAAGACGATGGCAGCCTCCCGCTCGGCGACGGTGGCGACCTCGGCCTCCAGCTCCTCGTGGAGCGGGATGGACCCGGCGAGCGCGCGTACTCCGTGGTTGCCGGTGCCGTAGCGGGCCGCGGCGGCCTGGGCCGCCGCCTCGGAGGCGCGTTCGGCGGAGGCGGCGAGGGCCGCCTCGGGCAGCGGTGCGGAGAGGATCGCGGTGATCTCGGGGCGGGTGGCGGGCTGCGGGGCGCACGCGCCGCCGAGGTCCTTGGCGCGTACGGCCCTGGTGATCCAGGCCCGGTCGAGGACGCGCCGTTCGTCGGCCTCGGCGACGAGGTCCTCGGACTGGTTGTAGTCGCCGTCGGCGGCCTGTACGGCCCAGAGGTGGACGGCGACCCCGTGTTCCTTGGCGGACATCAGGCCGGGCAGCAGATCGCCGTCGCCGGTCACCAGGACCACGTCCGAGCAGGCCCGGTTCCTGGCCAGTTCGGTGAGCTCGGCGTGCATGGCGGCGTCGACGCCCTTCTGCGCCCAGCGTCCGTCGCTGCGGGTCAGAGCGCCGAGCCGTACGGTCACGCGCGGCATCACGCGGAGGCGGCGGTGCTCGGGCTGGGGCACCCGGTCGGGGGCGCCGTCGAACCAGTAGATGCGGAGCAGTGGCTGCTGGGTGTCGGCCTCGGCCCGCTCGCGCAGCCCCTGGATGAGGGCGGCGTGGTCGACGGTGATGCGGGAACGGGCGGGCTCTCCGGCCAGCAGACTCGCGGCTGCGCCCAGCAAGTAGCCGGCGTCCACCAGGACGACGCAACGGTCCACGCGTTCCACCCTCTTCCAGAACTCGGGAGCGGATCAGCGGCCCGCTCCTCGATGACCGGGTCCGCTTACCCAGGGTTTCCTTCGAGTCTGCCCGACCGCGCAGGGGTTAACGGCCGGAACTGGATCATCGGCGTGGCGGATCCGGAAAGGAAGAGGAAAAGGAAGGGAGAAGGGGCGCGGGAAGAGGCGGGCGGAGGCCGTGGGACGCATGCGGCCGCGGAAACCGCTACGCACGGTAATGATCCAACATGCGGTGTTTGCGGCGCTATGTGAGTCTGACAGCGGTCCTGGCCCCCCAGGATTCCCCACAGGAGGCATTCACCATGGCCAAGAACAAGAACCGCAAGCAGGGCAGCCAGCACGACCGCGCGTCCGCGTCGGAGCGTAGTGCGGAGCAGGCCAAGTCGACGGCGTACGAGTCGCAGAACCAGCCGCAGGCTCAGGCCCAGGGCAGCCCGTCCGACGTGGCGCGCAAGCATCAGCGACGCTTCGGCCACAACTGACCCGTCGGCCGCTCGCGGTACTGAGTAGTGACAGGCGTTGAAGACAGCGAGAGGGGCGTCCCGCATCGGCGGGGCGCCCCTCTCGTCGTCGTCCGGGTGATCCGCCCGGGGCTCAGCCGGCCAGGCAGGCCGGGCCGAGCAGCACCTTCAGGTCGCCGAAGAGCGCCGAGTCGGCCTTGACCCGGTGCCGGTCGAGCCGGAGCACGGTGGTCTTGCTGGGGCCCTGGAGCCTGATGCGTACCTCGGTGTCGCCCCGGTGGTGGCTGAGCACCTCGCCGAGCCGGGTGACCATCGGCGGGGTGATCTTCACGGTGGGGATGGTGAGGACGACGGGCGCGTTGGTCCCGGCGTTGGAGATGTCGGGGACCTGCATCTCCATGGCGACCAGCCGGGGCACGTCCTCACGCTTGTCGAGGCGTCCCTTGACGAAGACGACGGTGTCCTCGACGAGCTGGGTGGAGACCAGCTGATAGGTGGCGGGGAAGAACATGCACTCGATGGAGCCGGCCAGGTCCTCCACGGTGGCGATGGCCCAGGCGTTGCCCTGCTTGGTCATCTTGCGCTGGAGGCCGGAGATGATGCCGCCGACGGTGACGATGGCGCCGTCCCCGTAGTCCCCGCCCATGAGCTGGGAGATCGAGGAGTCGGCCTTGTCGGACAGCACGTGCTCCAGACCGAAGAGCGGGTGGTCGGAGACGTACAGGCCGAGCATCTCCCGTTCCTGGGCGAGCAGGTAGGCCTTCTCCCACTCGATGTCGGAGAACTCCACGTCGAGCCCGAAGCCGGGCTCGCCGCTCTCCTCCTCGCCGCCACCGAAGAGGTCGAACTGTCCCTCGGCCTCCTTGCGCTTGACCTGGACCACGTTGTCGATCATCGGCTCGTGGTGGGCGACGAGGCCCTTGCGGGTGTGGCCCATCTCGTCGAAGGCGCCGGCCTTGATCAGCGATTCGACGGTGCGCTTGTTGCAGACGACCGCCTCGACCTTGTCCAGGAAGTCGGGGAAGGAGCTGTACTTCCCCTTCGCCTTGCGGGACCGGATGATCGAGTCCACGACGTTCTGGCCGACGTTGCGGATGGCGGTCAGGCCGAAGAGGATCACGTCGTCGCCCTGGGCGGCGAAGTTGGACAGCGACTCGTTGACGTTCGGCGGGAGCACCTTGATGCGCATGCGGCGGCACTCGTTGAGGTAGACCGCGGACTTGTCCTTGTCGTCCTTGACCGAGGTCAGCAGGGCCGCCATGTACTCGGCGGGGTAGTTCGCCTTGAGGTAGGCGGTCCAGTAGGTGACCAGGCCGTACGCCGAGGAGTGCGCCTTGTTGAACGCGTATCCGGCGAACGGCACCAGGACGTCCCAGAGCGCCTTGATCGCCGCGTCGGAGAACCCCTTCTCCTTGGCGCCCTTCTCGAAGAGGACGAAGTTCTTCGCCAGCTCCTCGGGCTTCTTCTTGCCCATCACGCGGCGCAGGATGTCGGCCTCGCCCAGCGAGTACCCGGCGACGATCTGGGCGGCCTTCTGGACCTGCTCCTGGTAGACGATCAGGCCGTAGGTGAGGCCGAGGACCTCCTTGAGAGGCTCCTCCAGCTCCGGGTGGATCGGGGTGATCTCCTGGCGGCCGTTCTTGCGCTCCGCGTAGTTCGTGTGCGAGTTCATGCCCATCGGGCCCGGCCGGTAGAGGGCCGAGACGGCGGAGATGTCCTCGAAGTTGTCGGGCTGCATCTGGCGGAGCAGGGAGCGCATGGGCCCGCCGTCGAACTGGAAGACGCCGAGCGTGTCACCGCGGCAGAGCAGTTCGTACGTCTTGGGGTCGTCCAGCGGCAGCGAGAGCATCTCCAGGTCGATGCCCTTGTTGGACTTCACCATCTTGATGGCGTCGTCCATGATCGTCAGGTTGCGCAGGCCGAGGAAGTCCATCTTCAGCAGGCCGAGCGACTCGCACTGCGGGTAGTCCCACTGCGTGATGGTGACGCCGTCGGTGTGCCGGACCCAGACGGGCGCGTGGTCGACGATCGGCTCGCTGGACATGATGACGCCGGCGGCGTGCACACCCATCTGCCGGACCAGGCCCTCGACGCCCTTGGCGGTGTCGATGACCTTCTTGACGTCCGGCTCGCTCTCGTACATCCCCCGGATCTCGCCCGCCTCGCTGTAGCGCGGGTGCTTGGGGTCGGTGATGCCGTTGAGGTCGATGCCCTTGCCGAGGACGTCGGCGGGCATGGCCTTGGTGAGCCGGTCGCCCATCGCGTACGGGTAGCCCAGCACGCGGGCGGAGTCCTTGATGGCGTTCTTCGCCTTGATCTTGCCGTACGTGCCGATCATGGCGACCTTGTCGGCGCCGTACTTCTCGGTGACGTACCGGATCACCTCGACGCGCCGACGCTCGTCGAAGTCGATGTCGACATCGGGCATGGAGACGCGCTCGGGGTTGAGGAACCGCTCGAAGATCAGCCCGTGCTCGATCGGGTCGAGGTCGGTGATGCCCATCGCGTACGCCACGATCGAACCGGCCGCGGAGCCTCGTCCCGGACCGACCGCGATGCCGTTGTTCTTGGCCCACATGATGAAGTCGGCGACGACCAGGAAGTACCCCGGGAACCCCATCTGGATGATGATGTCCATCTCGTACTCGACCTGCTTCTGCCGGTCGTCGGGGACACCGTTCGGGAAGCGGCGGCCCATGCCGACCCGGACCTCCTCCTGGAACCAGGTGACCTCCGTGAAGCCGTCCGGGATCTCGAACTTCGGCATGAGGTTCTTCGCCTCGAACATGCCGGTGGTGTCGATCTGCTGGGCGACCAGGAGGGTGTTGGCGCACCCCTCCTGCCAGGCGTCGGAGGAGTCGACGGCGTACATCTCGTCCGTCGTCTTGAGGTAGTAGCCGGTGCCGTCGAAGCGGAAGCGGTCGGGGTCGGAGAGGTTCTTGCCGGTCTGGATGCAGAGCAGGGCGTCGTGGGCGGTGGCCTCGTGGGCGTACGTGTAGTGGGAGTCGTTGGTGACCAGCGGCGGGATGTTCAGCTTCTTGCCGATTTCGAGGAGCCCGTCGCGGACCCGGCGCTCGATCTCGATGCCGTGGTCCATCAGCTCCAGGAAATACCGGCCCTCGCCGAAGATGTCCTTGTAGTCGGAGGCCGCCTGCACCGCCTCGTCGAACTGGCCGAGCCGTAGCCGGGTCTGCACCTCGCCCGAGGGGCAGCCGGTGGAGGCGATGAGCCCCTCGGACCACTGGGAGATGGTCTCCTTGTCCATCCGGGGCCACTTCTGGAGCCAGCCCTCGGCGTACGCGTCGGAGGAGAGCCGGAAGAGGTTGTGCAGCCCGGTCCTGTTCGACGCCCAGATCGTCTTGTGGGTGTAACCACCGGAACCGGACACGTCGTCACGCTTCTGGTGCGGCTGCCCCCACTGCACCTTGCGCTTGTGCTTGCGCGACTCGGGGGCGACGTACGCCTCGATGCCGATGATCGGCGTGACGTCCGCCTTCTTCGCCGAGTGGAAGAAGTCGTAGGCCCCGTGAAGGTTGCCGTGGTCGGTCATCGCGATGTGCGTCATGCCCATCTCGTTGGCCGCCTCGAACATGTCCTTGAGCCGCGCCGCACCGTCCAGCAGCGAGTACTGGGTATGAACGTGCAGGTGCGTGAAGGGCGGCTTGGTCACGGCGTCGGGCCTCCGGGAAGTCGGGCGATGACGGACGGGGGGACAGCGTGGAAGTCTACGACGTGACGGAGTCGAACGACGGGCACTCCCGGCTTCCGCCGAGCGTTGGAGAGGGCGGGATGGGTGTCCGTTTTGTCATGCACTCGGTCACGTCGATCCACAGTTCCACCCCATACGTCAGCTACCGCAGGAGGCAGTAAGAAATGTCGGAAACGCAGACCGGCGCAACGCAGCGCGGGGAGCAGATTCTCGCCGTTTTCGACACCGCCTTCGGGGAGCTGCTGGCCGCCGATCCGGCGGCCTTCCGGGTCAAGTTCCGCAAGATGGCGGGCTCGGCCTTCGCCTTCTACCGCGGCACGGCCTGCCTGTTCTACAGCGACCTGGAGCGGGAGCGGCACGGCGGCCCGTTCCTGGACGAGCGCACGGGCCGGGTGTGGATCCACGGCGATCTGCACGCGGAGAACTTCGGCACCTACATGGACGCCAACGGCCGCCTCGTCTTCAACGTCAACGACTTCGACGAGGCGTACGTGGGCCCCTTCACCTGGGACCTGAAGCGGTTCGCCGCCTCCGTGGCGCTGATCGGTTACGCGAAGGCGCTCGCCGACGAGCAGATCTCCGAGCTCGTCCAGGTCTTCGCCACGTCCTACCGCGAGCGGATCCGCGCCCTGGCGACGGGCGCGAAGAACGACGAGGTGCCGCCGTTCACGCTGGACACCGCGGACGGCCCGCTGCTGGACGCGCTGCACGCGGCCCGCTCGCGCACCCGGTTCTCGCTGCTGGACTCGATGACGGTGATCCGGGACTTCGAGCGCCGGTTCGCGGACGGCGGCGGGTCGATCGACCTGGACGCCGCGACGCGCTACAAGGTGCTCGCCGCGTTCGACGGCTATCTCGAGACGCTGCCGGAGTCGAGCCTCACCCGCCCCGACTCCTACCGGGTCAAGGACGTGGTGGGCCGCCGGGGCATCGGCATCGGATCCGCCGGGCTGCCCTCGTACAACATCCTTCTGGAGGGCAACAGCGACGCCCTGGAGAACGATGTGGTGATCTACCTCAAGCAGGCGCAGACCCCGGCGGTCTCCCGGCACATCACGGACGCCGCCGTGCGGGAGTACTTCCAGCACGAGGGACACCGCACGGTGATCTCGCAGCGGGCGCTCCAGGCGCACGCGGACCCGTGGCTGGGCTGGACCGAGCTGGACGGGGCGGGCCAGCTGGTCGCCGAGGTCTCGCCGTACGCGGTCGACCTGGACTGGTCCGACATCGACGAGATGGACGAGATCGCGGCGGTCGTCGCGGATCTGGGCCGGGCGACGGCCACCATGCACGCGGCCGCCGACGACGAGAGCGGCCACTCGCTGGTGCCGTTCTCCACGGAGCGGGCGATCGACGCCGCCATCGCGGCGGACGAGGAGGGCTTCGCACCGCTGCTGGTCGACTTCGCCCACAGCTACGGCGCGCAGGCCCGCGCGGACCACCAGATCTTCGTGGACCTCTTCCGCAACGGGAAGATCCCGGGCCTGTAAGGAGGGAGAGCCCCGGGGCGCCCCAGGAATCTTCGGCGTCCCGGGGACTCTCAGCCTCTTTTAAGGTCCGCTTACCTCCACGCATGACACACTTTCCGGCGATGGACATCTCAGGGACGCAGCTCAGGGTCGCGCGCGCGGCGGTCTTCACCGCGCTCGTCGTCACCCTGTCCACGGCGTCCCATGTGCTGCTCTCCGGAGTGCCGCTGCCGCTGACCGCGGTCGGCCTGCTGGCCGCCGCGGTCTTCGCCGTGGCCTATGCGCTGGCCGGCCGGGAGCGCGGCTTCGGGGCGATCGCGGGGCTGCTGGTCCCGCTGGAGCTGGCCGCCGACACGCTCTTCACCACGGGCCAGCACCTCTGTTACGGGGCGGCCGGCGGCCCGGTCGCCGGCCCGCTGCGCGCAGTGGGCTTCGACGTCCTGTGCGGCGGCGGTGAGGTCGGCACGGGCGGGGCCCGGATCGCGGGCGTCGGCGCGGTGGGCACCCCGCTGGCCGATGTGGCCGGTGCGGGCGACCGCGCGGCGGCGCTCCTCGCCCAGCCCGGGCCCGCGGTGCCGTGGCTGCTGCTCGCCGCCCATGTGGCGGTCGGGCTGCTCGCCGCGGCCTGGCTGCGGCGCGGCGAGGCGGCCCTCGCGGGTCTGCTGCGCGCGGCGGCCCTGCTGGCGTTCCGGCCGCTGCTGACGGCGGTCGCCGTGGTGCGCGCGGGGGTGCGGGCCGCGGCCCGCCGCTCCCGGCCCGCCGGGCGTCCGCATCCGCCGCTGACCGCCCGTTTCCTCGTGCACTGTGTGGGACGCAGGGGCCCGCCGCCCGTGCTGTACGCCGCTGCCTGAGGGCATGGCGACGCGCGATGCACGGCAGGCCCACTCCCCACACACGTACCCACGGAGAACGATCATGAGCAAGCGCAACACCCAGGCGAACAAGGCAGCGGCCCGCGATCGGCTGCGCGCCGAGCGCGAGCGCCAGGCCAAGAAGGACAAGACCCGCAAGCAGCTCGTCGTGGCGGGCTCGGTCGTCGCCGCCCTCGCCGTGGTCGGCGGCATCAGCTACGGCGTGATGCAGCTGAACAAGCCGGACGCCTGGGAGGCGGCCGCCGACGCGAAGAACGTCACCGCGCCGAAGAACACCTCGGGCAAGGACGGCACGACCGTGGTCGTCGGCGAGTCGAGCGCGAAGAAGACCCTGGAGCTGTACGAGGACTCGCGCTGCCCGGTCTGCGCCACGTTCGAGCAGGGCGTCGGCGAGACGATCTCGAAGGACGTCGAGGCCGGCAAGTACAAGGTGAAGTACGTCGGCGCGACCTTCATCGACAACACCGACAACGGCGAGGGCTCCAAGAACGCCCTGAGCGCGCTCGGTGCGGCGCTGGACGTGAGCCCCGAGGCGTTCCTGGAGTACAAGGCCGCGCTGTACTCGGCGAAGTTCCACCCCGAGGAGAGCGACGACAAGTTCGCCAAGGACAGCTATCTGATCGAGGCCGCCGACTCGGTCGACGCGCTGAAGGGGAACAAGGCCTTCCAGAAGGCCGTCGAGGACGGCACGTACGACGCCTGGGCGATCAAGATGTCCAAGACGTTCGACAAGAGCGGTGTGCAGGGCACGCCGACGGTGAAGATGGACGACAAGAAGATCACGGCCGAGGGCAGCGAGAACGCCCCCATGACGGCCGACGAGTTCACGAAGGCCGTCGACAAGGCGCTGAAGGCGTAACGCCCCGCAGCTCCCTGGAACCCCGGGGGGGGGGGGGCGGGGGGGGCGGCGGCGGGGGCGGCGGGGGGGGGGCCGGGGTGGTGACGGCGGGACGGCACGAGACCGGCCGAGGGCACGCCCGGGCGCGGGCGCTGAT
>NZ_JAFEUF010000025.1:39384-49665 GCF_016901035.1 Streptomyces durocortorensis
CCTTTCCCCCGCGCGCGCGCCCCCGGGCGCGCCGCCGCCCCCCCCCCCCGCCCCCCCCCCCCCCCCCCCCCCCCCCCCCCCCCCCCCCGGCCCCCCCCCCCCGGGTTCCTCGCGTTGCTCCGGGAGCCCGGACAGCCCAGCGGGTCCGGCAGGCTCAGCGGGCCCGGAAAGCTCTACAGGGTGGCGAGGAAGCCGAGCGCGACCTTCCAGGTCTGCTCGGCGGCCGCCTGGTCGTAGTCGTGCAGGTCGGGGTCGGTGAACAGGTGCCCGGCCCCCGGGTAGCGGTATACCTCGACGTCCGCGCCCGTCCGCTGCATCTGGAGGTACCAGCTGTTCAGCCAGTCGTGGGACTCGAAGGGGTCCGGGTCCGCGACGTGCAGCTGGACGGGGAGCTCGTCCACCGAGGCATTCTCGGCGATGTCCGAGGTGCCGTGGAACAGCAGCAGCCCCCGGGCCTTCGCGTCGCCGAGCGCCAGGGTCTGCGCGGTCGCCGCGCCGAGGGAGAAGCCGGCGTAGACGAGCCCCTGGTCCGAGTAGGGCGCGGAGGCCAGCACGGCACGCTTCAGCAGCTCGTCCTTGCCGACCTCGTCCTTGTACGCCATGCCCTCTTCCACCGTGTCGAAGGTGTGCCCCTCGAACAGATCGGGCACGCGCACCTCATGGCCGGCGTCCCTGAGGCGCGCGGCCGCGGCGTGCACGGCGGGCGTGAGCCCGTACGTGGAGTGGAAAAGCATGATGTTCATGAGGCCCATGGTGCCATTCGCACCCTGTCGGCCGCCCCTACATCTGGGAGGACGAGGGAATGGAGAGCGTGCTGCGCCCGCTGATCGTCATCGGCGGTTCCGTGGTGATCACCCTGCTGGTCGGCTGGCTGGTCGACCTGCTGCTGCGGCGGGCCGACAGCCGTCACCACGAGACCCCGCTGTGGGGGCTGCTGCGGCGCTGCCGGCTTCCGTTGCAGGTGGTGATCATCACGGCGCTGCTGCGCGGCAGCTACCGCGCGACGAAGATCGACTGGGTGCGGGACCACCGGGCCGGGATCGGCCAGGTCCTGACCCTGGTGCTGATCGGCGCCTCGGCCTGGCTGGTGGTGCGGATCGCGGCGACGGTCGTGGAGGCCAGTTACGCCCGGTACGCGACGGCCACCCGCGACCCGGCCCGGGTACGCCGGGTCCGTACGCAGGTCACCCTGATCCAGCGGGTCGTCATGGCGGTCGTGACGGTGGTCGCGATCGCCGCGATGCTCCTGACGTTCCCGCCGATGCGGGCGGTCGGCACGTCGATGCTCGCCTCGGCCGGTGTGCTCGGCATCGTCGCGGGTGTCGCCGCCCAGTCGACACTGGGAAATCTCTTCGCCGGGCTCCAGATCGCCTTCGGCGACATGGTGCGGATCGGGGACACCGTGGTCGTGGACGGCGAGTGGGGCACGATCGACGAGATCACCCTGACGTTCCTGGCGGTACGGACCTGGGACGAGCGGCGGATCACGATGCCGGTCTCGTACTTCACCAGCCAGCCGTTCGAGAACTGGTCGCGCGGCGGGGTCCAGATGACCGGCACGGTCTTCTTCCACCTCGACCACTCCGCCCCGGTCGCCGCGATGCGGGAGAAGCTGCGGGAGATCCTCGGTGACATCGCCGCCTGGGACGGCCGGGACTGGTCGCTGGCCGTCACGGACACGACGCCGTCCACGATCCAGGTGCGTGCGGTGGTCACGGCGAAGGACGCGGACGACATCTGGACGGTGCGCTGCGCGGTGCGCGAGCAGCTGATCGGCTGGCTGCGCGATCACCATCCGTACGCGCTGCCGCGGATCGCCACCGCGCCCGCCGTTCTGCCGCCGGGCGAGCAGTGGGCGGAGCTGACGGGCGCGAAGCTGGGCCGGGCGGGCCGCAACGGAACGGCGCCGCCCGCCGACCGCGACGACTCCAAGGCCCCGCGCACGGGCCGGGGCTGAGGCCCCCGGGCCGTGGCTGAAGGCCCCGAGGGCTCACCGCAGCGAGCGGAAGTCCAGGTTTCGCAGCACCCGGTCCACGACCTCCGGGTCGGAGCCGGGTTCGCTGCGCGCGGAGAGCACCTCGTGGCGGGCGGCCGACATCATCTCGCGCTGGATGCGGCTGATCGCCTTGAAGCGCTTCGCCCGCTGGGCGTAGGCCTCGCGCCGCTCCTCGTCGACCATGTCGGGGCTGATCCGGGCGCCGATGTCGTACGCGGCGCGCTGGAGCCGCTCCACGACCTCCTCGGGGAAGTCCTCGACCTCCTGGATCTCCTTGAGGCGGTACTTGGCGGCCTTGGCGGCCCGGATCGCGAGGTCCCTCTCCAGGGCCTCCTCGGCGGCGGTGTCGGCCCGGACGTTCAGCTTGCGGACCAGCCAGGGCAGGGTGAGCCCCTGGAAGACCAGGGTGGCCATGATCACGGCGAACGCGATGAAGATGATCTCGTCCCGGCCGGGGAAGGGCTGCCCGTCGTCGGTCTCCAGCGGGATCGCCAGCGCCAGGGCGACGGAGGCCACCCCGCGCATCCCGGCCCACCACATCACGACGGTCTCCCGCCAGCTGGTGGGAAGCTCCTCGCTGACGTCCCGGCGGGTGTGCAGCCGCTTGGCCAGCCAGGTCGCGGGCAGCAGCCACAGCAGCCGTACGCCGACGACGACCGCGACGATCGCGAGCCCCCAGCCGACCATCTCCAGGGCGTGCCCGTCGGCGGTGCCGAACACGGTGTGCAGCTCCAGGCCGATCAGCCCGAAGGCGACGCCGGTGACCAGGGTGTCGACGATGTCCCAGAAGGTACGTCCGGTGAGCCGGCCGAGCACGTCGTCGGCGTCGGCGGTGTGCTCGGCGAGGAACAGCGCGACGGTCAGGACGGCGAGCACGCCGGAACCCATCAGCTCCTCGGCCAGCACGTAGGCGACGAAGGGCACCAGCAGGGTCAGGCCGACCTGGAGGGTGGCGTCGCCGAGCAGGTTCATCAGCTTGATGGTGAGCCAGCCGAGCGCGAGGCCCACGGCGACCGCGACGACGGCGGAGAGGACCAGCAGCCCGAAGGCCTCGGGGAGCGAGAAGGTGCCGCTGACGGCGGCGGCGATGGCCACGTGGTAGAGCACGATGGCGGTCACGTCGTTGAAGAGGCCCTCGCCCTCCAGGATCGACACCAGTCGGCGCGGCAGTCCCACGGAACCCGCCACAGCGGTCGCCGCGACCGGGTCGGGCGGGGCGACGAGCGCGCCGAGCGCGACGGCCGCGGCGATCGGCAGCCCCGGCACGATCGAGTTGGCGACCGCGGCGACGGCGGCCGTGGTGACGAAGACGAGCGCCACGGCCAGCAGGAGGATCGGGCGTCTGTTGGCGGCGAACTGCCGCCAGGAGGTGCGCTGGACGGTGGCGTAGAGCAGCGGCGGAAGCAGCGCGGGGAGGATGATCTCCGGCGGGATGTCCACGTTCGGCACGAACGGCATGAACGCCATCGCGATGCCCGCGAGGGTCATCAGCACCGGCGCGGGCAGCCCCAGCCGGTCGCCGAGCGGCACCGTGACCACGGCTCCGAGCAGCAGCAGGAGCAGCAGGGACATCTGTTCCACGAGGGGCCTTCCGGAGCGTGCGGGTCCGGCAGGTCACGAGCGGCCGAACAGGGCTCCACCCTGCCACGCGCGGTGCACGTTTCGGCCGATACCCCCCGGGATCGGGCCGATGCCTCCGCTCGCGGTGCTCAGGCCGGGCGGATCTCCCGCCGCATGGCCCTGTGCGGCATGCCCGCGTCGGGGAACTCGGGGCCGTACGCGACGTATCCGAGCCTCTCGTAGAAGCCGAGGGCGTGCGTCTGCGCGTGCAGGTCGACGGCGGCCAGGCCCAGCTTCCGCGCCTCGCCCTCGATGGCCACGACGAGGGCCGCGCCGACGCCGAGGCCGCGGGCCTCACGGCTCACGGCGAGCCGGCCCAGCGAGCCGACGGTGAGGTCGCCACCGGTCTTCGAGGCCGCGTCCGCGCCGTGCAGCAGCCGCCCGGTGCCGAGCGCGGTACCGTCCGCCGCGACGGCCAGGACGTGCACGGCGGTCTCGTCGTAGGCGTCGTACTCCAGCTCCTCGGGCACGTTCTGCTCGCCGACGAAGACGTCCTTGCGGACCTGGAAGCAGGCGGCGAGGTCGCTCTCCTCGACGGCCCTGCGAGTGCTGTACGGGGTGGGCCCGGCGGTCACTGGCTCTCCGCGGAGATGGTGTCGAGGGCGTGCTGGAGGTCGGCCGGGTAGGTGGAGGAGAACTCCACCCAGCTGCCGTCGCTCGGGTGCTCGAAGCCGAGCCGCACGGCGTGCAGCCACTGCCGGGTCAGCCCGAGGCGCTTGGCCAGCGTCGGGTCCGCGCCGTACGTCAGGTCGCCGACGCAGGGGTGCCGGTGGGCGGACATGTGGACCCGGATCTGGTGGGTGCGGCCGGTCTCCAGCTTGATGTCGAGGAGGCTGGCGGCGCGGTAGGCCTCGATGAGGTCGTAGTGGGTGACCGAAGGCTTGCCCTCGGCGGTGACGGCCCACTTGTAGTCGTGGTTGGGATGGCGCCCGATGGGGGCGTCGATGGTGCCGCTCATCGGGTCCGGGTGGCCCTGGACGAGGGCGTGGTACTTCTTGTCGACGACCCGGTCGCGGAACTGGGCCTTGAGCAGGGTGTAGGCGCGCTCGGACTTGGCGACGACCATCAGGCCGGAGGTGCCGACGTCGAGCCGGTGCACGATGCCCTGGCGCTCGGCGGCGCCGGACGTCGAGATCCGGTAGCCGGCGGCGGCGAGGCCGCCGATGACGGTGGTGCCGGTCCAGCCGGGGCTGGGGTGGGCGGCGACGCCGACCGGCTTCATGATGACGACGATGTCGTCGTCGTCGTGGACGATCTCCATGCCCTCGACGGGCTCGGCGACGATCTGGACGGGGGCGGGCGCCCCCGGCATCTCGACCTCCAGCCAGGCGCCGCCGTGGACGCGCTCGGACTTCCCGGCCACCGAACCGTCCACCTGGACCTTCCCGGCTGCGGCCAGCTCGGCGGCCTTGGTGCGGGAGAAACCGAACATCCGGGAGATGGCGGCGTCGACGCGCTCGCCCTCCAGGCCGTCCGGTACGGGCAGGGTGCGGATCTCGGGGTGCGTACTCACCAGTCGAGTATGCCTTGCGCGACACGCTCCCCGCGCAGCCCGGTCGGTCCCTGGAGCCCGGTCAGTCCTTGTGGACGGTCCCGTCGGGGTCCAGGCCCTTGAAGGACAGGATCACGATGAGGATGCCGCCGCAGACGATGGCGGAGTCGGCGAGGTTGAAGACGGCGAAGTGCTTGGGGGCGATGAAGTCGACCACCGCGCCCTCGAACACGCCGGGCGCCCGGAAGAGCCGGTCGGTGAGGTTGCCGAGCGCACCGCCCAGGAGCAGACCCAGGGCGATGGCCCACGGCAGGCTGTAGAGCTTGCGGGCCAGCCGGACGATGACCACGATCACTCCGGCGGCGATGATCGTGAAGATCACCGTGAACGCCTCGCCGAACCCGAACGCGGCGCCCGCGTTCCGGATCGCCCGGAACTGCAGCCAGTCGCCGATGATGTCGATCGGCGGCTGGTGCTCCAGCTTCGCGACCACGATCATCTTCGTGACCAGGTCCAGCAGATAGGCCACGACGGCCACGCTCAGCAGAACGAGGACCTTCCGCTTGCCCCGGCCCGCGTTCACGGCGGCGTCGGCGGCCGTGCTGCCGCCTTCGTCCGTGCCCTCGGCCTCGGGATTCTCCGGCGTACCGATGATGCGCTCCGCCTCTGCCACGTAAGTCCCTCAACCCTAGGTGCCTGCCTTCGGATGAGGGTACGACACACCTGTGCGGATCAGCCGCGCCGCTCCTGCTTCTGCTTGTCCTCGACGCACAGGGTGGCCCGGGGGAAGGCCTGCATGCGCGCCTTGCCGATCGGTTTGCCGCAGATCTCGCAGAGCCCGTACGTCCCCGCCTCCAGCCGGGCGAGCGCCCGCTCGGTCTGCTCCAGCATCTCCTGGGCGTTGGCGGCGAGCGACAGCTCGTGCTCGCGGGTGATGTTCTTGGTGCCGGTGTCGGCCTCGTCGTCGCCCGCGCCGTCGCCGGAGTCCCGCATCAGTCCGGCGAGGGCCGCGCCGGAGGCCTCCAGCTCACTGCGGAGCCGCAGGATCTCGCTGGTCAGCACGGTGCGGGCCTCGGTGACCTCCTCGGGAGTCCACGGATCCTCCCCGGGCCGGACGGCCAGCTCGTCCGGGGCGGCGGCACGGGCGGGCGGCACGGGGGCCGTGGCCTGTGCGCCTGCTGCGGGACGACTCGCGCTCTTCTTGGCTACCACCGTGGGGGCTCCCGTCTGATCGGCGGCCCGTGCCGCCTCCGTGGCCGACGCTGCGGCCCTTTTCGCGGTCTTCTTCGCCGCGGTCTTCTTGGCGGTGCTCTTCTTGGCGGCGGGCTTGTCGCCGGCCGCCGCCTTCTTGGCCGCGGTCTTCTTGGCGGCGGCCTTCTTCACCGTCTTCTTCGCTGCCTTCTTCGCCACCATGGCCGCGGCCCCTTCACATATAGTGATCTTGCTCGCGAATCGTGCTGGGACGATAAATCGACTCCAGCCCCGCGGCAACGGGGCACGCCGCCCTCTCGCCCTCCCCCGTGTCCGGTCGTGGCTCGCCTGCCTCCGTTGTTCCCAGCTCCCCGCCCGGTAATCGGCCCCCGGGCCCCGCCGGGAAGTCCTTGTCCCCCGTCCCGCCACTCGGGTAACGCCCACGCGCCCCCGGTAAACCGGTCGGCCGTCGCCCGTACGGGCCCGTACACTGACCCCAGCGAGAGGCATCGACGGGACGAGTAGCGCCGTACGCAGCCAGCAGCGACCCGGGGACGGTGGGAGCCCGGGGGCGAGCGCGATGTGAAGATCACCCCTGAGCCGCCGGAAGAACGCCTTGGACACGTGGGTCTGCCCGCGGACACCAGGCCACTAGACCCGGCATCGCGACCCCAATGAGGGGGCCACGGGCACACGCCCGGGGCCAAGGAGGGTGGTACCGCGGGAGCCGAGACGCTCTCGTCCCTCCGACGGAAGTGGAAGACATCCGCCGGAGGAAGCCGCACATGACATCGCCGCAGTACCGCCAGGTACCCGCCCAGGTCGACCTGCCCGCGCTGGAGCACGCCGTGCTCGACTTCTGGCGCGAGAGCAAGGTCTTCGCCAAGAGCCTCGACCAGTCCGAGGGCCGCCCCGAGTGGGTCTTCTACGAGGGCCCGCCCACCGCCAACGGCATGCCGGGCGCCCACCACATCGAGGCCCGCGTCTTCAAGGACGTCTTCCCCCGCTTCCGCACCATGCAGGGCTACCACGTCGGCCGGAAGGCCGGCTGGGACTGCCACGGCCTGCCGGTCGAGCTGGCGGTGGAAAAGGAACTGGGCTTCAACGGCAAGAAGGACATCGAGGCGTTCGGCATCGCCGAGTTCAACGCCAAGTGCCGTGAGTCGGTGACCCGGCACACCGACGCCTTCGCCGAGCTGACGACCCGCATGGGCTACTGGGTCGACCTGGACGACGCGTACCGCACGATGGACCCGGAGTACGTGGACTCCGTCTGGTGGTCGCTGAAGGAGATCTTCAACAAGGACCTGCTGGTCCAGGACCACCGGGTCGCCCCTTGGTGCCCCCGCTGCGGCACGGGCCTCTCCGACCATGAGCTGGCCCAGGGCTACGAGACGGTCGTCGACCCCTCGGTCTTCGTCCGCTTCCCCCTCACCTCGGGCCCCCTGGCGGGCGAGGCGGCCCTCCTGGTCTGGACGACCACGCCGTGGACGCTGGTCTCCAACACGGCGGTCGCCGCGCACCCCGGGGTCCGCTACATCGTCGCGACGAACGGCGAGGAGAAGCTCGTCGTAGCCGAACCGCTGCTGGAGAAGGCGCTGGGCGAGGGCTGGGAGACGACCGGCCAGTCGTTCACGGGTGCCGAGATGGAGCGCTGGACCTACGAACGCCCCTTCACTTTGGTCGACTTCCCGGCCGAGGCCCACTACGTGGTCAACGCCGAGTACGTCACGACCGAGGACGGTACGGGTCTGGTCCACCAGTCCCCCGCGTTCGGCGCCGACGACCTCCTGGTCTGCCGTGCGTACGGCCTGCCGGTGGTCAACCCGGTCCGCCCGGACGGCACGTTCGAGGAGGACCTCCCCCTGGTGGGCGGCGTCTTCTTCAAGAAGGCCGACGAGACGCTCACCGCGGACCTGGACGCGCGGGGCAAGCTCTTCCGCCATGTCCCGTACGAGCACAGCTACCCGCACTGCTGGCGCTGCCACACGGCGCTGCTCTACTACGCGCAGCCCTCCTGGTACATCAGGACGACGGCCATCAAGGACCGTCTCCTCCAGGAGAACGAGAAGACCAACTGGTTCCCGGACTCGGTCAAGAACGGCCGCTTCGGCGACTGGCTGAACAACAACGTCGACTGGGCGCTGTCCCGTAACCGCTACTGGGGTACGCCGCTGCCGATCTGGCGCTGCGAGGACGACCACCTGACGTGCGTGGGCTCGCGCGCCGAACTCACCGAACTGACGGGCCGGGACCAGTCATCGCTCGACCCCCACCGCCCCTTCATCGACGAGATCACGTTCACCTGCACGCACGAGAACTGCCAGCTGGAGGCGTACCGCGTCCCGGAGGTCATCGACGCCTGGTACGACTCGGGTTCGATGCCGTTCGCGCAGTGGGGCTACCCGTACAAGAACAAGGAGATCTTCGAGAGCCGCTACCCGGCGCAGTTCATCTCGGAGGCCATCGACCAGACCCGCGGCTGGTTCTACACGATGATGGCGGTCGGCACGCTGGTCTTCGACAAGTCGTCCTACGAGAACGTGGTCTGCCTGGGCCACATCCTCGCCGAGGACGGCCGCAAGATGTCCAAGCACCTGGGCAACATCCTCCAGCCGATCCCGCTGATGGACCAGCACGGGGCGGACGCGGTGCGGTGGTTCATGGCGGCGGGCGGCTCCCCCTGGGCGGCACGCCGGGTGGGCCACGGCACGATCCAGGAGGTGGTCCGCAAGACGCTCCTGACGTACTGGAACACGGTGGCTTTCCAGGCCCTGTACGCACGCACGTCGTCCTGGGCCCCGTCGGCGGCCGACCCGGCCCCGGCGGACCGCACGGTCCTGGACCGCTGGCTGCTGAGCGAACTCAACGCGCTGGTGGACCAGATGACGGTCGCGATGGAGAGCTACGACACCCAGCGCGCCGGCAAGCTGCTCTCGGCGTTCGTGGACGACCTCTCCAACTGGTACGTACGCCGCTCGCGCCGCCGCTTCTGGCAGGGCGACAAGGCGGCGCTGCGCACGCTGCACGAGGTCGTCGAGACGGTGACCCGGCTGATGGCCCCGCTGGTCCCGTTCATCACGGAGCGGGTGTGGCAGGACCTGATCGTCCCGGTCACGCCGGACGCCCCGGAGTCGGTCCACCTGGCGTCGTGGCCCACGGCGGAGGCTTCGGCGATCGACCCGACGCTCTCCTCCCAGATGGCGCTGGTGCGCCGCCTGGTGGAGCTGGGCCGGGCGACGCGCGCGGAGTCGGGCGTGAAGACGCGCCAGCCGCTGTCGCGCGCGCTGGTGGCGGCGAACGGCTTCGACACGCTGCCCGCCGACCTTCGGGCGCAGATCACGGAAGAGCTGAACGTCACATCCCTGGCCTCGCTGTCCGAGGTGGGCGGCTCGCTGGTCGACACGACGGCGAAGGCGAACTTCCGGGCGCTGGGCAAGCGGTTCGGCAAGGGCGTGCAGGCGGTGGCCAAGGCGGTGGCGGAGGCGGACGCGGCAGCGCTCTCCCTCGCCCTGCGCGAGGGCACGGCGTCGGTGGAGGTGGACGGGGAGCGGATCACCCTCGCCCCGGACGAGGTCATCATCACGGAGACCCCGCGCGAGGGCTGGTCGGTCGCCTCGGACTCGGGCGCGACGGTGGCCCTGGACCTGGAGATCACTCCGGAACTGCGCCGGGCGGGCCTGGCCCGTGACGCGATCCGCCTGATCCAGGAGGCCCGCAAGAACAGCGGCCTGGACGTGGCGGACCGGATCGCCGTCCGCTGGACGACGACGTCCGAGGCCACACAGGAGGCCCTGACGGAGCACGCCCCCCTGATCTCGGACGAGGTCCTGGCCGAGGACTACGCGGAGGGCGAGGCGGACGAGACGTACGGCGAGACGTTCGAGGACGAGGGCCTGGGGCTGAGGTTCCGCCTGCGCAAGCGGTAGGGGTAACCCGCGCCAGGGGAAGGGCCCGCCGGGAAGGATTCCGGCGGGCCCTT
>NZ_JAFEUF010000025.1:49675-49968 GCF_016901035.1 Streptomyces durocortorensis
TTTTTTGTTGGTTGGGGGTGGGGTGGGGTTTTTGTTCGCTCGGTGTTTGGGTTTTGGTTATCGGGTTGTTGGTTTTGGGGGGGGGGGTTTTGTTGGGGGGGGCCCCCTTCCGCATCCCCGGTCCTCAATCGCCGGACGGGCTGGTTGTGCCCACCCGCCCCCGAGAAGCCGAGGCCGGGCACATTAAGCCCCTCCGGCGTTTGAGGAGCGGGGTCCGGGGCGGAGCCCCGCACCCAAGCCCCCCCGGCGGGTGAGGGCAAAGGGGCACCGGGGCAGGGCCCCCGGTTCGGGAA
>NZ_JAFEUF010000251.1 GCF_016901035.1 Streptomyces durocortorensis
GGGACGAGGGCTGGGGAGACCGGGGCGCGGGCCGCGTACCGCCGGGGCACCACGGCATCGCGGGCTCCGGAGCGCCACGCGACGGCATCACGGGCTCCGACGCACCACGCCACGGCATCACGGGCTCCGACGCAC
Organism: Streptomyces durocortorensis; assembly: GCF_016901035.1. GTDB lineage: Bacteria > Actinomycetota > Actinomycetes > Streptomycetales > Streptomycetaceae > Streptomyces > Streptomyces durocortorensis. The sequence continues at coordinate 136 of NZ_JAFEUF010000251.1, forward strand.
CACGCCACGGCATCGCGGGGCCCGGCGCACCACGCCACGGCATCGCGGGGCCCGGCGCACCACGCCACGGTCAACAGGGCGGCCGTTTCTTCGCGTTGACCCGTAGCTGGGTGACGGGCGCCCTCGTCTATCTCGGCGCCGGATTCCTCACGAACCGGGCCCTGTTCGAACTGCTCGGCACCGAGGAGCGGTTGGAGACCTTCGGCTGGCGGCTGGCCCTGATCCATCTTCCGGCCCTCGCCGTGACGCTCCTGACCGTCCTGGCGGCGGCCCGTATCCTCCCCGACGAGTACCGCGAGTCGTCCCGCACCCTGTACCTGCTCGCTGCCCTGGCCGTACCACTGGCCGGTCTGCTGTACGGCTTCGCCGTCGCCGGGGGCGTGGTCGGCATCGAGGGCGTCCTCATGCCGGCCGTCTCGCTTGCGGCCGGTGCGGCGTCGGGGGTGGCGGTCGACCGGCTGCTGGAGGAGCGCGCCACCCGGCCCCCGCCCCCGCCGACGTACTCGTACAACTGGCGTGACAGCGGTGCGACGGCGACGGAGTACCTGGGCGTCGTCATCCTGGTCGTCATGCTGATCGGCGCGATGGCGATGGCCGGGGTCGGCGGGAAGATCGGGGAGCGGCTGCGGTGCGCGATCAGCTCGCTGGCCGGGGGCGGGGGCTCGTGCTCCTCCGGCGGTCAGGACCCCGAGGCGAAGCCGAAGACGGACGCGGACTACGAGCCCACGATGTGCCAGGTCTCCAGCATCTCGGACACGGCGGGCGGCAAGGTCAAGGTCGGCTGGTTCGAGTGGGGCGAGGAGTACGGCTTCCAGCAGAAGGTCTCCCGGGCGAGGACCGACGTGAACGGCGACGGTGAGGTCGACGGTGACGACAAGGTCGTCTCCATGACGTTCACCGACGCCGCCTCCGCCGGGGCTACCGCCGGCACCCCGGGCGTGAAGCTCGGGAGCCTCGGCAAGGCGGATGTCGACATCGGCGGCGGCATCAAGATCACCAACGGTGACACCTGGATCTTCGCGAGCGAGGAGGAGGCTCAGCAGATGCGGGACGACATCGAGGAAATGAAGATGTGGGAGACCTCCACCAAGCACAGCGGCGGCTATGGCGGCGGCTGGTACTCCGCGATGAAGTGGGCGGAGAAGAAGGAGGACATCGAGAGGAAGATCGGCGACAAGAAGATCTCCTACTCGACCGTCGGCCTCAACGCCTACGCGGACGGCGGCCTGTCGGTCAAGGGCGGCGACGAGGACGAACTCGGCGCGAAACTCGGCGGCAAGGCGACGTTCTCTCCCGAGGTGACGATCACCAAGGACGACGTGAACGGCAACGAGTCGTACACGTACACCGCCAAGCTCGAACTGGAGGGCAAGGCCGGCGGCAACGTGGGCCCGGTCAAGGGGACCGTGGGCGGCAAGCAGAACCGTACCAGCGCGATCACCGTCACCCGCGACCAGAAGACCGGGAAGATCGTCCGCATCGACATGACACAGACGGTGGAGAGCGGCTCGACGTCCGGCAAGGTCGAGGTCGGCGGCGACAACGGCGAGAGCGGCCAGGACAAGCGCGGCGGCAAGGGCAGCGCGTCGGACTCCTCGGGCGACACCGGGATCGACGTGGTGACGAACTCGATCGTCTTCGGCAAGGACACGGACGCGGCGACCGAGGCGAACCGGGCCGTCGCCGAACAGTGGCTGGGCGGCTCCGGGAACAACACCGCCCCGTTCGAGTACCTCTTCGGCGACCAAGGCATGGAGAGCCGCCCGGAGGGCAACGACCCGTTCCAGCAGCTGATGTTCGAGGACGGCCTGTCCAGCTCGATGCGGTACACCGGCGAGAGCGACGCCCAGGAGTTCGGCTTCGAGATCTCGCTCGGCATGAGTCTCGGGTTCTCCCTCTCCACGGAGGAGAAGACGGAGACGCTGGAGGACGCGCGGTTCCTCGGGGCCCCGCAGGGCGACGCGCGCACGTACCTTCCGTACAGCTACTGCGCGAACTGACGAGGCGAACTGACGCAGCGAACTGACGCGACGGACCGACCGGGCAGAAAGGCGGAGAGACGGACGTGGTGACACCGGCGATGAGTGCCAGGACGTACGGGGCGCGGACGACCCGAGAACGGACGTACGGGGCGCGGTCGGCCCGGGGACGGACGGACAGGGCGCGGTCGGCCCGAGGGCGGACGGCGGCCACCGTGGCGGCCCTCGCGGGAGCGGCGCTGCTCCTGCTGACCGGCTGCAGCGGCGGCGACGGCGACGGCACGGCCTCCGTGCCCGAGGGCTGGGGCACGCTGGACACCGGCAGCCTGAGCGTCGGCTACCCGAAGAGCGAGGGGTACGCGGAACAGCCGGCGGGCGAACGCGCCGAGGCCAACGCGGCCGTCGCGCTGAAGGAGGAGAACGGCATCCGGACCGGCATGGTCTCGGTCCAGCTGGATTTCGCCACGGGCGTGCACGACGCGGCCGGGGCGGCGGCAGCGGCGGGCGCGGGCATCGGCCTGAACTCCACCCGCCGGGCGACGGAGGACGTACGCCTCGCGGGCCCGGCCGACGCCCGCGACGCCCGCGAAGCCCGCGAAGCCCGCCGGATCGACTACGACTTCACGGCGGACGGCCAGGAGGACACCCCGAACAAGGGAACGCCGATGACCGGGGTCCTGGTCGCGGGCGTGGACACGAAGGGCGTTCCGTTCGTGGTGCGGCTGAACGCGGTGAAGGACGCGGTCGACGCGGAGGACCTGGACGCGTTCGTGGGGTCGATCTCGGTGAAGTAGGTGAAGGAGGGGATGGGAGAACGCTGTTGCGACGTTGTTCGCTCTGTCGCCCACTCTCTGGAGGAGACCGCGCCATGGCAGAGCTGAAGACCGACACCCTCGCGTTCGGCACCCTCGCGTTCGACGCCCTCGTGTTCGATGTGCTCGGCACGCTCGTCGACGAACCCGCCGGACTCCGCGCCGGTATCCGCGCGCTCGACCCGTCCCTGGACGGCCCCGGGACCGAACGGCTCCTGCTGCTCTGGCAGGAGCACATCGAGCGCGAGCAGCGCCGGATCCTCGACGGCGACCGGCCCTACGTACCGAGCGACGCCCTGGACCGGGAGGCCGCCGGACGCGTCGCCGTGGCCGCCGGGGTGGACGATCCGGGCGCGGTGGAGACGCTGGCGAGGTCGGCCCGCCGGCTCCCGCCGTGGCCCGACACCGTGGCGGGCCTGGCCCGGCTCGCCGAGCACTTCCCGCTGGTCGGCCTCTCCAACGCGAGCCGGACGGCGCTGCTGGAACTGAACGCCCATGCCGGACTGCGCTGGCACCAAGCCCTCTCGGCGGAGGACGCCCGCGCCTACAAGCCAAACCCGGCGGTCTACCGGCTGGCCGTCACCGTCGCCGGACAGCCGCCGGAGCGCCTGCTGATGGTCGCCGCCCACGCCTGGGATCTTCGCGGTGCGCAGGCGTTGGGCCTGCGCACGGCCTATGTGGCCCGCCCGGTCGGCGACCCGCCCACGGCCTCGGACCGGTTCGACCTGTACGCGGAGGACCTGACGGATCTGGCGGGGCAGCTCGGGCTGTCCCGGCTCTCCGGCCGCCGTGGGTCGTGATCGGGCGCGGGTGGGGGGGGTGAGGGTTCGGGGGTGCCGAAAGCCTCCGGTGCAGCGAGATCCGGTCCTCCAGCGGGCGCGTTCGTTTCTCCCCCGAGCGGAGGAGGCGGATACCCCATGCGCGGGATGTGACGGGCCACGGGCTCGGGGGAGCCTGGATTGTCGGCATCAGAGAACCGGGGGAGTTGTGCTGCTGGTCTACGCCCCGCTCAGTGCGGTTGGCGTGCTGCCGAGGATGGAGGCGTCCGGTGCGTTCACGACCGGTTCCGGGGTGACCTGGATGGTCGCGTTCGGCGGCCTGGGCTTCGGCCTCATAGCAGCCGCCCGTTCCTACGCTGCCCGCACCCGGCCCGTGTGCGCCGCTGCAGGTGCTCCGGCGACAGCAACGCCGCAGGCATGGCCCGCCGGTGGGGTCAGACCGTGGGGTCAGGCCGTGGGGCCACCGCGGTGGAGGGCTTCCAGGGCGGCAAGGTCGTCGGCGGTCGGGCGTAGGGCTCCGGCTGCCGGGGCCTGCCGGGGCCTGCCGGGGCCTGCCGGGGCCTGCCGGGGCACGCGCCCCGGGCGTCGGCTACTTCGCTCCGCTTCTCAGGTCAGCGGGCAACCGAGCGGGAGGACGCGTTCGGTCAGCCGGCCGGTGAGGTGGGTGCCGGTGACCTCCGCCTCCGTCAACCAGTCCGCCGCGGTCAGCCGGTCCACGAGCTCCCGCAGGTCACCGGGGTCGACGGTGCACCAGGAGGACAGGGTTTCCACGGCGATGCCCTGCCCTTCGGGCCCCAGTCGCCCTTCGCCGTCGGCCCCGGTGGCCAGGGCCAGGGCGAGCAACCGTGCCTCGGCCTCGGTCTTGGCCTTGCGGAGCTTCTTCTCCCCGACGACCCGCTGGGCCCACCCGCTGAGTTTGGGGCGCATCTTCTTGCCGAACGTGAACGGGCCGGGGTCGTTGTCGTCGGGCGTCAGGGACGGCACGCTGATCCGGGTGGGGCTTTCCGGGCGGGAGGCGATCAGTTCCTCGACGGTCCCGGAGATGTCCAGCCAGCCGCACTCCAGCAGTTGTCCCACCAGATGCTCGGGATCGTGCAGGGGCAGCCCCTTGAGGTCCTGGCCGACGAGGTTGCCGACACCGGCGTGCGCGGTGCGCAGCGTCAGCATCACCACCAGCAGGCGGGCCTCCGCACTCGGCAGGGGCGCGTGGGCGGCGACGTGTGCGAGAACGGCCCGCGCGTGGTCCCACTGGGCCGGGGCGGTCAGCAGCCGTGCGACAGCGGGCCCTTCGCCGTCCGGAGCCTGGCCGATGCGGTGCAGGTGCTGGAGGCGGGCGGTGGCGGCGGCCTGTTCGGCTCGCCGGGCGTCGAGGCGCAGTCCGGTGTCGGCGGTGACTTCGGCCCAGGCGAAGAAGGCCTCCGCCTTGCGGGCGTGGAGGTCGGCGAGCATCGCGAGGTCGGGCTCGGGGCGCTGCTGGTAGGCGCGGAAGAGTTCGCCGAGTTCGGTGAGTTCGTCCCGCAGCGCGACGGGCCGCAGGTCGTGCGGGACGAAGCGCTGCGCGATCCTCCCCCGCCGGGGGCGCTTGCGCACCGGCCTCGTGGACCGGGGAGCCGGCACCTGGCGCGTGACGGCGGTCGTAGGGGCGCTGTGCGAGAAGTGCGGGCCGACGGCCGACAAGGCCGCCGCGGGGGCCGCGGAGGCTGGGGCGTCGGCCGGAGCCGGCCCCTCGGTGGCCGGAGCGGTGGCGACGATCTTCGCGGTGGGGTGGGCGGCCGCGCAGCGCGAGCAGCACTCCATGACCTGCCACCAGCGCCCTTCCCGGTCCGTGACGACGGCCAGGACGACCGCTCCCCCGCACCTCCAGGGGGCGGGGCGCTCACGCGGTCCGGCGGGGCGGATGTGTGTGTGGCACTCCTCGGCCCGGCAGGCGCAGTGCGCCGAGGGGCGGGGGGCCGCCCCCGCGCGCAGGTGGGCCTTCAGATGCGCGACCGCCGCCGTGCGGCCGGCGGCCGCGGAGGGCAGCACCTGCGCGGCGCAGGCGGGGCGGCTGCACGAGACACGTACGTCCGCACGTCCACGGCCGACGGGATCCAGCCGCACCGTCCACCTGCGTCCCGTCACCCGTTCGTTCGTCGCGGGGGCCTCCACACCCATCACACCTTCCTCGACGACTGTTCGTATGCGCACCGCGGTACCCCACCTGATGAACGTGTCAGCACCCGATGAACGTGTCAGCGACGCGCGGCGTGTCACAGTCTGCTACGCCGGGCAGTCCGGATTCCGGCCCACAACACAAACGACGGTCCGCCGTTCGGGTGACGGGCTCGGCGAAGGTATGGCCGGTTTCCTGTGGTCACGGCAGAAGGGCCGGCCCTCTTCGTTGCTGTTGCTGGCGATCGGGTACTGCTCGCCGTAGCCCCGGATCTCGTACGTGATCGTGGGGCCGAGTTCCTTCGACAGGACCCCGTGCACGGCGTCGGCCCGCTGCTTGGACAGGACGTCTCCGTGGGCCGAGGAGCCGAGGTTGTCGGTGAAGCCGAAGACGCGGACCTTGGTCGCGTTCTGCTTCTTGATCTCCTCGGCGATGGCGGCGATACGGGCGTTGGCCGCCGAGCCGAGCTTCGCGCTGTCCTTGCCGAAGAGGACTTCGGCCTGGAGCGCGAACTTGATGTCGGCGTTGCTGTCCTCGCGGCGTTCCTCGCCACCGAGGTCTTCCACGACCTGGACGATGTCGAGGACCCGGCCGGGAGCGAGGGTGCCGCCCTCCGGCATCTTCAGGTCCGAATCGTTCGGGTCCGTGGGAACGGGTGGCTCCGACGTCGCCTCCGTACCGGGCGGGACGCTCGGGCCGTCGTCGGCGTACGAGGGTGAGGCCCCGAGGAGAGTCGTTCCGGCAACAAGCACGACGACTGCGACGGCTTGTCCTACGTTGCGCGCGGCCCGGGAGCGCGTGGTGGTCTTCATGGCCGCACTCACCCAGAAATCTTCAGCGAGGTGGTGGCGAAGGTCGGAAGGTTGAAGTCGACCTCGGTCGTTCCCTGGGGCGGGGCGGGGAATTGCATAAAGATTGGCGCTGCCTTGCCCGGGGCGATAGAGGCGATCGCCGTTGTGCACAGGCACCGGGAGTCCGTGTCGCGGAGCACGTAGTACCGCTTCTTCCCCGCCTTGTCCACCAGCGTCGCGCCCGCAACCGAGTTGGGGTTCTTCTGAACGATGCTGACCTCTGAACCGGCCCAGGCCGATGCAGTCCGTATCTGGGTTCCCTCGTTATTGATCTCACCCTGGACGGTGAGGAATCCGCCGGAGTCCCGCTTGACCTGATTGATGACCAGGACGAGCCCGCCCTGCCCGCGCGCCTCCGCGAGCTTCACATTCGGGTCCACGTCCTCCCCCGCAGCCGTGTCCTCCTGCTGCGGCTCGCCCTTGTCCTCCGGTGCGGAGGGGCTGGCTGGGGCGGACGGTGCGCTGGATCCCTCGTTGCCGGGCTCGTCGCCTCCGTCGTCGCCACAGCCGGCGAGCGCAAGGGCCAGGGCGGCCGTCACTGAGACAGCTGTCATCGCCCTTCTGGTCGTCGTGGTCCGCCGCATGCTCATGGTCCGATTCCTCTACTCGTCGTTCGCTTCGCTGTCACTGGTCGACCAACCGCACGTCGAAGAGAGTTCTGCTCACCGTCTCCCACAGGCCAGGAGTGATCTCGGCGGTTGTGATCTTGACTATCTCGCCGCTCCGGCACGTGAAGACAAAGAGGTCCTGGACACCGTCACTGTTGACGTCAACAGCCTTCGGATTGGGGCAGTTGAACTCGATCAGCGCAGTGGCCGTGGCCTTGGCCTTCTTGTTGTCCGAACCAGGGATCACCGGCGAGTCCACCGGCTTGCGCCCCTCTACCTGGACCGTGATCCGGTCACGCAGATATCCGGAAGTCGGATAGCAGAGCTTCTCGTCCGCGTCGTTGGCGGCGGCCAGTCGTTGCGCCTCGGCGCAGGGCGCCACGAAGGGCATGTCGAGGAAGACGTCCAGCGTGTTGAGTGGCAGCGAGCCGAGAAATCCCGGCCCGAAGTTGGCTCGTGCCTGCTGGGCGGCGGCCAGCGCGGCGGCGTCGGCAGCGCCTTGAGACCCATTACGCAAGGCGGAAGCCTTGCCGACCGCGAAAAAGGCCAACGCAAGGAAGAGCAGGCCCGCCACCATCATGATGTAGATGGGGAAGGCCTGCCCTGCGTCGCCGCGTAGACGTGTACGCATCAGCCAGAGACGATGGCGGTCACCAGTCCGTCGATACGCTTCGAGATGTTGCCACCGATGTCCGAGGCAGCGACCGCTCCGATGATGGCGACGACCACCAGAACGATCCCCAGGTACTCGAACGCCGTCTGCCCCCGGTCCTTCGCCGCGTACCGCTTCTGAAGGCGGCTGACGGCGGTGTTGGCCCAGCCGTTGACGCGGACGGCGGTCTTCAGGGTGATGTCCGACATGGTGTTCCCCTCCGGGTTCGGCCGACCGGTTGCCGGCCGACTCGCGCGTTTCTGCGGTGCCGTCCTCGTTACCGGCTTCCTCCTGGCCGGTGCCGCTGGCGACGTGAGAAACATAGAGGGGAACCTGCGCTCCCACAGAGGGCCCGTGGGCCCATTCCCGGGCCCAAAAGGCCTTCCGGGGCCTCGCATTGCCGGATCGCTCGGTCATGGCTGCCACCCCGGGGTCCGGGGCGCGGTGCCCAGCCAGTGGGCGATGGCCTCGCTGCGCGTCGCGCTGTGGAGCTTCGTGAAGATGCGGTTGATGTGGTTCTTGACCGTCTTCTCACTGATGAAGCAGGTGGCGGCGATCTGCTGATTACTCATTCCGGACGCAATCAGGTCCATGATCTCCACCTCCCTCGAACTCAGCCCGTACTGCTGCCTGTTGGGGGTGGATACCGACCCCCCGGATACAGAAGACTGTCCCACAGCAGGTTGCAGTTGCGAAAGGCTTTCCGAAGGTTCGGCGGTGCGCGGCGGCGGCTGGGTCGGTGCCGTCGCCAGTGCCGAGCCCAGGCCCTCGGGGAGCGGGCCCCGCTGGGGCGGCGTGCCGTGGCGCATGTGGGCCAGGAGCGCGTCCGCGGCGGTGACAGTGAAGTTGGCGCGGCCGTCCTTCGTGTCGCGTACCGCCTGGACCAGCTGGTTCGCCGTGAACTCGCCGTGCACCAGATAGCCGCCCGCGCCCAGACGCAGCGCCTCGTGGACGATCTCGCTCTCCCTGCTGTACGTCAGCATCAGTACGGGAGCGATGCCGACCAGGTGCGGCAGCGCCGAGATGCCGTCCACGCCCGGCATGCGGACGTCCAACAGGACCACGTCGGGGCGGTGTTCGAGCGACTTCTCGTACGCCTCCCGGCCGTCCGCCGCCTCCGCGACCACCTGGATGTCCGCTCGGCCGGACAGCAGAACGCCGAGGCCCGCCCGGACCACCGGGTTGTCGTCCGCGACCACCACCCGGAGGCGTTCGACGGCCGGGGCTGCGGGGCCCGGAGGGAAAGGAGACGGGGACGGGGACTGGATCGCAGTGTGCTGGGGCCCGGGGGGTCCGGCGG
>NZ_JAFEUF010000252.1:0-4044 GCF_016901035.1 Streptomyces durocortorensis
CTGGTGACGTGCACGCTCGGCGAGGAGGGCGAGGTCATCCCGCCCACCCTCGCCCGCCTCACCGCCGACCGGGACGACGCGCTGGGCCCCCACCGCGTCGGCGAGCTGGCCGCGGCGATGCAGGAGCTCGGCGTCGAGGACCACCGCTTCCTCGGCGGGGCCGGCCGCTACCGGGACTCGGGGATGATGGGCGCCGAGCAGAACGGCCGCCCCGGCTCCTTCTGGTCCACCCCGGTGGACGAGGCGGCCGCCCACCTCGTCGAGGTGATCCGCGAGGTCCGCCCCCAGGTCCTGATCACCTACGACCCGGACGGTGGCTACGGCCACCCCGACCACATCCAGGCCCACCGCGTCGCGATGCGCGCCGCCGACCTGGCCGCCGACCCGGCGTACGGCTCCGACGCACCGCACACCATCGCGAAGATCTACTGGAACCGGGTGGAGCGGGAGGCCCTGGAGGCCGCCTTCGACCGGCTGCGCACCACCGCGCCCGACGCCTTCCCCGGCATCGCCGCCGTGGCCGACGTCCCGGGCGTGACCGGCGGGGAGCAGATCACCGCGGAGATCGACGGATCGGCGTACGCCGGGGCGAAGTCGGCGGCGATGCGCGCCCACGCCACCCAGATCGCGGTCGACGGCCCCTTCTTCGCCCTCTCCAACGACCTCGGCCAGCCCCTGCTGACGACCGAGTGCTACCAACTGGTGCGGGGCGTTCGCGGCGTGACGGGACCGGAGCGCGAGAGCGACCTGTTCGCGGGCGTCCCGGACACCGAGGGAGGCGCGGTATGAGCGGCACCCCCAAGAAGTCCCGCGGCCGCGCGGACTCCTCCCACGCGCCGCGACGGAACGCTCCGCCTCGGGAGCCCGAGCCCACCGGGTTCGCCGCCCGGCCGAACCCGGCCCGGATCGCCGCCTACTTGGGCCTCGCGGTCCTCGGCGCGCTCGTCGCCCTCGCCGGAACCCTCGTCCAAGCGGCCTGGTTCCCGGGCGGGTTGATCATCGCCCTGGCGGGCTCCGCGGGCCTCTTCTACGGCGGCCGGATCCTGACCCGTACCCAGATCGGCGCGCTCGCCCCGGCGGCCGGCTGGTTCATCACCGTGTTCCTTCTGCTGAGCGGCCGGCCGGAGGGCGACTACGTCTTCGGCGACGAACTCGGCCTGGTGTTCTTCATGCTCGGCGGGACGGCCGTCGCTGTGATGTGCGCCACCACCTCGAAAGTGCCGCAATCAGCCATCCACAGCGGCCGGTCGGGTACGTGAAGTGCCAAGTCCGGGTCCGGAGAGACCCCCACAGGTGTGATGCACGGGTGGAGGTTTCACCCGGTCGCGGAGTGTCCGACGGCGGCGGCCAGTATGGTGGTGCGCGCGCCGAGCCGTCCCCTGGCCTGCGGCATGGGGGAAGTACGGGCGGCGGAGCCAATCGGGAGAACCTGCTTTGAGTCGTGAAACTGACAGTTCGTCCTCCGGGCCCCAGGGCCGCGGCGGAGCCGCGTACCCCTCGGGTACGCCGCCGTACGGATCCCGCCAGTATCCGTCGCAGGACGGCTCTGACGAGAACCCGGAATCCGTGGATCCGCCCCGGCCCGAGGAACCGAAGACCGAGACGACGCTGACGACGCGCATCCGGATCAACATCCCCGGTTCGCGTCCGATCCCGCCGGTCGTGATGCGTACGCCGATGGCGGCGAGCGACATCGCCGGCGACGGCCGTTCCGACGCGGAGCGCACCGGCGCGACCCCCCGCCCCGGCACGCCGCCGCCCGCACCCGGTGCGGCTTCCGGTGCCGGACCCGCGCACCGCTCCGGCGGCCCGGGCGCCGGCTCGAACGGCGGCGCGCCCGCGGACCGGTCCCGCGACGGCGGCGCGGCCGCCGACCCGACGCCCGCGGAGAAGCCGGCCCGGGAGAAGAGCGGCAGCGACTGGTTCGCCCCGCGCAAGACCCCTGCCCCCGGACCGGCGACAGCCGCCCAGGGCACGGGTGCGCCCGGCGGCTCCGGCGGCGCCCCTTCCGGTCCGGGTGGTCCGGGTGGTCCGGGTGGTCCGGGTGGTCCGGGCCTGGGCGGTCCCGGTGGCCCCGGCGGCCCGGGCACAGGCGGCCCGGGTGGCCCCGGCATGAGCGGCTCCGGCGGTCCTGGCGGCCCGGGTGGCGTGTCCGACGGTGGTGCGGGCCGCTCGCGCCCCGACCTGCCGTACTTCTCGGACGCCCCGCAGCCCGGCGGCGGACCGGGCGCGCCCGGCCCCGGCCGCAGTGCGCTCGACGCGTACGGCACCGAGCCCCCCGGCGGCGGCCCGCGTGCCACCCCCGGCCCCGGAGTGCGGACGCCCGGCCCGGCCGGCCCCACCACGGGACCGGTCACCGGCACCTCCTCGCTGACCCCGAACCTCGACGGCGTCCCGGGCCTCGGCGGCCCCGGCCCGATGGTCCCGGGTACCCCCGGCGGCGTACCGCCCCGGATGTCCGACGACACCGCGATCCTCACGCCGCAGGCCCCGGCGCCCGACCTCGGCCCCGGCGGCCATGTCTCGGGCGACACGCTGACGAGCGGCATCCCCGTGGTGCCCAGCGAGCCCCGCGCGACGTTCCCGGAGCGGCCGGGCGGCCCGGGCGGCCCGGTGACGGGTCACGGCGGTCCCGGCGGTCCCGGTGGTCCGGGTGCTCCCACGCCGGGCCCCGCCGCCCCGCGTCCCGCGCCGAAGGCCGCCGCGGCCTCCGCTCCCGCGCCCGCGAAGAAGGGCCGCTCCAAGCTGGTCCTCCTCGGGGTGGCCGCGGTCGTGCTGCTCGGCATCGCGTACGGGGCGGGCCTCCTGCTGAACCACTCCGAGGTCCCCAAGGGCACCACGGTGCTCGGCGTCGACATCGGCGGCGGCTCGAAGGAGGAGGCGGTCACCAAGCTCGAAGCCGCCCTCGGCGAGCGGGCCAAGACGCCTCTGACGCTGTCGGTGGACGGCAAGGAGGAGAAGCTCGACCCCGAGAAGGCCGGTCTCACCCTGGACAGCCAGGAGACCGTGCGCGGCGCGGCGGGCAGCGACTACAACCCCGTCTCGGTGATCGGTTCGCTGTTCGGCGGGGAGCGCCCCGCCGACCCGGTGATCCCGGTCGACGAGGAGAAGCTCGGCGTGGCGCTGACCGACCTGGCGGGCGCTTCCGGCTCGGCCAACGACGGCACGATCCGCTTCGAGCCGAACAAGGCCGTGGCGGTGCCGGGCAAGCCGGGCAAGACGCTGGACGCCGGCCAGTCCCTGATCTCGGTCCGGGACGCCTACCGCGCCCAGGTGCAGACCGGGCAGGCCCGCCTGGTCGAACTCCCCGTCGCCACCACCGCGCCCACCATCACCAAGGCGGAACTGGACCGGGCGATGAAGGAGTTCGCCGAGCCCGCGATGTCCGGTCTGATCACCATCAAGGCCGGTCCCAAGCAGATCCAGTTCGGCCCGGCGCGGTCCCTGCCGCAGATCCTGTCCATGAAGCCGGTGGACGGCCGACTGGTCGACGTCTACGACAAGAAGGCGATCGACACGCTGCTCGACGGCGTCTTCGACGGCATCACGGCGGTCAAGGCCGACGGCAGGGAGCACCAGGTCGGCGCGGACGACGTGGCCCAGGCGATGAAGACCGCCCTGGCAGGGAAGACCCCGGCCGAGCGCACGGTCACCATCAACCTGACCGGCGAGGGCTGAGGCCCGGCACCCGCCCCCGGCCGCTCCATCATGGAAAGGCGGGGGAACGAGACGGGGACCGTCGAACAGATGGGCCGGGGCCGGACCATGGCTGTGTGGCATGTGCGGGACTTCGAGCCGGAGGACCTTGAGGCCGTCGTGCGTCCCGACGGGGAGCCGCACCCGGCCCACCGTCACCACCGAGTTGGCGCTGGAGTTCCCCGACCGCACCATCCGGTACGGGCGGACCTGAAGGCACAGCGAACCTGAAGGCACAGGAGAACACAGCGGAGCGGGGGGGGGGGGGGGGGCCCCCCCCCCCCCCCCCCCCCCCCCCAAAACCCCGGATAAGGAGAAGGAAGAACAAGGCCCGAGGCGGGCGAGCGG
>NZ_JAFEUF010000252.1:4054-9247 GCF_016901035.1 Streptomyces durocortorensis
CCTCTGGCCTGCTGTGGCGTGGGGCCATGTATTCTACGTCTTAACCTTTCACCCTGCTTATCCGGGGGGGGGGGGGCCGGGCGGCCCCCGGGCGCGGGCCCCCCCGCTCCCGTACAGCTCCCGTATTACGGGAAGTTCACCACCTGGGACGGGATCGTGTCCGGGCCCGAGGTGGGGGATCCCACGTCGTTGATCACGTGCTCGTACTGGCCGTTGCCGCCCAGCGAGACCACGATCAGGCTGTGGAACTTCACGCCGGGCTTCACCGGCGCCTTGAAGCCGTGCTCCTGGATGATCGTCGGGTCGACGTTGTAGTAGCAGTAGCTGCCCATGCCCCAGCCCTCGTGCTGCTCGACCGAGTCGTCGACCCGATAGGCCGCGTAGCCCTGCGTGTCGCCGTTCTGGATCGCCTCCTGGTTCGGGGCGTCGTACGCCTTCTCGTTCTGGAAGAAGATCGTGCGGCCGCGCTCGCCGTACCACTCCACGTCGTACTTGTTGAAGTGCTCCACGAACAGCCCGGTCGCCAGCACGTCGTCGCCGTTCACCCGGACCCCGTAGTCGGCCCGGTTGGTCTCCCAGCCCCAGCCCTCACCGTGGTCCGCCCGCCACACCCAGGTGTGGTCGATGATCGTGTCGTCGCTGTTCACGACGATGCTCGTGGTCGCCTTGCCGGGGCCCGCGCCCCCGATCCGTACGAACACGTCCTGGAGCGAGGTCGGGTTGGTCGAGTGGTCCGCCGAGGCGTTCTCGGGGCCGACCTCGATCAGCGTCTCGGAGTTGACCGGGCCCGCGTCGACCAGCAGGCCCGCGAGCTTCACGCCGTCCACGTCACCGACCTTGATCGCGGTCACCCCGTTGTCCGGGATGATCGTGGCCAGGCCGAGGCCGAGGGCCACGGTGTCCGCGCGGTTGATGGTGATCGTCTCGTCGATGTGGTAGACGCCGGGCGTGAAGAGCAGGTGCAGGCCCTGCTCCACGGCCGCGTTGATGGTGGCGGCGTCCGCCCCCTCCTTCACGACGTAGAACTGGTCCAGCGGGATCGACTCGCCGGCCGGAGTGCCGTCGGCCCAGGAGACGCCGCGCGCGTTCTCGCGCTTCTCGGGGACGAAGACCTTGTAGTCGGCGCCATCGAGGTAGAGGAACGGCTTCTCGCGGGAGATGGGGGTGGTGTCGAGCGTGGTGTACGGCGGCTCGGGGAAGCTGTTGGCCGGTGCGCCCTCGACGCCCGAGAACGTCATGTTCCAGACGCCGTTGCCCCAGCCGCCGACCGAGCTGTCGCGGGTGTACCACTGCTGCTGCGAGTACGGGCCGACCTCGCCGTCGATCTTGGAGTCGGCGATGTAGCCGCCGCTGGCCCAGCCGTAACCGTCGGGCGCGAGGTTCAGCCCGCCCTTGACGTGCATCCGGCGGAAGGGCGCCGCCTGGGAGACCGCCCAGCGGTTGGTGCCGGAGACCGGGTTGAGCGTCAGGTTCTCCGCCGAACGCCAGAAGTTCTGCGTCGCGTTGCCGTCGAACCAGCCCGCGTCGACCGTCACATCGCCGTTGAACGTGGTGTCGTTCGGGTTGAGGCCGAGACCCGCGATCTGCGTGTAGAAGCCGATCTGCGCGTTGATGTCGTCGTACGTGCCCGGCTTGAACATCAGCGCGTGGCGGTCGAGGCCGAACTGCGCGGACTCCTGCTTCTTGAAGATCTCGTCGACCTTGCCCTGGATGTCGGGCGTCGACGGGTCGAAGACATGGACGTTGGGGCCGAGGTCGCCGCCGCCCGGCACGGCCTTGGCCTCCTCGCCGAACGCGGTCTGGGCCGTGGGCACGGACATCAGCATCGCCACGGCGAGCGCGGCGAATCCGAGCGCGCGGGCGCGGAGGCGGGTGCGTGGTGCGGTGGGGAGAGTGGAGGGAGTGGGGGGAGCATGCATGAGGTACGTCTCCTGGGTCGTGGTACGTGTGCACGACGAACGGGCGAGAGAGCCTGGGGGGAGGCTTAGCGGGAGAGCGCTCTCTCGTTACGGTGATGTTTCCCCCGTGGGCCTGTACGCGTCAAGAGGTGTGCATCAGGAGCCTCGGAAGATGCCACTGAATCCAACAACTGGCCTTGAATGTGCGGAAATTGACGGCTCCGACGCGGTGGGGGCGGCTCCTGACTTCAGAAGCTGACGTCGTGCCTGGTCGTGGCGGTGGACAGGCGGACGCGCCGAGCACGGGGGACCATGGGGCCATGAGTTCCCCCGTCGGTCCGCAGCGCCCGCCCCGCGAAGCCGATCAGATCAAGGTCTGGTTCCGTCTGGTCCCGCGCGAGGACCGGCTCGTGCCGTACGAGACCGAGGGGTTGTGGGCGACGCGGCTCGGCCCGGACACCGCGCGGGTGGACAACGTGCCCTTCCTCCGGGACGGGGTCGCCGAGGGCGAGACCGTACGGTTTCGGACCGACGGCGACGGGGTGCACTGGGCCGCCGGCCGGGTGCGGGACTCCGGCAACTGCACCGTACGGGTGCTGCCTTTGCCGGACGGTCCGCTAGGGCCCGACGTACGGGCCGTGCACGAGCGGCTCGCCGGTTTCGGGCTCACGGGCGAGGTCTTCAGCGCCGATTTCCCGCTGGTCGCACTGACCGTGCCCGGCGGCGCGGACCTGCGCGGGGTCAAGGCGCTGCTGGCCCGGGGCCGGGACGAGGGCTGGTGGCACTTCGAGGTCTCGTGCGTCACGGAGGCCTGGCGGGGGGCGTAGCGTGCACAGATCTCCGGTGCGCCGGGGCGTGGGCCCCAGGGCACGCAAAGCCCCAGGGCACGCAAAGCCCCAGGGCACGCAAAGCCCCGGGGCATGCAGAGCGGCGGGGCATGCAGAGCGCCGGGGCATGCAGAGCGCCGGGGCATGCAGAGCGCCGGGGCATGCAGAGCGCCGGGGCATGCAGAGCGCCGGGGTGCGTGGGGCGCCGGGGGTTACGCCTCCTCCTCGCCGATCTTCCGGATCACCCGGGCCGGGTTGCCGACCGCCACCACATTGGCGGGCAGGTCCTTCGTGACGACCGCCCCCGCACCGACCACCGTGTTCTCGCCGATCGTCACCCCGGGGCAGACGATAGCCCCGCCGCCCAGCCACACGTTGTCGCCGATGGTGATCGGCTCCGCGGCCTCCCACTTGGCGCGGCGCGGCTCGGGGTCGACGGGGTGGGTCGGGGTGAGCAGCTGGACGTTCGGGCCCATCTGGACGTCCGCGCCGATGGTGATCCGGCCGACGTCCAGGAGGACCGCGCCGAAGTTGATGAACGTACGCGGGCCGATGGTGATCCGGTAGCCGTAGTCGACCCGCAGCGGCGGCCGTACCTCCACGCCCTCGCCCACCTCGCCCAGCAACTCGGCCAGCACGGCGTGCCGGGCCTCGGGATCGGCGGCCGATGTGGCGTTGTAGCGCTCACTCAGGACGGCCGCGTGCAGTGCCTCCGCCGCCAGTTCGGGGTCGTCGGCGAGGTACAGCTCGCCGGAGAGCATGGCTTCCTTCTGGCTGGGCCTGGCGTCGTCGCTCATGTCGTCTCTTCCGTGCGGGGTGTCCGGGACGCTCGCGGTGACGGTGATCCGTCCGCTCCGAGCAGTCTGCCCCCGTCCGCGTCGGCCGGCGTACGCAGCCCCGGGGCCAGCGCCAGCGTCACCGCCGCCGAGAGGCCCGCGACCGCTGCCATGCCCGTCGCGGGGGAGGTCAGCTGGGCGATGCCGCCCGCCACGGCCGCGCCCACCCCCTGCATCGCGAGCATCCCCGAGGAGCTGAGCCCGAGCGCCTGGCCGCTCAGCTCGGGCGGCGTGAGGGCCAGCAGCCGTTCCTGGAGGAGCAGACTCGCGGCGAAGCCCACACTCGCCAGGACGACCGCCGCCAGCGCGAGCGGCAGCCCCGGGCGCAGGGCGAAGAGCAGATAGGGCGCGGCCAGCAGCAGCCGCAGCGGGGCCCCCAGCCGCGCCCGCCACCGGGCCGCGACGAACCGCCCGACCAGCGTGTCCCCGGCCAGCATCCCCAAGGCCCCGCCGGCGAAGAGGAGCCCGGCGTGCCCGGGCGCGTACGCCACGTACAGGGACTCGCAGCCGACGACGAGCCCGTTGGGCACCCACAGCGCCAGGAACACGTACCGGCGAGGTGTGGAAGACCAGAGCAGCGCGTTCGTCCGCCGGGTCTCCCGGACCGAGGGGCGGCCGGTGGCCCTGGGCGGTCGGGCGGTCAGCCCGAGCCGGGTCACGGCGGCCGCGACGACGTACAGGGCGGCCCCGATCAGCAGCGTGCCGCGCGCCGAGAACACCGCCACCAGCGCCCCGCCCACCGCGAATCCGCAGACCTGCATCGCGCCGCCCGTCATGTTCAGCACCGAGCGGCCGAGCAGGAACCCCTCGCGCGGCACGATCTCGTTGAGCAGCCCGTACCGCACGCCCCCGCCCGGCGACGCCGCCACCCCCATCACCAGCAGAACCGCGAACGCGGCCCACAACGGCAGCCCGGGGAGGGCCTGGACGCAGGCGGCCGACGCCGACAGCAGGGCGAGCGCGGTCAGCGCGGCGCGCGGCGGCAGCCGGTCCGCCGCCGAGAGCAGGGTGAGCGCCCCGGCCACCTGGGCCAGCGACGGGCCGAACATCGCCAGCGCCGACAGCAGGGGCGAGCCCGTCCGGGTGTACACGAGGGTGCCCAGGGCCAGGCCGGTCGCGGTCTGGGCGGCCGTCTGGACGGAGACGGCCGCGAAGAAGGGGGTGAACTCCGGGGTGCGGAACAGTTCGCGGTAGCTGCGCATGGGGGGAGTCTCCGGAGGCCGTCGCCGGGGCCGTTACTGTTTCGCGCGGACGCGAAAGCCTGGGGTGGGGAGGGCGGCCCGGGGTCTCCTGAACCGGGGCAGCCGGGGCGGACGGAGCAGCCGGGGCGGCACGGCTGAGCGGGTCGGCACGACCGGGCGGGGCCGGCGGAGAACGGGCGGTGACGGGCATGGGCTGGTGGCAGGTCAGTGCGGACACGCTCGCCGGCAGCCGGTTCGTCGTCTCGCCGCTGGCGGAAGCCCTTGCGAGCCTGCTGCTCCTGGAGCGGGCCACCGCCGCGCACCCGGGGGAGTGCGCCTGGCTGGAGACCCATCTGCCCGCGTACCGGCGGCGGGCGGCCGACGACCCGGTCTCCGCCCTCGTGATCCGCTCTGCCCTCGCCCCCCGCTGGACCGCCGACTTCCTCACCCC
>NZ_JAFEUF010000253.1 GCF_016901035.1 Streptomyces durocortorensis
CGGTTGGCCACCCCCCGCGCGCCGCCGCTCCCGCCCCCGGGCCGCCGCATCCGGGTGGTTGTAGAACACCGTGCTCGTGACCAGCTTGCCGCCCCGCACGTTCTCGCGGGTGCGGCGGAGGAACCCGTGCTGCTCCAACTCCCGCAGCGCGGCGGCGATACGGGTCTCGCTCTCCGGGAAGACCTCGGCGAGCGCCTTGACGCCGACGCGCCGCCCGTCGGGCAGCGACTGGATGTGGGTGCCGAGGCCGATCGCCAGCAGGGAGAGTCCTCGGTGCTGGGAGAGCCGGTTGGAGACGATCGTGTAGCCGTCGGTGAGCCGGATGTTGATGTGTACGACTCCGGCGGACGGGGCGCGCGGAGGCGCGCTAACCTGCTGGGTATCCATGCGGGAAGCGTTCTCTTCCTGGGTGGTCAGGCCTTCGGTCGGGATGCCAGTCCCGGCCGGGGGCCGTCTCATGTCTGGTGTGGTGGTCAGCGTGAGCATATGCCCGCCAACAGGTCGCAAATCCAGCCCGGTTGGCACACTTCACCCATGTGAGTGACGAGGCCCCGCCCGAGCTGACCGGGGCCCGCAGAGGTCCACTCGGGGGGTTGGGTCGGGTTATTTCTCCAGTGATCAAGACGGGTACTTAAAAGCTTTTACGTCGCGGGTCACCACGTCGCGGTGCACCACGTCGCGGGTCACCACGTCGCGGCTGTCACGATCCGGTGAGCGCGACCTCGGCCCAGACCGTCTTGCGCGGGAACGGCCCGTGCTCCGTACCCCACCGCACCGCACTGCACCGCACCGAGAGCGCCTCGACGAGCAACAGCCCGCGACCGGACTCGGATGCGGCGGACGGCTCCGCCTCGGCCGGGAGCCGGTCGCCCCGGGTGTCGGAGACCTCGATGCGGAGCGTGTCGCCGTACACGCTCAGCAGGATGCCTCGTCCGTACCGCCGGCCGAGCCGCGCCGGTGGCCCCGGGACGCGTGAGAACGAGGCCGGGCCCGCAGGCCCCGCCTGCTCCCTGCCTGCTCCCGGCCTGCGCGAAACTCCCCGGCGCGCATCGCCCGCCGGGTGCTAGCCTCCCGTTCCGATCACCGCACCGCTCGACCCCCTCCACCTGCCCGTTCGTCGACACGCCGCGCGCTTCCCGCGCCCGGCCCCCCACCGGTCGCGTCCGCAGCCCGATTCCAAGGACCGACGTGTCTCCGACCGCCCCCGACCTGATACGCGCGGAGTTCGACCTCTGCCGCCAGATCCCCTCCCTCGTGGACCTCCGGACCGCCGTACGCGGCAGCGACTGGGACACCGTGGAGGCGTACTTCGACTTCCTGGACGACGAGGAGGAGCGGGCCGTCGCCGCGAACCTCGTCTCCGACCTCAGCTCCTCCGAACGCTTCCTGGAACGCGCCGTCGCCGACCACGGGTCGCCGCTGGCCCGGACGCTGCTCGCCGCGCGCTACATCAGCGTCGGCTGGGACATCCGCAGCTCGTACACGGCGGAGCACGTCTCGCGGGAGCAGTTCCAGGAGTTCCACGCGTGGCTGCGGCGGGCCGAACAGCTGCTGATCGGCGTCTGCGCCGACGAACCCGCGTACGCCCTCGCCTGGATGAACCGGCTGACGACCGCCCGGGGCCTGGAGCTCGGGGCGAGCGAGGTACGGCGGCGGTACGACCGGCTGGCGGAGCACCACCCGCACCACATCCAGGCGCAGATCCTGCTGCTCCAGCAGCTGTGCCCCAAGTGGGGCGGGCGCTGGGAGGACGTGTTCGGCTTCGCCCGGGAGTGTATGGCGGCGGCCCCCGCGGGGAGCCACGCGGGCCGGCTGGTGGTGCAGGCGCACCTGGAACGCTGGCTGGACGACAGCGACGACGGGCCCGGCGACTACCTGCGCGCTACGGAGGTCCGCGACGACATCCTGGCCGCGGCCGACCGTTCCGTACGGCACCCGGACTACCGGCCGGGCTTCCACTGGGTGGGCGACCACAACGACTTCGCGGGCGCGCTGAGCCTGGGCGGTCACTACCGGGAGGCCGCCCCGTACTTCCGCACGCTCGGGGACAAGGCCACCGAGTACCCCTGGGGCTACTGGGGCGACCGGGAAGTGCAATTCCTCAAGCACCGCAGACGCGCGATGGCGAAGGGCTGAACCGACGATGACACAGCAGACCGACGGCCCCGCCGCCACCGTGGCGCAGGACGGCACCACCACGACCGGCCCCGCCACCGCCCCCGCGTTCATCACCGCCACCGAGGTCGACCGCATCCCGACCCTGCTGGCCCCCACGTCCGGCGGCGGCCCGGTCACGGCCGGGCTGTACTTCCGGGTCGGGGCGGCGGACGAGACGCTGGCCACGGCCGGCCTCACCCACCTCGTGGAACACCTCGCCCTGCACCGGCACGGCGTATCGGACCTGCACTACAACGGGTCAACCGCCGCCACCCACACCCACTTCGTGGTCTCCGGCACCGCCGAGGAGGTCGTCGCCTACCTCAACGGGGTCTGCGCCTCCCTGCGGGACCTGCCGGTCGAACGCCTCGCCACCGAGCGGGAGATCCTGCGCACCGAGCAGGCGGGTCGCAGCCGGGGCCCCAACCACCAACTGCCGCTGTGGCGTTACGGGGCCCGGGGCTACGGCCTCGCCAGCTACCCGGAGTACGGCACCCTGCACCTGACGGCCGACGCGGTGCGCGACTGGGCGAGGACCTGGTTCACCCGGGACAACGCGGTGCTGTGGATGACCGGCGACACCGTGCCGGAGGGCCTGGACCTGACCCTGCCCGCCGGGCAGCGGAAGCCGCTGCCCGCGCCGACCTCGGCCCTGCCCGTCACCCCCGCCTACCTCACGGGCGGCAGCGGCGGAGTGGTCCTGGACGGCATCGTGCGGCGCACTTCGGCGGCGTCCCTCTTCGCGGAGGTGCTGGGCCGGGCGCTCTTCACGGACCTGCGGCAGAAGGGCGGTTACTCCTACGCCGCCGACTGCGAGTACCACCCGCGCGACACCGCCCACGCGACCATCACCGCCTACGCGGACGCGCTGCCGCAGAAGCAGGACGCGGTGGTGGGCGGCTTCATCGACGTACTGGCACGGATGTGCGCCGGAACCATCGCGCAGGCCGAACTCGACTCGGCCCGGGTGAAGCGCCTCAAGCTGTACGAGACCCCGGACCTCGGCGCGGCCGCGCTCCCCTCGTACGCGCTGAACGTCCTGACGGAACACGCCAACCTCACCCCCGACGAGCACCGCGCCGAACTGCTCGCCGTCACCGTCGAGGACCTGCGGGACGTCGCCCGCGAACTGCACGCCTCCGCCCTGATCCAGGTACCGGGGCGGCCCGTGGACTGGGCGGGCTTCACCGAGGCCCCGCAGTGGTCGGCCCCGGCCTCCGACCCGGCGGGCACCGTGCACCGGTCCCGGCAGAGCGACGCCGTGAGCCTGACCGTCGGACCGGAGGCCGTCACCCTGGTCACGCCCGGCGGGCAGATCTCCGTACGGTACGACGCGTGCGCCGCGATGCGCGTCTTCCCGGACGGGGCCCGGCACCTCATCGGCTTCGACGCGTTCGTGGCGGAGGTCGAGCCGACGCTGTACGCCAAGCTCACCCCGGACCGGATGGCGGTGATCGACGCGGCGGTCCCCGCCGCCGCCGTCGTCCCGATGCCGGAGCGCGACCCGGACGAGATCCCGCAGGCCGCCGCGCGCCGGGGCGGGCTGAAGGACCGGGCGCGGGGAATGCTGCGCTCGCTGCGACCGGGACGCGGCTGAGGGGCGGGGGGGCGGGCGGGCCCCTGACGTAGGACGTACGGCTCGTCCGGCTCGGTACGGTTCGTCCGGCTCGGCTCGGCTCGCAGAAAGCCCGGGCGTGGGGGGGGGGGGGGGGGGGGGGGGGGGGGGGGGGGGGGGGGGCGGGGGGGGGGGGGGGGGCGGGGGGGGCGCGGGGGGGGGGGGGGCGGGGCCGCGGCCCGGTGTCCGGCGCAGGGGAGCGGACACCGGGCCCACGTCGTTCATACGGACACAGGCGGACGCGGACACGGGCCGACGCGGTCCGCCACCCACGTGACCGACCCCACCCCCCACTCCGTTGAAACTCCCGCAACAATGAAGGGTGATCACACCGCCCGCACGGAGCCCTCACCGTCGCACCGAGCATGCGCCGACCCCGTACGTCGACCTCTCGCGCGACGAGTGGAGCGCGCTGCGGGACAAGACGCCGCTGCCGCTGACCGCCGACGAGGTGGAACGGCTGCGGGGGCTCGGGGACGTCATCGACCTGGACGAGGTGCGGGACGTCTATCTGCCGCTCTCCCGGCTGCTCAACCTGTACGTCCAGGCCACCTCCGGGCTGCGCGGCGCGCTCAACACCTTCCTCGGGGACGCCGGGAACGGGCACGGGGCGCAGCGCGGCACCCCGTTCGTCATAGGGGTCGCGGGCAGTGTCGCCGTCGGCAAGTCCACCAGTGCCCGTATCCTCCAGGCGCTGCTGGCCCGCTGGCCCGAGCACCCGAGGGTGGAGCTGGTGACCACGGACGGGTTCCTGCTGCCGATGAAGGAGCTCCAGGCGCGCGGGCTGACCTCCCGCAAGGGTTTCCCGGAGTCGTACGACCGACGCGCCCTGACCCGGTTCGTCGCGGACATCAAGGCGGGCAAGGACGAGGTGACCGCGCCCGTCTACTCGCACCTGATCTACGACATCGTCCCCGGCGAGCGGCTGACCGTGCGCCGCCCCGACGTCCTCATCGTCGAGGGCCTCAACGTCCTGCAGCCCGCCCTGCCCGGCAGCGACGGCCGCACGCGGGTCGGGCTCGCCGACTACTTCGACTTCAGCGTGTACGTGGACGCGCGCGCCGAGGACATCGAGACCTGGTACCTGAACCGCTTCCGCAAGCTGCGCGCCACCGCGTTCCAGGACCCGTCCTCGTACTTCCGCAAGTACACCCAGGTCTCCGAGGAGGAGGCGCTGGACTACGCGCGCACCATGTGGCGGACCATCAACAAGCCGAATCTGCTGGAGAACGTGGCTCCGACGCGCGGCCGTGCCACCCTGGTGCTCCGCAAGGGGCCGGACCACAAGGTCCAGAAGCTGTCCCTTCGCAAACTCTGACCCCGAAGCCCGGGAGGGCGTGCCGCGTGCTCCACCTGCGATTGATCGCGCCCACCGACACCACGGACGAGGTCGTCGCCCTGCTGGAGTCCACCGTCGGCACCGCCCACCTCGTGGTCCTGCCGGGCGCGGCCCGCTCCCCCGCCGGGGACGTGGTGATGTGCGACGTGGCGCGCGAGGCCGGCGACGAGCTGATCCGGGATCTGCGGGGCCTCGGTCTGGAGAAGTCCGGGTCGATCACCATGGAGAACATGGAACTGACCCTGTCCGACCATGCGGACCGGGCAGAGGACGAAGCTCCGGGCGACGGCGCCGACGCCGTGTTGTGGGAGGAGCTGACGGAGGCGACGCACGAGGAGTCGACCTTCTCCGTCACCTACGTCTCCTTCCTCACTCTCGCCACCATGCTCGCCGCCTGCGGTGTGATGCTCGACAACGCGGTGCTGATCGTGGGCGCGATGGCGGTGGGCCCGGAGTTCGGACCGCTGGCCGGGATCTCCACGGCCATCGTGCAGCGCGCGCCGCGCCTGGTCGCGCGCTCGCTGTGGGCGCTGGTCGGGGGCTTCGCGCTGGCGATGATCGTCACGGCGGGGTTCGCCTGGCTGATGGACGCGTTCGACCTGTTCACCCACGACATGATCGACAAGCCCCGGCCGAACACCGGCTTCATCTGGCACCCGGACTGGATGTCGTTCGTCGTGGCGTTCCTGGCCGGCATCGCCGGGACGCTCTCCCTCACCTCGGCGAAGTCCGGAGCCCTGATCGGTGTGGCGATCTCCGTGACGACGGTCCCGGCCGCCGCCAACGCGGCCGTCGCGTTCAGCTACTCCGACTACCAGCAGACGGTCGGCTCGGGCCAGCAGCTCCTCGCCAACCTCGGCGGGATCGTCCTCGCGGGCACGCTGACGCTGCTGCTGGAGAAGGGCCTGTGGAGGATCCGGCGTACGCAGAAGCCCCCGGCGAGCACACCGGGGGCCTCGGTAGGGGGGTGACCCCCGAGGGCTCAACGGGCCCAAGCCTCACCCCAGCGCGGACTTCACCACATCGGCCAGCCGGCCCGCGACGGCCCGCGCCTGCTCGATGTCGGCGGCCTCGACCATGACCCGCACCAGCGGCTCCGTACCCGACTGCCGCAGCAGCACGCGCCCGGTCTCGCCGAGCTCGGTCTCCGCCTCGACGACCGCGGCGGCCAGCTCGGCCGAGGTGTTCACCCGGGTCTTGTCGACGTCGGGGACGTTGATGAGGACCTGGGGCAGGCGCTGCATGACCCCGGCCAGCTCGGTGAGGCTGCGGCCGGTGGCGGCGACGCGGGCCGCCAGCATCAGGCCGGTCAGCGTGCCGTCGCCGGTCGTGGCGTGGTCCAGGACGATGACGTGCCCGGACTGCTCGCCGCCCAGCGCGAAGCCCTCGGCCTTCATCGACTCCAGGACGTACCGGTCGCCGACCGCCGTCTGGACGAGCTGGATGCCCTCGCGCTCCATGGCCAGCTTGAAGCCGAGGTTCGACATGACGGTGCCGACCACGGTGTCCTTGCGCAGCTGCCCGGCCTCCCGCATGGAGAGGGCCAGCACGGCGAGGATCTGGTCGCCGTCGACCTCCTCGCCCGCCCCGTCCACGGCCAGGCAGCGGTCGGCGTCGCCGTCGTGCGCGATGCCGAGGTCGGCCCCGTGCTCGACGACGGCAGCGCGCAGCAGCTCCAGATGGGTGGAGCCGCAGCCGTCGTTGATGTTCAGGCCGTCCGGGTCGGCCCCGATGGTGACGACCTCGGCGCCGGCCCGGGCGAACGCGGCGGGCGAGACCCGGGCGGCGGCGCCGTGCGCCTCGTCCAGGACGACCTTGAGCCCGTCGAGCCGGTTGGGCAGGACGCCGATGAGGTGGGCGACGTAACGGTCGAAGCCCTCCGCGTACTCGGTGACCCGGCCCACGCCGGCCCCGGTCGGGCGGTCCCACGGCTCACCGGTGCGGTGCTGCTCGTAGACCGTCTCGATCCGGTCCTCCAGCTCGTCGGCGAGCTTGTGGCCGCCGCGCGCGAAGAACTTGATGCCGTTGTCGGGCATCGCGTTGTGGCTGGCCGAGAGCATCACGCCGATGTCCGCGCCGAGCGCGCCGGTCAGGTGCGCCACGGCGGGCGTCGGCAGCACGCCGACGCGCAGCACGTCCACACCGGCGCTGGCCAGGCCCGCCACGACGGCGGCCTCCAGGAACTCTCCGGAGGCCCGCGGATCACGTCCGACCACGGCGGTCGGGCGATGGCCCTCGAAGGTGCCCGCCTCGGCGAGTACGTGCGCCGCCGCGACCGAGAGGCCGAGCGCGAGCTCGGCCGTCAGATCGGCGTTGGCGACACCCCGTACCCCGTCCGTACCGAAGAGTCGTCCCACTGGTGTCCTCCGAAGTGCTCCGAAACCACAAACCACTACTGCACTGCACTGCGCAGCGAACTAACTGAGCAACCAAACAACGAAAGCGACGAAAAAATGCAAAAAGGCACGTCGGGCGGCATGGCGCAGGCGACCGGCCTGCGAGACGCGCCGAGATGCACGACGGCGTCCACCGGGCCGCGATCCCGTCCGGGCCGATGAACGTCTTATGCCGTTATACGCCCGCGAGCGCCGATAAACGAACGCCCCGGCAGCACAGAGCGTGCCGCCGGGGCGAACGTACAGTCGAGCAGGCGATATTTAGCGCTTGCTGTACTGCGGGGCCTTACGGGCCTTCTTGAGACCGGCCTTCTTGCGCTCGACCGCACGGTCGTCGCGGGAGAGGAAGCCGGCCTTCTTCAGCGTGGCGCGGTTGTTGTCCACGTCCGCCTCGTTCAGCGCGCGGGCCACGCCGAGGCGCAGGGCGCCGGCCTGACCGGAGACGCCGCCACCCGAGATGCGGGCGATGACGTCGTAGCGGCCGTCGAGCTCGAGCACCTTGAAGGGCTCGTTGACTTCCTGCTGGTGCACCTTGTTGGGGAAGTAGTCCTCAAGGGTGCGACCGTTGATCTTCCACTTGCCGGTGCCCGGAACGATCCGGACACGGGCGATGGCGTTCTTGCGACGGCCAAGGCCGGCGGCGGGCTGCGGGTCACCGAAGCGGCCCGCGAGGGACTCGCTGGTGTACTCGCCCTCGACAGGAACCTCGGACTCGAAGGTGGTCACCTCGGCGAAGGTCTCCTCGCCCTCGGTGCCCTCGACGGGGTTCTCAACAGTGGTCTCGGCCACGATTCTCCTCAGATCTTTCTGTACGTCTTAGGGGGTGGCCGGAACTACTGCGCGACCTGGGTGATCTCGAACGGGACCGGCTGCTGAGCAGCGTGCGGGTGCTGGTCGCCCGCGTAGACCTTGAGCTTCGAGAGCATCTGGCGGCCCAGGGTGTTCTTGGGGATCATGCCCTTGATCGCCTTCTCGACGGCCTTCTCGGGGTTCTTCGAGAGGAGCTCGTCGTAGCGCACCGAACGGAGACCGCCCGGGAAGCCCGAGTGGCGGTACGCCATCTTCTGGGTCTTCTTGTTGCCGGACAGGTGCACCTTGTCGGCGTTGATGATGATGACGAAGTCGCCCATGTCCATGTGGGGGGCGTAGATCGCCTTGTGCTTGCCTCGGAGGAGGTTCGCAGCCGTGGTGGCCAGACGGCCCAGGACGATGTCCTGAGCGTCAATGATGTGCCACTGGCGAGTGACATCGCCGGGCTTGGGGCTGTACGTACGCACTTCGTAGCCTTCGCTTCTTAGTGGATGAGGTCCAGACAACACATGGCACCCCTGAAGCGATCATGCAGCTGGGGCTCACACTGCCGGGACGATGCCCGTATGCGAGCCACTGGTAACTGCTCCAGAGAACCTACGTAAGGGCCCTGAGCGCCACGGGGGCGCAGCCGATACGCATAACAAAAGGGAAGCCTACCGGCGACCCCCCACACGGGTCAAAACGCCCCCAGCGCACCCATGCGGCCCCGCCGCGTAAAAAGGCCCCGCCGCACAAATCCAGCCCCGCCGACGCGTGAGGCGATCCTTCCAGCCCCGCCGGCGTTTGAGGCGCGGGGGCCCGGGGGGGGGCGCCCCCCCCCCGGCGCGCCCGGGCCAGCTGGGCGGCGTGGTCGACGCCCGGGATCTTCTCGGTACCGCAGCAGCAGCCCCGGCAGACGC
>NZ_JAFEUF010000254.1 GCF_016901035.1 Streptomyces durocortorensis
GAGATGCACGACGTGGTCGCCCACCGGGTGAGCCTGATGGTGGTGCATGCCGCCGCCCCCGAGTCCGAAGGCCCGTTCTCCACCTGCATCGCGACCTCGGCCTCCCGATGCGCGAGCCGCACCCAGGTCTTCGCGCCCGCCGCATGCTTGTGCACGTTCGTCAGCGCCTCCTGCACCACGCGGAACGCCGTCTGCTCCACCTCCGGCGGATACGCCCGCAGCTCACCGTCGACCGACAGCTCCACCACCATCCCCGCCTGCCGCACCGACGCCAACGGAACCCCACCCGCGGCGGCCGGCGCGGTCAACGCCTCCCCCGTACGCAGCACCCCGAGCATCTCGCGCAACTCCGTGAGCGCCTGCCGGCCCATGTCCCCGACCAGCGCGGCGTTCCGCACCGCCTTCGCCGGGTCCTTCGGAGCGACGGCCTGGAGGGCGGCGGCATGCACCACCATCAGGCTCACCCGGTGGGCGACCACGTCGTGCATCTCCCGGGCGATCCGGGTCCGCTCCTCCGTACGCGCCCACTCCGCCCGCTCCTCGGCCCGGTCCGCGAGCAGCGACAGCTCCCGCTCCAGCGAGTCGGCCCGCTCCCGCAGGCTCTCCATGAGCCGGCGCCTGGCCCCTATGTAGAGGCCGAGCAGCACGGACGGGGCCGTGAGCCCCACCGCCATCAAGGCGGACATCAGGGGGACGTACCAGTCCCCCGGCCCGAAGTCGGCCTGCTCGGCCACGTTCTGCCGCAGCCGTACGTACGTGACGATGAACGTCCCCACCAGCGCCATCCCCGCCAGGACGACGGTGATCCGGCGCGGCACCTCGGACGCGGCCAGCGTGTAGAGGCCGATCAGCAGCATCAGGAAGCCCATCTCGGCGGGCGTCAGCGCGATCGTCACCAGCACCACGGCGATCGGCCACCGCCGCCGGATCAGCAGCACCGAACCCGCGAGAAGCCCGAACACCACACCCACCGGCACCGGAATCCCGGTGTTCCGGGCGAACTCCACCCCCTCCAGGCCACACTCCAGCGCTGATACCAGCGCCAGTCCCACGTCCAGGGCGACACCACGTCGCCGCTCCCACCACCAGTAGCCGCGGGTGGTCGATCCCGCCGCCTCCCGGTCTGCCCCCGTTGCGGTCATGCCATCCACCCTACGGGCGGACGCATCCCAATTTCGGGTGACCGGCAACAGCACGTTCCGCATTCGAACAGGCACGAAACGCATGCCGATCGCCTGAAATGGCGAATCGACCGCGCTTTCGACCCGAACGTTCGCATTCCGGACGACGATCCCGCAGGGCGGAAAACGCGGGACTGCGCGCACGCGTCGGCATCCACCCATCCGCATCCGCGCATCCGCAGCTGCGACGGGGCCGGGAGTTGGAGCGCGAAGCTCTACCGTCGCGTAGAAGGCGCTTGGTACGGCATAGTGTTGAGTGCCGATCCGGCGAACCGACACAATGTCCGGTACAGCCGGGATTAGTCCCCCATGGTGTAATCAGGCAGCACTGCGAGTTTTGGTCTCGTATGTCCAGGTTCAAATCCTGGTGGGGGAGCTTCGACGCACGGGCCCCGACCACACCGGTCGGGGCCCGCCCCCGTTTCCCGTGGAAACACCCCCGGTATCCTGCGGATGACCACCACCCGAAGCCGAAGGGCACATCCGTGAGCGCAACCAGCCCGGCAGCCGTCGTCGTCCTCGCAGCGGGTGAGGGCACCCGCATGAAGTCGAAGACCCCCAAGGTTCTGCACGAGATCTCCGGGCGCTCGCTCGTCGGACATGTCGTCGCCGCCGCCCGTGAGCTGGACCCCCAGCACCTCGTCGTGGTCGTCGGACACGCCAGTGAGCAGGTCATCGCGCACCTGAACGCCGGCGACGCCCCCGTGCGCACCGCCTTCCAGGCCGAGCAGAACGGGACCGGGCACGCCGTCCGCATGGGGCTCGAAGAGCTCGGCGGGGGCGTCGACGGGACCGTGATCGTCGTCTGCGGCGACACCCCGCTGCTGTCCGGCGACACGCTCGGCGCGCTCGCCGCCACCCACACCGCCGACGCCAACGCGGTCACCGTCCTGACCGCCGAGGTCCCCGACTCCACCGGGTACGGGCGCATCGTGCGCGACGCCGCCACCGGCGCGGTCACCGAGATCGTCGAGCACAAGGACGCCACCGACGAGCAGCGGGCGATCCGGGAGATCAACTCCGGGGTGTTCGCGTTCGACGGGCGGCTGCTGGGCGACGCGCTGGGCAAGGTGCGCACCGACAACAGCCAGGGCGAGGAGTACCTCACCGATGTGCTCTCCATCCTCCGCGAGGCCGGGCACCGGGTCGGGGCGTCCGTCGCGGGCGACCACCGCGAGATCCTCGGCATCAACAACCGGCTCCAGCTCGCCGAGGCGCGCCGGCTGCTGAACGAGCGGCTGCTGGAGCGGGCGATGCTCGCGGGCGTGACCGTCGTGGACCCGGCGTCCACGCTGATCGACGCGACCGTGACGTACGAGCGTGACGCCCTCGTGCATCCGGGGACGCAGCTGCTGGGGACCACCCATCTCGCGGAGGACAGCGAGGTGGGGCCAAACTCGCGGATCGAGGACACCGTCGTCGGCACGGGCGCCCGGGTGGACAACTCCGTGACGCTCTCGGCCGAGATCGGTCCGGGGGCGCTGGTCGGCCCGTACGCGTATCTGCGGCCGGGGACGCGGCTGGGGGTCAAGGCCAAGGCCGGTACGTACGTCGAGATGAAGAACGCCACGATCGGTGAGGGGACCAAGGTTCCGCACCTCAGTTACGTCGGCGACGCGACCATCGGCGACCACACCAACATCGGTGCGGCCAGCGTCTTCGTGAACTACGACGGCGTCGCCAAGCACCACACGACGATCGGCTCCCACTGCCGTACCGGTTCGGACAATATGTTTGTGGCACCGGTCACGGTCGGGGACGGGGTCTACACCGCCGCCGGGTCGGTCATCACGAAGGACGTGCCCGCCGGTTCGCTGGCCGTGGCGCGGGGCCAGCAGCGGAATATCGAGGGTTGGGTGGCCCGGAAGCGTCCGGGCAGTGCCGCCGCGCAGGCCGCTCAGGCTTCGTCGCAGGAGCCCGACGGGCAAAGCTGACCGGAAACAGGTGCGCCGGTGACGGCGTACCGTGATAGATGCTCACCCCATTTCGGCTGGCTCGTTGCACATCGGGACCTATGCGTGCAGCGCCAGATACACGTCTGAGGAGACTGTGCTGTGACCGGGATCAAGACGACCGGCGAGAAGAAACTGATGCTCTTCTCCGGCCGCGCCCACCCCGAGCTGGCCGAGGAGGTCGCCCATCAGCTGGGAGTCGGTCTCGTGCCGACGAAGGCCTTCGATTTCGCCAACGGTGAGATCTATGTGCGGTTCCAGGAGTCGGCACGTGGCGCGGACTGCTTCCTGATCCAGAGCCACACGGCTCCGATCAACAAGTGGATCATGGAGCAGCTGATCATGCTGGACGCGCTGAAGCGCGCGTCGGCCCGCTCCATCACGGTGATCGTGCCGTTCTACGGGTACGCCCGCCAGGACAAGAAGCACAGGGGCCGTGAGCCGATCTCGGCCCGTCTGGTGGCGGACCTGATGAAGACGGCGGGTGCGGACCGGATCCTCACCGTCGATCTGCACACGGACCAGATCCAGGGCTTCTTCGACGGCCCGGTGGACCACCTCTTCGCGCTGCCGATCCTGGCGGACTACGTGGGTGCGAAGGTCGACCGTTCCAAGCTGACGATCGTCTCCCCGGACGCGGGCCGCGTGCGGGTCGCCGACCGCTGGTGCGACCGGCTGGACGCGCCGCTGGCGATCGTGCACAAGCGCCGCGACAAGGACGTGCCGAACCAGGTCTCCGTCCACGAGGTCGTCGGCAACGTCGAGGGCCGCGTCTGTGTGCTGGTCGACGACATGATCGACACCGGTGGCACGATCTGCGCCGCCGCGGACGCGCTGTTCGCGCACGGCGCCGAGGACGTCATCGTCACGGCGACGCACGGGGTGCTGTCGGGTCCGGCGGCCGACCGGCTGAAGAACTCGAAGGTGAGCGAGTTCGTGTTCACGGACACGCTGCCGACGCCGGGCGAGCTGGAGCTGGACAAGATCACGGTGCTCTCGATCGCGCCGACGATCGCGCGTGCGGTGCGTGAGGTGTTCGAGGACGGTTCGGTGACGAGCCTCTTCGAGGAGCAGGGCTGAGCGGAGCAGGGCCGACCGTCCGAGGACGGTCCCTGTTGATCCACTGACGGTCCCTGTTGATCCACTTTGGGGTGCGGCCTCCCCGCCGGGTAGACTCAGCGAGTTGCTCGGCGAGGGAGGCCGTACCCGTGTGTACGGCGGTCCGTTATCGACGCGCTCTTCGTAGCAGGCCTGTCGTGGGCCGGGTGACCGTTCGAGTTCCGTCGCCCCCGACGGCTCTCCGTACCTGACGAGGAGTGCAACATGGCCGAGATCAAGCTCGCCACCGAGGTCCGTACCGAGTTCGGCAAGGGCGCCGCCCGCCGTGTCCGTCGTGCCAACCAGGTTCCCGGTGTCGTCTACGGCCACGGCGCCGAGCCGGTCCACGTCACCCTGCCCGGCCACGAGCTGCTGCTCGCGCTGCGTACGGCCAACGTGCTGATCGGTCTGGAGATCGACGGCAAGAACGCGCTGGTCATCCCGAAGGCCGTGCAGCGTCACCCCCTCAAGGGCACCATCGAGCACGTCGACCTGCTGACCGTGAAGCGCGGCGAGAAGGTCGAGGTCGAGATCGCGGTGCACGCCGAGGGCGACCTGGCGCCGGGCGCCAACCTGCTGGAGTTCGTCCAGAACACCCTGCTCGTCGAGGCCGAGGCCACCCACATCCCCGAGTCCGTGACGGTCTCCGTCGCGGGCCTGGACGCCGGTGACTCGATCGTCGCCAAGGACATCACGCTGCCCAAGGGCGCCACGCTGGCCGGTGACGAGGACGCCATCGTGATCCAGGTCGTCGCCGCGCAGGCCGAGGAGCCGGCCGCGGGCGAGGACGCCGAGGCCGAGGGCGCCGAGGCCTGAGCCTCTCCCCTCACCGTTCCACCTGCTTGACTGACGGGGTGGTGGTTCCCTTCCCGGGGAGCCGCCGCCCCGTTCGCCTGCCATCCCCCCTGTGCGAGCCGTACGAGTACGAGGAGACCGAGCGCTGATGTCCGACGCCACCGACCCCTGGCTCATCGTGGGCCTGGGCAATCCCGGCCCCGACTACGCGGCGAACCGGCACAACGTCGGGTTCATGGTCGCCGATCTGCTGGCGACACGGATCGGCGGGAAGTTCAAGCGGGCGCAGAAGGCGCAGGCGCAGGTGGTGGAGGGGCGGATCGGTCCGCCGGGTCCGGGGAGCCGGCGGGTGGTGCTGGTGAAGCCGATGTCGTACATGAATCTGTCGGGCGGTCCGGTGACGGCGCTGCGGGACTTCTACAAGGTGCCGACGGACCATGTGGTGGCGGTCCATGACGAACTGGACGTCGACTACGGGTCGCTGCGGCTGAAGCTGGGTGGCGGGGACAACGGGCACAACGGGCTGAAGTCGATGACGAAGGCGATGGGTCCGGACTATCACCGGGTGCGGTTCGGGATCGGGCGGCCGCCGGGGCGGATGCAGGTCGCGGATTTCGTGCTGAAGGATTTCGGGTCGACGGAGCGCAAGGAGCTGGCGTTCCTGGTGGACCGGTCGGCGGACGCGGTGGAGTGTCTGCTGGCGGAGGGGCTTGAGCGGGCGCAGAGCGCGTACAACTCCTGACATTCCCTTTCCTGGTGGGGCGTTTTTCGGCCATAGGTTGACCAGGAGTACGGGTCTGGCCAAGGATCTGCCCCCATGAAGCGGAGCTCTTCCCACCGGGCGGCGGTCGCGGGGCGGCGAGTGGCCATGGGGCTGGTCGTCCTGGTGCTGCTGGTCGCGGGTGTGTGGTCGTCGTGGGAGACCGCGCACCACATCATTCTGGCCAAGGGCCGTGACCACGGGACCGTGACGGTGTCGGAGTGCGGCGACGAGAAGTGCACCGGGTCGTTCACACCGGACGCGGTGTCACGGGAGCGGGCGCGGGTGACCGTGGACCGGTCGGTCGCGGCGCGCGAGGGGGATCGATTCCCCGTGGTGGTGAAGCCCGGCTCCGATGCGGTGGTCCGCACGGGGACGCCGGGCTTTCTGCATGCCTGGGTGCCGCTCGGCGGGGCGATGCTGCTGGCAGCGTTCGTGATCGGCGGCGGGCTGCGGATGGCGCGGACGGCGTGGGGTGTGGGGATGACGGGGGCGGTCCTGCTGGTGGCGACGTTCGTCGCGCTGTAGCAGGACCGCCCGTGTGCCTACGCGGTGCTCAGCCGGTGTTGCGCAGGCCCGCCGCGACACCGTTGACGGTGAGCAGCAGGGCGCGGGCGAGCAGTGGGTCGGGCTCCTCGCCGCGCTCGGCGGCCTGGCGCTGGCGGGCGAGCAGGGAGACCTGGAGGTAGGAGATCGGGTCCAGGTAGGCGTCGCGGATGGAGAAGGTCTGCTGGAGCACCTGGTTGGTGTCGAGCAGCTTCTCGCCGCCGGTGATGCGCAGGACTTCCTGCACGGTGAGGGCGTGTTCGGCCTCGATGGCGTCGAAGACGTGCTTCAGCTCGTCGGGGACGAGCGTGTCGACGTAGTGCCGGGCGATGCGCAGGTCGGTCTTGGCAAGGGTCATCTCGACGTTGGAGATGAAGTTGCGGAAGAAGTGCCAGTGCTCGTGCATCTCGTCGAGGACGGTGTCGAGTCCGGCTTCGCGCAGGGCCTTGAGGCCGGAGCCGACGCCGAACCAGCCGGGGACGATCTGCCGGGACTGGGTCCAGCCGAAGACCCACGGGATGGCGCGCAGGCCGTCCAGTGAGACGCCCGAGCCGGGGCGGCGGGAGGGCCGCGAGCCCAGGTGCAGGTCGGCGAGCTGGTCCACCGGGGTGGAGGCGAGGAAGTACGCGGGCAGGTCCGGGTCCTCGACGAGCTTGCGGTAGGCGCCGTGGGCCGCGTCGGAGACGGTGTCCATGGCCGCGTCCCAGCGGGCGAGCGCCTCGTCGGACTGGCGGGGCGCCGTGTGCAGGGCGGAGGCCTGGAGGGTGGCCGCGACGGTCAGTTCGAGGTTCTCGCGGGCGAGGGCCGGGATGAGGTACTTGTCGGAGATGACCTCGCCCTGCTCGGTCACCTTGATCTCGCCCTCCAGCGTGCCCCACGGCTGGGCGAGGATCGCGTCGTGCGAGGGGCCGCCGCCACGGCCCACGGTGCCGCCGCGGCCGTGGAAGAGGCGCAGGCGTACGCCGTAGCGGTGGGCGACGTCGCGGAGGCGGCGCTGCGCGCGGTGGATCTCCCACTGGGAGGTGGTGATGCCGCCGAACTTCGAGGAGTCGGAGTAGCCGAGCATGACCTCCTGGACGTCGCCGCGGAGCGAGACGAGGCGTCGGTAGGAGGGGTCGGCGAGCATCTCGTCGAGGATGACGTCGGCGGCCTTCAGCTCGTCCGTCGTCTCCAGGAGCGGCACGATGCCGATCTTCGCCCAGCCGGCGTGGAGGTCGAGGAGTCCGGCCTCGCGGGCGAGGACGGCGGCGGCGAACACGTCGTCGGCGCCCTGGCACATCGAGATGATGTACGACTCGATGACCTCGGGGCCGAAGCGTTCGAAGGCCTGCTTGATGGTGTGGAAGACGCCGAGGGTCTTCTCGCCGGCCGCGTCGAGCGGGGCCGGGGTGGGAGCCAGCGGGCGGCGCGAGCGCAGCTCCTTGGCGAGGAGCTTCTGCCGGTAGTCGCGGGGCATGTCGGCGTAGCGCCAGGACTCCTCGCCGAGCCGGTCGAAGAGCTGGCCGAGGGCGTGGTGGTGGGCGTCGGCGTGTTCGCGTACGTCCATGGTGGCGAGCTGGAGGCCGAAGGCGGCCAGGGTGCGGATGGTGCGGTCCATCCGGCCGTCGGCGAAGAGGCCGCCGCGGTGCTCGCGCAGGGAGGTCTGGATCAGCTCCAGGTCGGCGATCAGCTCGGCGGTGCCGAGGTAGTCGCAGCCGGGGCGGTGGGGGGTGCCTTCGGCGAGGCGCTCGCGGGTGTTGACGAGCTTCTGCCGGATGCAGGTGGCCTTGAGGCGGTAGGGCTCCTCGGCGTTCAGCCGCTTGTAGCGGGGGCTGATGCCGGGGAGGCGCTCCAGGTCGGCCTGGAGGGAGGCGAGGAGTTCCTCGGTGGCTCCGGCGTAGCGGATGGAGTTGGAGAGGAGGCCGCGGAGGTAGTCGATCATCTCCAGGGCGTCAGTGATGCCGTGCTCGTGCTGGAGGATCAGGACGTCCCAGGTGACGGCGGGCGTCACGTTGGGGTTGCCGTCGCGGTCGCCGCCGATCCAGGTGCCGAAGGTGAGGGGGCGGGTGCCGGCGGGGAGTTCGACGCCGACGCGGTCCAGCTCGGCGGCGAGGTCTTCGAGGACGTCGCCGACGGCGTTGGCGTGCAGCTCGTCGAGGTAGTAGATGGCGTTGCGGGCCTCGTCGGCGGGCTCCGGTCGGACGACGCGGAGTTCGTCGGTCTGCCAGATGAGGTCGATGTTCTCGGCGAGGCGGAGGTCGAGGCGGCGGCGGTCGGCCTCGATGACCGGGGTCTCCAGCAGCTCGGCGATGCGGCGGAGCTTGTTGAGGACGGAGCGGCGTGCGGCCTCGGTGGGGTGCGCGGTGAAGACCGGGCGGACGTTGAGGTTCTTGACCGTCTCGCGCAGGTGCTCGGGGTCGGCGTCCTTGAGGCGGTCGGCGGTGCGGGCCAGGAGGCCGCCCTCGGCCGAGCGGCGGTCGCGCATCTCGTGGGCGCGGTGGACCTGCTCGGTGACGTTGGCCAGGTGGAAGTAGGTGGAGAAGGCGCGCACGAGCTGGGCGGCGGTCTCCAGGTCCGTGTCGCCGAGGAGCTCGGCGGCGGCTTCGCCGTCGGTGCGGGTCAGGGCGCGTACTCGCTCGACGAGGTCGAGGAGTTCCTGGCCCTCCTGGCGTACGAGGGTCTCGCCGAGGAGGTCGCCGAGGCGGCGGATGTCGGCGCGCAGCGCGGGGCTGGCGGCAGGGGTCTGGTCGGCACTGCTCACAGTGTGCGGCTCCTTGCAGTGAATGAGGAGGTGCGTTCGCTTCGCCGTCCCCCCGTTGCGAGGCGGTGGGGGCGGGTGGCGG
>NZ_JAFEUF010000255.1 GCF_016901035.1 Streptomyces durocortorensis
GCGAAACGCCGGTCACCGGTCGCGTCGGGCACGTACTTCACACAGACAACGATCCTCAAGCTCACGCCGGCTCTCCTACTGCATCGTCATTTCCGGGCTGCCTTGTTGCACGCAGCATAGGCGCCTTGTCGGGCCGGATCCGGTCGGGACGACCGAGGCTCCGAGGCCGATATTACTCGCCAGTACACCCAGACTGTTACCCCTGAGCAAGCGCACCGCACTGTGACCTTGCCAACGCGGCAGACCCGTGCGTGCGTGACCTCAGTCTCGCAGAGCCGTGAACCGTCCCTGGTGGTAGACCAGCGGGCGGCCGGCCCCTGAGGGTGAGCCTGCCACGGCCTCGGCGAAGACGATGCGGTGGTCCCCCGCCGGCACGCGGGACACGACCCGGCAGACCAGCCAGGCGGACACGTCCGCCAGCAGCGGAACGCCTTCGGGGCCGCTGCTCCAGTCGGTCGACGGGCCGAAACGGTCGGCCCCGCTGCGGGCGAAGGTCGCGGCCAGCTCGCGCTGGTGCTCGCCGAGTATGTGGACGCCGACGTACGCGGTCTCGGACAGCACGGGCCAGCTGGAGGACGACGTACCGATGCCGAAGGAGATGAGCGGGGGCTCGGCGGCGACGGAGGTGAGCGAGGTGGCGGTGAAGCCGACGGGGCGCTCCCCCGCGGCGGTGATCACAGCGACGCCCGCGGCGTGGCGGCGGAAGACGGAGCGGAAGAGTTCGGGCGTGGCGGCCGTCTGGGCGGGGGCGACATCGGGCGTTGCCGTCATGGAGGTGTCCTTCTGCGGGAGTGGCGTACGGGTCCGTGGGTGCTCAGACACCCGGACAGCGCGCACTCGCGTAGCGTGCGAGATCCACATGGACCCGGCCGTAGAGAAGGAGTTCTGGCGGCATAACGTCAGACTGACGATGCGTGGTGGGTGCAGTCAAGGGCGTTCCGCAATGTGGGAGATGCGTCACGGTCCGTCATATGGCGTGCCCCAGCGCCGCGACGACGTCGACCGTGCGGGGCTGGCCGGTTGCCCGGCGGACCACCTCCCCCTCGGCGTCGAGCACCAGGACGGTCGGCGTCTTCGTGATGTCCAGCTCCCGCACCAGGGCGAGGTGGGCCTCGGCGTCGACCTCGATGTGGGCGACACCGTCGACCATCCCGGCCACCTCGATGAGCGTGCGGCGGGTGGCGCGGCACGGCTGGCAGAAGGCGCTGGAGAACTGGACGAGCGTCGCGCGTTTCCCCAGTTCCGCGCCGAGTCGGGATGCGTCGAGTCGCTGTCCGTGTGTCCGGCGGTCCACCTGGTGCCTCCTGATCAGAGCTCTTCGTAAGGGGTCAGCACCGGTCGCCACCGGGGCATTCCCGCAGCTCCCGGGGGACGCGCACGTGACGAGAATCTCGCGCCCCGGCTCCGCCGGGACTGGCCAGCGGCTCGCGCATGGGGCACCATCGCCACAATGCCGAAAACCTACGGCTGCGTAACTTCCGCCGGGAGAACCCTCCCCAGGCACTGAAGAAGGGTCTTCCCCAGATGGCAGAACTCGTCTATCGACCGGTCATCGGCGCCGCTCGCACCATGTTCAAGGCGCTCGACCTGAAGATCGACACTCAGGGTTCGGAGCACATCCCGAAGACCGGTGGTGCGGTGCTGGTCAGCAATCACATCAGCTATCTCGACTTCGTCTTCACCGGCCTCGGCGCGCTTCCGCAGAAGCGGCTCGTCCGGTTCATGGCGAAGGAGTCGGTCTTCCGGCACAAGATCTCCGGTCCGCTGATGCGGGGAATGAAGCACATCCCGGTCGACCGCAAGCAGGGCGAGGACGCCTACGCGCACGCGCTGAAGTCGTTGCGTTCCGGCGAGATCGTCGGTGTGTTCCCCGAGGCCACCATCTCGCAGTCCTTCACGCTGAAGAGCTTCAAGTCGGGTGCCGCGCGCCTGGCCCAGGAGGCCGGGGTTCCGCTGATCCCGATGGCGCTCTGGGGCACGCAGCGCATCTGGACGAAGGGGCGGCCGCGCAACTTCCAGCGCAGCCACATCCCGATCACCATCCGGGTCGGCGAGCCCGTGGAGGCGCCCGCAGACCAGTACGCGGGCGCCATCACCCGGCGGCTGCGGGAGCGGGTCCAGGAGCTGCTGGAGGCGGCGCAGCGCGCCTACCCGGTGCGCCCGAAGGACGCGAGCGACACCTGGTGGGTGCCGGCCCATCTCGGTGGTACGGCCCCGACCCCCGCCGAGGTGCGCGAGCTCGGCTGACGGCCGCCCCGGGGGCGGGGCGGCGTCGCTCTCACTTCATCGCGGTGCGTGGACGGTGATCCGCGCGCCGGGGCTCAGCTGCTCCAGGGTCGCGGCGAGTTCGGCGCCCGCGGCGTCGAGCTCGCCGTTCGTCATGGGTGCGAGACTCTCCAGCAGGAAGAGGGCGTTGACCGACTCCTCGGTGAGCCGCGTGCGTACGCCCTGGCGCCAGTTCCAGCGGCGGCAGGTGACGCTCTCGTCGTCGCACCAGACGACTTCGCCGGGCTCGGGGTGCTCCAGGCTCTCCTCGCCGCCGGCGACGGTGGGGAACGATTCGTCACCCGTCGCGCGGATCAGCCGCATTCCGCCCTTGATGTGGTCGGTGTCCTCGCCGCCGACCGGGACGAGGTGGGCGACGCTGATCGCGTTGTAGGCGTCGACCAGCAGGTTGATCCGGGGCAGTCCGCCGTCGGCGAGGGCGCGGCGGGCGAGCGCCTCGGCCGAATTGCGGGTGCGGGACGGCTTGGCCCCGAAGTCCCCGTAGGCCGCGCGCCAGGCCACCATGTGCGGGTCCTCGTGCGGGGCGCGGCCGTCCAGGCGCTCGGTGAGCCTGCGGGCGGCGGCGTCCAGCAGGGCGGAGCTGCGTGCGTCGCTGGGGCCGTTGACGAGGCCGTGCGCCTCGACGGCGACATGGGTGAAGCTCGGTGCGAGCGTGCGCACCTCGTCGGACACGGTGAGCGTGAGGGTCATCGTCTGCCTTACTGCGTTACTGCGTTGCCGGTGCGGTGACGTGGTGCGGTGGTGCGGGGCGTCGGGTGGGTTCAGAGTCCCGCGGGAAGGTTCCGCCAGAGCTCCGAACGGTCCCGGGCGCTCCTGAACGCCTGGAGGAGCGCCTCGGGTGGTGCAGCGCAGATTACCGGATAGTCGATTTCATTGAACTCCTCGCGTACCACCCATGCCAGCCGCTCGTTCTCCAGCGAGAACCGGGCGTCGACGCCCGGCTTGTTGCCCCGGGGATCGACCCGCGCCCAGCGCTCGGCCCCGGGCAGCCGCAGCGCGACCAGGCCGTGGAGCATCGGGTTCGTTCCGTCGCCGCCGGCGAGACGTTGGTAGCAGAGACCGGCCGGGATGGAGCGGGCCCGCAACAGGGCCACGAGGGCGATGGACTTCGCGTGGCAGATGCCGTTACGGGTGGCGAGCACCTCGGAGGCGCGCCAGGTGACGCGCTGGTCCCCCGAGTCGGCGGAGTGCGCGACGGTGTCGCGGACGAACTCGAAGGCGGCCCGCGCGTATGGGTATGCGGCGTCAGTGTCGGGCGCGAGGCGGGCCGCCGTT
Organism: Streptomyces durocortorensis; assembly: GCF_016901035.1. Lineage (GTDB taxonomy): Bacteria > Actinomycetota > Actinomycetes > Streptomycetales > Streptomycetaceae > Streptomyces > Streptomyces durocortorensis. Next base: position 3,562 of record NZ_JAFEUF010000255.1, read on the forward strand.
TCCCTCACCTGGGGATGATCGTGGTCGATGACCTCGTCGGCGGCCAGGTACGCGTCGATGTCCGGGGACTGCTGCGTCAGCTCCATGATGGGAGAGCGTACGAAGCGGGGGGCCGGAAGTCTATCGATTTCCGGTCGGCCGCATACTCATGCAAGGCGCGAGGGGTGTGTGCTAGCGCGCCATCTCTTCCTTGAGCGCCTGGAGGAAGGCGTCGACGTCGTCCTCGCGGGTGTCGAACGCGCACATCCAGCGGACGTCCCCGGCCGCCTCGTCCCAGAAGTAGAAGCGGAAGCGCTCCTGGAGCCGCTCGCTGACCGCGTGCGGCAGCCGGGCGAACACGGCGTTGGCCTGGACCGGGTAGAGGATCTCCACCCCGCCGATCGCCCGGACGCCCTCGGCGAGGCGCTGGGCCATGGCGTTGGCGTGCCGGGCGTTGCGCAGCCACAGGTCCTTGGCGAGCAGCGCCTCCAGCTGGACGGAGACGAAGCGCATCTTGGAGGCGAGCTGCATGGAGAGCTTGCGCAGATGCTTCATCGCCCGGACGGCGTCCGGGTTGAGCACGACGACGGCCTCGCCGAACAGCGCGCCGTTCTTCGTGCCGCCGAAGGACAGCACATCGACGCCGACCGTGTTGGTGAACGTCCGCATCGGCACGTCCAGCGAGGCGGCGGCGTTGGCTATCCGGGCCCCGTCGAGGTGCACCTTCATGCCGCGCTCGTGGGCGTGGTCGCAGATGGCGCGGATCTCGTCGGGAGTGTAGACGGTGCCCAGCTCGGTGTTCTGGGTGATCGAGACGACCTGCGGCATCGCCCGGTGCTCGTCGTCCCAGCCGTACGCCTGCCGGTCGATGAGCTCGGGGGTGAGCTTGCCGTCCGGGGTGGGCACGGTGAGGAGCTTCAGCCCGCCCATCCGCTCGGGCGCGCCGCCCTCGTCCACGTTGATGTGCGCGGACTCGGCGCAGATGACCGCTCCCCAGCGGTCGGTGAGCGCCTGGAGGGCGACCACGTTGGCTCCGGTGCCGTTGAAGACCGGGAAGGCCTCGGCGGTGGGGCCGAAGTGGCTGTGCATGACGCGCTGGAGGTGGCCGGTGTAGTCGTCCTCGCCGTAGGCGACCTGGTGGCCGCCGTTGGCCAGCGCGATGGCCGCGAGGACCTCCGGGTGCGCTCCGGCGTAGTTGTCACTGGCGAAGCCGCGTACCTGCGGGTCGTGGTGACGTCGCGCGTCGGTCCTCACGGTTGCGGGGTCAGCCACAGGCGCTTTCCGTTCACTTCGGGGGCGGGCTCGTCCCAGACGCCGGCGATGGCCCGTGCCAGCTCCGTGACGTCGGTGAAGCCCGCGAATTTCGCATGGGGCCGCTCGGCGCGCATGGCGTCGTTCACCAGTGCCTTGACCACCAGGATCGCAGCAGCGGTACGAGGCCCGTCCTCGCCCCCCGCCTTGCGGAAGGCGTCGCCGAGCGCGAGGGTCCACGCCTCGGCCGCGGCCTTGGCGGCGGAGTAGGCGGCGTTGCCCGCGGTGGGGTTGCTGGCCCCGGCGGCGCTGATCAGGAGGTAACGGCCCTTGTCGCTGCGCTCCAGGGCCTCCTGGAAGGCCAGCGTGGTCGACTGGACGGTGCGGATGAGCAGCTTCTCCAGGGCGTCCCAGTCGGACAGGACGGTCTCCTGGAACGACTTGCTGCCGCGCCAGCCGCCGACGAGGTGGACCAGGCCGTCGATGCGGCCGAACTCCGCCTCGGTGCGCTTGGCCCAGTCCCGGGTGGCGTCGAGGTCGAGCAGGTCGACGGTCTCGCCGGTGACGGTCGCGCCCCCGTGGGCGTACCGGGCGGCGTCCACCGCCTCGGCGAGCCGCTCGGGGTTCGCGTCGCAGCCGACGACCGTGGCGCCCGCCTCGGCGAGCCGCAGCAGCGTCGCGCGTCCGGCGGGGCCGGCCGCTCCGGCGACCGCGACCACGGCTCCTTCGAGCACACCGGTCCCCTCGCCCGTGCCGTTTCCGTTCATGGCCACCGCCTCCTCGGGAGAATGGTTCACGCGGCTGCCCGCTCGTCGTTCGCCGCGGTGATTCCCTTGGTGGAGGCAATCACGTGCTTCAGCTTCTTGGCGAGCGCCTCATAGAACATGCTCAGGGGAAACTCGTCCGGAAGCACGTCGTCGACGAGCTTGCGAGGAGGAAGTGTGAGGTCGAGGGCGTCGGGGCCCTTGGCCCAGCGGGATCCCGGGTGCGGGGCGAGGTAGGTGGAGACGAGGTCGTACGCGGCGAACCAGTGGACCAGCTTGGGGCGGTCGATGCCGTCGCGGTAGAGCTGCTCGATCTCGCCGCAGAGCTGGTTGGTGACCTGCGGGGCACGGTCCCAGTCGATCTTCAGGGTGTTGTCGGTCCAGCGGACGACGTCGTGCTTGTGGAGGTAGGCGAAGAGCAGCTGGCCGCCGAGGCCGTCGTAGTTGCGGACGCGCTCACCGGAGACGGGGAATCGGAACATCCGGTCGAAGAGGACGGCGTACTGCACGTCACGACCGTGGGCGTTGCCCTCGGACTCCAGCTTCACGGCCTCCTTGAAGGCGGTGAGGTCGCAGCGCAGCTCCTCCAGGCCGTACATCCAGAACGGCTGGCGCTGCTTGATCATGAACGGGTCGAACGGCAGGTCGCCGTGGCTGTGGGTGCGGTCGTGGACCATGTCCCACAGGACGAAAGCCTGCTCGCAGCGCTGCTGGTCGCCGATCATCTCGCGGATGTCCTCGGGCAGCTCCAGGCCGAGCAGCTCGACGGAGGCCTCGGTGACGCGGCGGAAGCGGGCGGCCTCGCGGTCGCAGAAGATGCCGCCCCAGCTGAAGCGCTCGGGGGCCTCGCGCACGGCGATGGTCTCCGGGAAGAGCACCGCGGAGTTGGTGTCGTAGCCGGAGGTGAAGTCCTCGAAGGTGATGCCGCAGAAGAGCGGGTTGTCGTAGCGGTCCGCCTCCAGGTCGGCGAGCCACTCGGGCCAGACCATCTTCAGCACGACCGCTTCGAGGTTGCGGTCGGGGTTGCCGTTCTGCGTGTACATCGCGAAGACGACGAGGTGCTGGAGGCCGTCGGCCCGCATCTTCGCGGGCTGGAAGGCCAGCAGGGAGTCCAGGAAGTCGGGGACGCGGAAGCCGTCGGCGGCCCAGCGGCGCAGGTCGGTGACGAGCGCGCGGTGGTAGGCGGCGTCGTGCGGGAGGAGCGGGGACAGCTCCTCGACCGCGCCGATCACCCGGTCGAGGACGCGCTCGACGTCGGCCGGGGACGGGGCGCCCTCCGCCTCGAAGTCGATGGAGCCGTCCTTGGACTGCCAGGGGCGGATCTCCTCGACGGCATCCCTGAGCACGGGCCAGGCCGGGTGCTCGACGACCCGCTGGGCCGTAGCTATCGCGCCGTCGGTGGCGTCGTGCACAAGAATTTCCGTCATAACACTTCCTCCACGGGAGAACCTCGCGTGGATTCACCGTAGCCGTGCGAGGTTCCTCCCCACAAGTGGAGGCCTGAAAATTATCCTGCGTACCCCCCGTGGTCACCGCTGTTTTTCCTGTCGGATGCCGGGTAGGGGTGCAGTTCCCGCAGCGTCGCTCGGAGCCGGGCGACCGGGTCCGCACGGCGGGGGACATCGCGCGCCCGGGCCGTTACCCTCCCCAGTGCCGTATTGCCGTACCTCAGCGCGGGCAGGAGCAGTCGACGGGAAGCCGCCGACGGAAACGAGGTCGCCTTGTCATTTCTCACCCTGGGTCATCGCGGAGTGATGGGCGTCGAGCCCGAGAACACGCTGCGCTCCTTCGTCCGCGCCGAGGCGTCCGGGATGGACGCCATCGAGCTGGATCTCCATCTCAGCAAGGACGGCGCGCTCGCCGTGATGCACGACACGGACGTGGACCGCACCACGGACGGGACCGGGCCGATCGCGACCAAGACCCTGGCGGAGCTGCGCGAGCTCGACGCCGGTCAGGGCGAGCGGATCCCCGTCTTCGAAGAGGTGCTGGAGGCCGTCTCCTCCCCGCTCCAGGCGGAGATCAAGGACGTGGCGGCGGCCCGCGCGCTGGCGGACGTGATCCGGGAGCGCGAACTCGTCGGCCGGGTGGAGGTGTCCTCGTTCCACGACGAGGCCGTCACCGAGATCGCCCGGCTGGTGCCCGGCGTACGGACGGTCCTGATCGCCAGCCGCTGGGGCGCGGACGTGGTGGACCGGGCGAAGGCGGCGGGCGCGGCGACGCTCGCGCTGAACATCCGCCGCCTCACCCTGGAGGTGGTGGAGCAGGCGCACGCCGAGAGCCTGAAAGTGATCGGCTGGGTGGTGAACACCCAGGACCAGCTGCGCCTGGCCCGCGCCCTGAACCTGGACGGCGCGACGACCGACTTCCCCGAGATCCGCCGCACCGGGCGCTTCACCGCGTAGGGGCGCGCCGGAATCGCCCCGGCGGCCCGTCAGATGTTCTTGACCAGCAGTTCGAAGGCCAGGTCGTCGCGCTGCGGGACACCGAAGCGCTCGTCGCCGTACGGGAACGGGGTGAGCGCTCCCGTACGGCGGTAGCCGCGGCGCTCGTACCAGGCGATCAGGTCCTCGCGCACCGAGATCACCGTCATGTGCATCTCGTCGACGCTCCAGCTCTCCTTCGCGGTGCGCTCCGCCTCGGCGATGATCACCTTGCCGAGTCCGCCGCCCTGAAGGCCGGGCCGCACCGCGAACATGCCGAAGTAGGCCGCGTCGCCCCGGTGTTCGAGCTGGCAGCAGGCGATGAGTTCGCCGCCGCGCTCGACCGCCAGGAGCCTGCTCTCCGGAGCGCCGATGACGTCGCGCACGCCCTGCTCGTCGGTCCGCTGCCCCTGGAGGATGTCCGCCTCGGTGGTCCAGCCGGTGCGACTGGAGTCACCGCGGTAGGCGGATTCGATCAGGGCCACCAGCGCCGGGACGTCGGCCTCGGTCGCGTCGCGGAAGGTCAGCCGGGCCGCGTCGGGCGTGGCGGTGTCCATGGTGGGGCTCTCCGTTTCTCTGCTTCGCTTCTCTAGCTTCTCTGCTGCCGTACGAACCTGCGTGCCGCCGTACGTACGGCCGCTGTCGCGCGTGCGGTCGAGCGTAACGCGACCCGGAGCGCCCCCGGTGGGCCTCGGCGCGCTCCCTTCACTCCCCTGTGCGCCGGGTTCGGCGGCGTCGGCCTGGGCAGCGATGGGGCGACCCGCAAAGTGCCGTACGTCCGATCAGGGGGAGGCGCGCCGTGCACGGAGGGGCTTCGACCGGCTGGCTGCTGATGGCGTTGTGCGCGGTGAGCGGCGCCTACTGCCTCCTGCGCACCCGCACGGGGACGCCTCAGGAGCGCCGCACCGCGCGCTCGGAGGCGCTCATGGGTTTCGGGATGGCGGCGATGGCCGTCCCAGCGGCGGTGCTGTCGCCCCCGGCCTGGTCCTGGGCGGTGTACGCGGTGCTGTTCGGCGCGGCCGCGCTGCGGGCGCTGCGGCCCGCCCTGCGCGGCGGCCACCACCTCCACCACCTCGTCGGCTCGCTGGCCATGGTCTACATGGCCGTGGCGATGGCCCCGGCGGTGGCAAGGAGCGGCGGGGGCGGCCATGCCGGGCACGGGGC
>NZ_JAFEUF010000256.1 GCF_016901035.1 Streptomyces durocortorensis
GCCCCCGGACGCGATACCCGGCCCGGCCGCCTCCGGCCGGGTCGAACTCGCCCCCGGACAGCTCCCCGACGACCCCCGCTTCGCCAACGACGACCTGTTGCCCGTCCCCGTGGAGCAGCGCACCTGGACGACGTACAACTTCGCGGCCCTGTGGATCGGCATGGCCCACAACATCCCGTCCTGGCTGCTCGCCTCCGGCCTGGTGGCGCTCGGCATGGACTGGAAACAGGCCGTGTTCACCATCGCGCTCGCCAATGTGATCGTGCTCGCGCCGATGCTGCTCACCGGCCACGCCGGGCCCAAGTACGGCATCCCCTTCCCGGTCCTGGCCCGCGCCTCCTTCGGGTTGCGCGGCGCCAATCTGCCCGCCCTGATCCGGGCCGCCGTCGCCTGCGCGTGGTTCGGCATCCAGACCTGGATCGGCGGCGTCGGTATCTTCACGCTGCTCGGCAAGATCTTCGGCGGCTGGGCCGGCGCGGCGGAGATCGGCGGGCAGCCCTGGACGCTGTGGCTCTGCTTCGTCCTCTTCTGGGCGCTCGAACTGGCCATCATCTACCGGGGGATGGACACCCTGCGCCGCTTCGAGAACTGGGCGGCTCCGTTCGTCCTGGTCGGAGCGGTGGTCCTGCTGGTCTGGGTGGCGGTCAAGGCGGGCGGCTTCGGCCCGCTGCTGGACCAGCCGTCCGCGCTCGGCTGGGGCGCCGACTTCTGGCCGGTCTTCTTCCCTTCGCTGATGGGCATGATCGCCTTCTGGTCGACGCTCTCCCTCAACATCCCCGACTTCACCCGCTTCGGCGCGGGCCAACGCGCCCAGATCCGCGGTCAATCGCTCGGGCTGCCGACCACGATGACGTTCTTCGCCCTGCTCTCCGTCTTCGTCACCTCCGGATCGCAGGCGGTGTACGGGGTGGCCATCTGGGATCCGGTCCAGCTCGTCGCCCGGACCGACAACGTCTTCGGGCTCGTCTTCGGTCTGGTCACCGTGCTGATCGCGACGATCTCGGTGAACATCGCGGCGAACGTGGTCTCACCGGCGTACGACCTGGCGAACCTCGCACCGAGGTTCATCAGTTTCCGGACCGGGGCGCTGATCACGGGCGTGATCGGGGTCGTCATCATGCCGTGGAAGCTCACCGAGACGCCCGAGCTGTACATCTTCACGTGGCTTGGCCTGGTCGGCGGCCTGCTCGGTACGGTGGCGGGCATCCTGATCGCCGACTACTGGATCGTCCGCCGCACCGTCCTCGACCTGCCCGATCTCTACCGGCCGGGCGGCCGGTACTGGTACCGGAGCGGCTGGAACTGGCGGGCGGTGGTGGCCTTCGCGGTCGGCGGCGTCCTCGCGGTGGGCGGCTCGCACTCGGCTCCCGGAAAGGGCCCCTTCCCCGCCGACGGTCTCATCCCGTTCCTGAAGCCGCTGGCCGACTACGGCTGGGCGGTCGGGCTCGCCTCCTCGCTGCTGTTGTACGTGGCGCTGACGCGGCGGTCGACGACCCGGCCCGCTACACCGGTTTGATGCTGCGGCCCAGCAGGGCCGTGACGTCCACCGTCTCGTCCGCCGAGGGGATGGCCGTGGGCACCGGCCGGTCGAAGCCGGAGAAGTCCACGGTCCCTTCCTCGTCGGCGTTCCGCACGGTGATGCGCACCGGGTACGGCGTGCCCTCGGCGGCCACGTAGGCCGTCAGGCGCTCCCCGCCCTCGGCCCGGGTCACCGGGACCGTGGGCGCGCCGTTCACGTCGGTCTTGGCACCCTTCGTCAGGGAGTCGAGGTCGGCGGTGCCGACGTTGTCCGTGATCAGCTTGCGGAACGTGTCGAGGTCGCAGACCTCGGTCACTTCCAGCAGCCGGGGGTCGTCGGCCGAGGCCTTCATGTACCGGCCGTCGAGGATCGCGTCGAAGGTGGAGCCGCCGATCGGCACATGGTTCTTCCAGAAGGCGGCGTCCGGCTTCAGCCAGACGTCGTCGCCGCGTTTCACGATCTCCACCGAACCGTCGTCGCCCATGTCGACCCCGCCCGCGCAGTTCCCGTCCCGGTCGAGCGTGAGGTCGACGCTCATGTTCTCCCCGGTCCCGTCGGTGCTGCCGCGCGCGCTCAGATGCAGGGAGTCGACGCCGGCCAGGGCGTCGCGCGCGCGTTCGGCGATCTCCTCTGCGGGGAGCGCGTCGATGTCGTCGTCAGCCTGCGCGAGTGTGCCACCCGTGACGGTGAGAGCGACGGCCGCCGCACCCGCGGCCGCCCGGGCGGCCCATCGGTGTCCGCTCACGTCGCCTCCTCGAAAAGGCCCCGGTCAGGGCGTACGAACCAGGATGACCAGCACATTCGAGCGTACGCCGGGAGTGGGGGCGCCGCCCGGCGCGCGTACGGAGAGTGAAGCGCCACGGTGTTTTCGACCACGGAGCGTGGGCAGAGCTGCGGTGATCCCGCCCGGGATCACGTCCGCACGCAGCATGAAGGAGACCATCGATGAACCTGTTCACGGGGACGAGGAGCAAGGGCGGCAAGGCCACGGGGAAGCGCTCCCGGTCCGTCCTGCGGGCGCTGGCCGCCACGGCGACGGTGTCCGCGCTGGCGGTCTCGGTCACGTCGGCGACCGCGACCGCAGCCCCGGCCGCGATCCCGCCCGGCCTGTCCTGCGACACCGGCAAGCACGCCATCGACGAGTACACGGGCTTCGCCCTCTGTCGCAACAACGGCAGCCAGACGCAGACCTTCTGGGTCCATCTGGTCTGCGGCTGGGCCCCGGACGTCGACGGCAACCACGTCACCCTCAGGCCCGGCGAGTCCGGCCAGTCCACCGCCCACTGCGGCAAGATCGGCACCGGAATCGGCGAGATCCACGTGCGCCCCTGACACCGGGCGCGTAGTCGGCAACGGCCGGAACGGCCGGAACAGCCGGACCGGTTGAGCGTGCCGCCTCCTCTCGTTACCCTCCAGTAAGTACGTGTGGGTGCAGCCGGGACGACCGGTCGGCCCCGCGACCCGAGGGAGGCGGCACGCCCATGTCCTCAGCGGAGCCCACCGAAGCGGAGCCGACCGAAGCGGAGCCGACCGAAGCGGGACGCACCGAGCAGACCGGCCCGGCCGTGCGGGAGCCCGGTCGCGCCCCGCGCCCGGCCGCCCCCGTCCCGCCGCCGCTCCCCGGACTCGCGGAGAGCGCCCGCCGGCTCGCCGACGCCACCGTCACCTCCACCGCACTCGTGGCCGACGCCCTCGACCGGATCGAGGCCACGCAGCCCACCCTCAACGCCTTCCGCCACCTGCGCGCCGAAGCCGCCCTCGCCGAGGCCGCGGAGGCCGACCGCAGGCTCGCGGCGGGGGAGCGGCTGCCGCTCCTGGGCGTGCCGGTCGCCGTCAAGGACGACACCGACGTTGCGGGCCTGCCCACGCACTTCGGCTGCGACGGCGAACGGCCTCCGGCCGCGACGGACAGCGAGGCGGTCCGCCGGCTGCGCGCCGCCGGAGCCGTCGTCGTGGGTAAGACCAACTCCTGCGAGCTGGGCCAGTGGCCCTTCACCGAGGGCCCCGGCTTCGGCGCCACCCGCAACCCGTGGAACACCGCGCACACCCCGGGCGGCTCCTCCGGCGGATCGGCCGCCGCCGTCGCCGCCGGGCTCGTCCCCGCCGCCCTCGGCTCGGACGGGGCCGGATCCGTGCGCATCCCCGCCGCGTGGACGCACCTCGTCGGCATCAAACCGCAGCGCGGACGCGTCTCGGTCCACCCGAACTACGACGCCTTCCAGGGCCTCACCGTGAACGGCCCCCTCGCCCGTACGGTCGCCGACGCCGCGCTGCTGCTGGACGCGGTCGCCGGAGCCCACCCCGAGGACTTCCACCGCCCGCCCGCCGTGCGCGCCGCCGACGCCTCCCGCCGCGACCGGGGCCGCCTGCGTATCGCCCTGGCCTGGCGTCCCCCGCTCACCCTCACCGGCGCAGGACCCGACCCCGAGGTGCGCCGGGCGGTCACCGCGCTCGCCGACACCCTGGCCCGGCTCGGCCACCACGTCGAGGAGGCCCGGCCCCGGTACGGGCTGATCGGCCTCGCCTTCGTGCCCCGCGCCACCGCGGGCATCGCCGAATTCGCCGCCCGGCACCCCGAACCGGCCCTGCTCGACCCGCGCACCCGCAGCGCCCTGCGGACCGGTACGCGGCTGGGCGGGCGGGTGGTCAGGGCCGCCCGCGCCCGCGAAGTGCGCCAGCACCGCAGGATCGGCGCCCTCTTCGACGTCTCCGGGTTCGATGTGCTCCTCACCCCGACCACGGCCGCCCCGCCGCCCCGGATCGGCAGGTTCGACGACCTGAGCGCCTGGCGCACCGACCTCGCGATGACGGCCGCCTGCCCCTACGCCTGGCCGTGGAACGTCCTCGGCTGGCCCGGGGTGAACGTCCCGGCCGGCTTCACCCGCTCCGGCCTCCCGGTCGGGGCCCAACTGCTCGGCCCCTCCCGCAGCGAGGAGCGGCTGATCGCGCTCGCCGCCCAGTTGGAGGACGACCGGCGCTGGTTCGAGCACCGGCCGCCGGTCTGAGGTCTCGAGCCCGCACCGCCCGGCCCGCCGGTCCGAGGGCTCACGCTCACATCGCGCGGGCGGCCTCCGTCAGTTCCGCCTCCACCCGTTCCACGGCCGGCATCGCCCCGAACGCCACCAGGTGGACCAGGCAGTGATCGGTGAACGGCACCCGCCAGGCCTTCACGTCCTCGGCCGTGATGCGGTCCGGCTGGCACAGCCCGCGCCGCGAGCAGTGCCAGCCGGGAGATCGCCGTCCACATGGTGGTCAGTCCCCTCACCGCCAAGACCCGTGTGAGCCGCGCGATGATCAAGCTCGGTGCCCGCGACCGGGCCCAGCTCGTGGTCTTCGCGTACGAGTCCGGGCTGGTCGAGCCCCGGTCGTGGGGCGGCGACGGCCGGGCCCCGGGGCCCTGACGCGCCACGGTGCGTAAAGCTGTGCGGGGGCCTTGTGGAGCCCCGCCCCACGAAGAGATATCTTGATGTCAAGCAATGTTGCAGACGTGGAGCGGAGCACCCGGTGACTGACTCGACCATCATCTATACGCACACCGACGAGGCCCCTGCCCTGGCGACGTACTCGTTCCTGCCCGTGATCGAGGCCTACGCCTCGACCGCAGGCGTCACGGTCGAGCGCCGTGACATCTCCCTCGCGGGCCGGATCATCGCCAGTTTCCCGGAGCGGCTGAAGGCCGAGCAGCGTATCGATGACGCACTCGCCGAGCTGGGCGAGCTGGCCAGGACGCCCGGCGCGAACATCATCAAGCTGCCGAACATCTCGGCGTCGATCCCGCAGCTCAAGGCCGCCATCGCCGAGCTCCAGGAGCAGGGCTACGCGCTCCCGGACTACCCGGACGACCCGCGGACCGACGAGGACAAGGACGTCCGCGCCCGCTACGACAAGGTCAAGGGCAGCGCCGTGAACCCGGTGCTGCGCGAGGGCAACTCCGACCGCCGCGCCCCCGCCTCCGTCAAGAACTACGCCAAGGCCCACCCGCACCGCATGGGCGCCTGGACGGCCGACTCGAAGACGAACGTCGCCACCATGGGCGTCGACGACTTCCGTTCCACCGAGAAGTCCGCGGTCATCGCCGAGGACGGCACGCTCCGCATCGAGCTGCACGGCGACGACGGCACGACCACCGTGCTCCGTGAGTCCGTACCCGTCCTCAAGGGCGAGGTCGTCGACGCGGCCGTCATGCGCGTCGCCGCGCTGCGCGAGTTCTTCACGGCGCAGGTCGCCCGTGCCAAGGCCGAGGGCGTGCTGTTCTCCGTGCACCTGAAGGCCACCATGATGAAGGTCTCCGACCCGATCATCTTCGGCCACGCGGTCCGCGCCTTCTTCCCGAACACCTTCGCCAAGTACGGCGAGCAGCTCGCCGCCGCCGGCCTCACCCCCAACGACGGCCTGGGCGGCATCCTCAAGGGCCTCGGCTCGCTGCCGGACGTCGGCGCCGAGATCCAGGCGTCCTTCGAGGCCGAGCTGGCCGAGGGCCCGGCCCTCGCGATGGTCGACTCCGACAAGGGCATCACCAACCTGCACGTCCCCAGTGACGTCATCGTCGACGCCTCCATGCCGGCCATGATCCGCACCTCGGGTCACATGTGGGGCCCGGACGGTGACGAGGCCGACACCATCGCCGTCCTCCCGGACAGCAGCTACGCCGGTGTCTACCAGGTCGTCATCGACGACTGCCGCGCCAACGGCGCCTTCGACCCCGCCACCATGGGCTCGGTGCCCAACGTCGGTCTGATGGCGCAGAAGGCCGAGGAGTACGGCAGCCACGACAAGACCTTCGAGATCCCCGCCACCGGCACCGTGCGCGTCGTCGACGCGAGCGGCGCGGTCGTGCTGGAGCAGGCCGTCGGCGCCGGCGACATCTTCCGGATGTGCCAGACCAAGGACCTGCCCATCCAGGACTGGGTCAAGCTCGCCGTCACCCGCGCCCGCGCCACCGGCAACCCGGCCGTGTTCTGGCTGGACGAGACCCGTGCGCACGACGCCAACCTGATCGCCAAGGTCAAGACGTACCTCGCCGACCACGACACGGACGGCCTGGACATCTCGATCAAGTCCCCGGTCGAGGCCACCGCCTTCTCCCTGGAGCGCATCCGCCGCGGCGAGGACACCATCTCCGTCACCGGCAACGTGCTGCGTGACTACCTCACCGACCTCTTCCCGATCCTGGAGCTGGGCACCAGCGCCAAGATGCTCTCCGTGGTCCCGCTGATGAACGGCGGCGGCCTCTTCGAGACCGGCGCGGGCGGCTCGGCCCCCAAGCACGTCCAGCAGCTCGTCAAGGAGAACTACCTCCGCTGGGACAGCCTGGGCGAGTTCCTGGCCCTCGCGGTCAGCTTCGAGCACCTGGCGACCACCACGGACAACGCGCGGGCCCAGGTCCTCGCCGACACCCTGGACCGGGCGACGGGCGCCTTCCTCAACGAGGACAAGTCCCCGAGCCGTCGCCTCGGCGGCATCGACAACCGCGGCAGCCACTTCTACCTGGCCCTCTACTGGGCCCAGGAGCTGGCGCATCAGACCGACGACGCCAAGCTCGCCGAGGCGTTCGCGCCGCTCGCCAAGACGCTGGCCGAGCAGGAGGAGACCATCGTCGCCGAACTCATCGCGGTGCAGGGCTCCCCGGCCGAGATCGGCGGCTACTTCCAGCCCGACCCGGTCAAGGCCGCGGCGGTCATGCGCCCGTCCGCCACGTTCAACAACGCGATCGCGTCCCTCGCCTGACCCTTCGCAGTCCGCTTCACCGCATGCGCGCGTGCGCGCATGCGCCCATGACGGCATGACAGTTTGACCGCTTCATGGCTCCGCCCCGGCAGGCCCCGCGCCCGCCGGGGCGGTTCGCGTTCCGGGCCGATCCGGAACGCGAACCAATCCGCCGGTCCCACGGCTCCGAATGACGACCGTGAGGATCACCCGGACAGCCCTGACCCGCGACACGCTGGCAGCCCTGAGCGGACTGCTGGCGGGATTCGCCGCCCTGACCGTCGCCGAACTCGTCTCGGCGGCCGTCAGGCCGGAGGCGAGCCCCGTGACAGCGGTCGGCGGAGCGGCCATCGACCGGACGCCCGCCGGAGTGAAGGACTGGGCGATCCGGAACTTCGGCGAGAACGACAAGTTCGTCCTGCAACTGGGCATCGTCGTCACCCTCGCCCTCTTCGCGGTCGTCGTCGGCCTGTTGGCGCTCCGTCACCGCCGTACCGGCTCCGCCGCCGTCCTCGCCTTCGGGGTGGTCGGTGTCGCCTCGGCCGTCAGCCGCCCGGACTCCACCGGCGTGGTGGACGGGCTCCCGTCGCTCGTGGGCGCGGTGGCCGGGGCGGTTCTGCTGTACGTCCTCGTCGGCAGACTCACCCGGCCTCGCCGGATCGCGGGGGAGGAGCAGGACGACGAGTCCGGCTGGGACCGGCGCGGCTTCCTCATCGCCGCCACCGCGGCGGCCGCCGCCTCCACCGCCGCGGGAGCGGTCGGCCGGACGCTGAACGGCCGCAGCGCCCAGGACGCCGTCGCATCGCGTGAGGCCGTCACGCTGCCCGCCCCGGCCTCGCCCGCCCGCCCGATCCCGGCGGGAGCGCAGCTGCGGGTTCCCGGCCTCCCTTCGTTCACCACGCCCAACGACACGTTCTACCGGGTCGACACCGCCCTGGTGATTCCCAAGGTCGACGCGAACAGCTGGCGGCTGCGGATCCACGGCGAAGGCGTGCGCCGGGACCTGGAGTTCACCTACCAGGACCTGCTGGACCGACCGCTGATCGAACGCGAGATCACTCTCTGCTGCGTCTCCAACGAGGTCGGCGGCCCCTACATCGGCCACGCCCGGTGGATCGGCGTACGCCTCGCCGACCTGCTCAAGGAGGCGGGCGTCAAGCCGCCGTCCCGGGGCGGAAAGGCGGACCAGATCATCGCCCGCTCGGTGGACGGCATGACGCTCGGCACCCCCGTCGAGGACGTCATGGACGGCCGGGACGCGATGCTCGCCGTCGGCATGAACGGTGAACCGCTGCCCTTCGTCAACGGGTTCCCCGTCCGCATGCTCGTGCCCGGCCTGTACGGGTACGTCTCGGCCTGCAAGTGGATCGAGGACATCGAGCTCACCACGTTCGACGCGTACGACGCGTACTGGGTGAAGCGCAAGTGGGCCCGCGAGGCCTCGATCAAGACCCAGTCCCGGATCGACACCCCCAAGCCCTTCGGCCGCCCGGAGGCCGGCACGGTCATGGTCGCCGGGGTGGCCTGGGCCCAGCACCGGGGCATCGAGAAGGTCGAGATCCGCGTGGACGACGGCCCCTGGAAGCCCGCCCAACTCGCCGAGCAGGCCACCGTCGACACCTGGCGCCAGTGGACCTATCCGTGGAAGGCGACCCCCGGTGGCCACACCCTGACCGTCCGTGCCACGGACGGGACCGGCGAGACGCAGACCGAGAAGCGGACGAAGACCGTGCCCGACGGTGCGAGCGGCTGGCACTCCGTCGTGGTCACCGTCGACTGACTCCAACAGACCTCCCATCCCACCGGCCATCCCCCCCACCGACGCCGAGCGCCCGGCGGAGGCCAGCC
>NZ_JAFEUF010000257.1 GCF_016901035.1 Streptomyces durocortorensis
CGCCCCTCCCTCAGCGAAGGACCCCGAGGAACCCCATGGCACTCCACCCCGAAGCCGCAGCGCTTCTGGCCCGCTCCCACCGGCTCGGCTCCGACCCCCGCAACACGAACTACGCGGGCGGCAATGCCTCGGCCAAGGGCTCCGCGCCCGACCCGGTCACCGGCGACGACGTCGAGCTGATGTGGGTCAAGGGCTCCGGCGGCGACCTCGGCACCCTCACCGCCGAAGGGCTCGCCGTGCTCCGCCTCGACCGGCTCCGCGCGCTGCGCGGCGTCTACGCGGGGGTGGAGCGCGAGGACGAGATGGTCGCCGCGTTCGACTACTGCCTGCACGGCAAGGGCGGCGCGGCCCCCTCCATCGACACCGCCATGCACGGCCTCGTCGACGCCCCGCACGTCGACCACCTGCACCCCGACTCCGGGATCGCGCTGGCCTGCGCCGCCGACGGGGAGAAGCTGACCGCCGACTGCTTCGGCGACACCGTCGCCTGGGTTCCCTGGCGACGCCCCGGATTCCAACTCGGCCTGGACATCGCCGCGGTGAAGGAGGCGAACCCGCAGGCCATCGGCTGCGTCCTGGGCGGCCACGGCATCACCGCCTGGGGCGCGACCTCCGAGGAGTGCGAGGCCAACGCGCTCCGCATCATCCGCACCGCCGAGACGTTCCTGGCCGAGCGGGGCAGGTCCGAACCGTTCGGACCGGTGATCGAGGGGTACGAGGCGCTGCCCGAGGCCCGGCGCCGTGAGCGGGCCGCCTCCCTCGCCCCGTACGTACGCGCCCTCGCCTCCCGGGACCGCCCTCAGGTGGGGCACTTCGACGACTCCGCGGCGGTGCTGGACTTCCTCGCCCGCACCGAACACCCGAGGCTCGCGGCCCTGGGCACCTCCTGCCCGGACCACTTCCTGCGGACGAAGGTCAGGCCCCTGGTCCTCGACCTGCCGCCGAACGTCGAACCGGCCCGTGCCGTCGAGCGGTTGGGCGAGCTGCACGCCGCCTACCGGGAGGAGTACGCCGCCTACTACGCGCGCCACGCGGAGCCCGGCTCGCCCCCGATGCGGGGCGCCGACCCGGCGATCGTGCTGGTCCCCGGGGTGGGGATGTTCAGCTTCGGCAAGGACAAGCAGACCGCGCGCGTGGCGGGCGAGTTCTACCTCAACGCCATCAACGTGATGCGCGGCGCGGAAGCCGTCTCCTCCTACGCGCCGATCGAGGAGGCGGAGAAGTTCCGCATCGAATACTGGGCCCTGGAGGAGGCCAAACTCCGCCGGATGCCGAAGCCGAAGCCGCTGGCCACCCGGGTCGCCCTGGTGACCGGCGCGGGCAGCGGCATCGGCCGGGCCATCGCCCGCCGCCTCGTCGCGGAAGGCGCCTGCGTGGTCGTCGCGGACCTGGACGCGAAGAGCGGGGCCGCCGTCGCCGAGGAACTCGGCGGCCCCGACCGGGCGGTGGCCGTCACGGTCGACGTCACCAGCGAGGAGCAGGTGGCCGGCGCGTTCGCGGCGGCGGCCCTCGCCTTCGGCGGCGTCGACCTGGTGGTCAACAACGCGGGCATCTCGATCTCCAAGCCCCTGGCCGATACCACGGTCCGCGACTGGGACCTCCAGCACGCCATCATGGCGAGGGGTTCCTTCCTCGTCGCCCGCGAGGCCGCCCGCGTCATGCGCGCCCAGGGCTTCGGTGGCGACCTCGTCTACATCGCCTCGAAGAACGCCGTCTTCGCCGGTCCGAACAACGTCGCCTACTCCGCCGCCAAGGCCGACCAGGCCCACCAAGTTCGACTGCTGGCAGCCGAACTGGGCGAGGACGGTATCCGGGTCAACGGAGTCAACCCCGATGGCGTGGTCCGGGGCTCCGGCATCTTCGCCGGTGGCTGGGGCGCCCAGCGCGCCGCGACGTACGGGATCGAGGAGGAGAAGCTCGGCGAGTTCTACGCCCAACGGACTCTGCTCAAGCGGGAAGTGCTGCCCGAACACGTCGCCAACGCCGTCTTCGCCCTCACGGGAGGCGAGTTGACCCACACCACCGGACTGCACATCCCGGTCGACGCCGGGGTCGCCGGAGCCTTCCTGCGATGAGCGGCGCCGGTACGAAGACCTTCGCGGCGGTCGACCTCGGCGCTTCCAGCGGCCGGGTCATGGCCGGCCGCGTCGGCCCCGACACCCTCGACCTCACCGAGGCCCACCGCTTCCCCAACCGGCCCGTCCGCCTCTCCGAGGGGCTGCGCTGGGACATCCTCGGCCTGTACGGGGGCGTTCTGGACGGGCTCCGCGCGGCGGGCCCCGTCGACTCCGTCGGCATCGACAGCTGGGCCGTGGACTACGGGCTCCTCGACGCCCGCGGGGCCCTGCTCGGCAACCCCGTCCACTACCGGGACGCCCGCACCGAGGGGGTGCCCGAGCGGGTGTGGGCCACGGTCCCGCCCGAGACCCTCTACCGCGCCACCGGCATCCAGTACGCCCCGTTCAACACCCTCTACCAACTCGTGGCCGCCCGCGACACTCCCCAACTCCTTTCTGCAAAAAGGCTGTTGCTGATCCCCGACCTGATCGCGTACTGGCTCACGGGGGAGCAGGGCACCGAGCTCACCAACGCCTCCACCACTCAGCTCATCGACCCGCGCACCGGCGACTGGAACCGCGATCTGGCCGGCCGCCTCGGTATCGACCTCGCGCTCTTCCCCCCGCTGCGCCGCCCGGGCGACCCGGCGGGCGCGCTGCTCCCGGCCGTCCGGGAGCAGACCGGGCTGCCCGGCCCCGTACCGGTGACGGCCGTCGGTTCCCACGACACCGCCTCCGCCGTCGCCGCCGTCCCCGCCCGCCGGGGGGAACGGTTCGCCTACCTCTGCACCGGGACCTGGTCCCTCGCCGGCCTCGAACTCGACGCACCCGTCACCACGGAGGCGAGCCGCGCCGCGAACTTCACCAACGAGTTGGGCGTCGACGGAACCATCCGCTTCCTGCGCAACATCATGGGCCTGTGGCTGCTCCAGGAATGCCTGCGCGCCTGGGGCCGGGAGGGCGACCTCGCACCCCTGCTCGCCGAGGCCGCCCGCGCGCCCGCCCTGCGGTCCGTGGTAGACGCAGCCGCACCCGGGTTCCTCGCCCCCGGAGCCATGCCCGAACGCATCGAGGCCGCCTGCCGGGCCACCGGCGGTCCGGTGCCCCGTACACCGGGGGAGACCACGCGCTGCATCCTCGACTCGCTGGCCCTCGCCCACCGGCGGGCGATCCGCGAGGCGCAGCGCCTGGCCGACCGCTCGGTCGACGTGGTGCACATCGTCGGCGGCGGGGCGCGCAACGCCCTGCTCTGCCAACTCACCGCCGACGCCTGCGGTCTGCCCGTGGTCGCGGGCCCCGCCGAAGCGGCCGCGCTCGGCAACGTCCTCGTCCAGGCGCGCGCCCACGGGCTGCCCGGCGACCTGGCCTCCACCCGCGAACTCATCGCCCGCACCCAGCCCTTGACCCGCTACGAGCCGTCGGGTGACCCGGCGGCCTGGGAGGCGGCGGAGCGCCGCACCGAAGGCGCGCGCCCTCTTTGTTCCTGACCCTGTCCCATCCCCTTTTTTCTCCTCGCCGAATCGGAGCCGAGTGTGATCAGCCGACGACGACTGCTCAGCACGACCGCCACCGCCCTGGGAAGCACCCTCATCGCCGGAGCCATCCCACCCGCCCAGGCCGCGGAACGCGGCGTGAAAGGGGCCAAAGGCCTGCGGGTGGGCGGCTCGACCGCCGAGTACGTGAAGAACCCGCTCGGCCTCGGCGCCGCCCGCCCGCGCCTCGGCTGGCCGCTCACCGCCACCGCGCCGGGCCGCACGCAGAGCGCCTACCAGATCCGTGTCGCGCTGAGCGAACGCGCCCTGGAGCGGCCCGACGTGTGGGACAGCGGCAAGGTCGAGTCCGCCGATTCGACACAAGTCATCTACGGCGGACCGGAGTTGCGCTCCCGCACCCGCTACTACTGGACCGTGCGGGTCTGGGACGACCGGGGGCAGGTCTCCGCCTGGTCCGCACCCGCCTGGTGGGAGACCGGCCTCACCGAGGCCTCGGACTGGTCCGCCGACTGGATCGGGGCGCCCGCCTCCCTCGTCGGCGCACCCGCCCTGGACGAGGCCTCCTGGATCTGGTTCCGGGAGGGCGACCCGGCGAGCAGCGCCCCGGCCGCCACCCGGTGGTTCCGGGGAGCGTTCGACGTACCGGACGGGGTGACCCGGGCCCGCCTCGTGCTCACCGCCGACGACGGGTACGTCGCCCACCTCGACGGCACGGAGGTGGCACGGGCCGAGCCCGACGAGGTCGCCAGGGCCTGGAGCCGTCCCTCGGTCACCGAGGTCACCGACCGGCTCGCCCCCGGCCGCCACGTCCTCGCCGTCGCCGCGACCAACGAGGTCACCGGCCCCGCCGGACTGCTCGGCGTCCTGGAGCTGACGACCGCCGACGGCGTGCGCACCATTGCCACCGGCGCCGACTGGAAGGCCACCGACGCCGAACCCGCTCGCGACTGGCAGGCGTTGGACTTCGACGACAGCGACTGGCCCGGCGCCAAGGTCCTCGTACCGTGGGGATCGGGCCCCTGGGGCAAGGTCGCCCCCGCCTACGCCCCCGTCGCCCAACTGCGCCACGAATTCCGGCTCCGCCGCAAGCCCGTCGAGCGGGCCCGGCTCTACTCCACCGCCCTCGGCCTGTACGAGGCCCACCTCAACGGCAAGCGCGTCGGCACGGACCGGCTCGCGCCCGGCTGGACGGACTACGCCAAGCGGATCCAGTACCAGACGCACGACGTCACCGAGTTGCTCAGCTCCGGGACCAACACCCTCGGCGTCGAGCTGGCGACAGGGTGGTACGCGGGCAACGTCGGCATGTTCGGCCCGCATCAGTACGGCGAACACCCGGCATTTCTGGGGCAGTTGGAGGTGACCTACCGGGACGGCACCACCGAGCGGGTGCTGTCCGGCACCGACTGGCGGGCCGCCACCGGCCCCATCACCCTGGCCGACCTCCTCACCGGCGAGACCTACGACGCCCGCCTGGAGACCGACGGCTGGCTGCGCACCGGCTTCGACGACGCGGCCTGGGCGAAGGCCGTGCCCGCGGAAGAGGAGGTCACCGGCGAACTGGTCGCGGAGCCCGATGGACCCAGCCGCGTCATCCAGGAGCTGAAGGCGAAGAAGATCACCGAACCCCGCCCCGGCGTCTTCGTCTTCGACCTCGGCCAGAACATGGTCGGCACCGCCCGCCTGCGCGTCACCGGCCGCGGCGGCACCACCGTGCGCCTGCGCCACGCCGAGGTGCTGAACCCGGACGGCACCGTCTATACCACCAACCTCCGTACCGCCGCCGCGACCGACCACTACACCCTCAAGGGCGGCGGCCGGGAGACGTACGAGCCGCGCTTCACCTTCCACGGCTTCCGCTACGTCGAGGTGACCGGCTACCCGGGCAAGCCGCCGCTCGACGCGATCGTCGGGCGGGTGATCCACACCGACGCGCCCCTCACCATGGAGTTCGAGACGAACGTCCCGATGCTCAACCAGCTCCACAGCAACATCACCTGGGGACTGCGCGGCAACTTCCTCTCCATCCCCACCGACACCCCCGCCCGCGACGAGCGCCTCGGCTGGACCGGCGACATCAACGTGTTCGCGCCCACCGCCGCGTACGCGATGGAGTCCGCGCGCTTCCTCGGCAAATGGCTGAGCGACCTCCAGGACGACCAGACCTCCGACGGGGCCTTCACGGATGTCGCCCCCCACGTCGAGGGCCTCGGCGCGGGCTCGGCCGGCTGGGGCGACGCGGGCGTCACCGTCCCCTGGGCCCTCTACCAGGCGTACGGCGACACCCAGGTGCTGGAGCGGGCCTGGCCCTCGATGCTGAAGTGGCTCGACTATCTGGAGGAGAACAGCACCGGACGGCTGCGGCCCGCCACCGGATACGGCGACTGGCTCAACATCGCCGACGACACCCCCAAGGACGTGATCGCCACCGCCTACTACGCCCACAGCGCCGATCTCGTGGCCCGCACCGCCCGCGTCCTGGGCAAGGACCCGGCCCCGTACACCGCCCTGCTGTCCGAGATTCGCGAGGCCTTCCGTACCGCCTACGTCACCGATGGCGGCCGGGTGAAGGGCGACACCCAGACCGCCTACGTCCTCGCGCTCTCGATGGACCTGCTGAGCACGGCGGAACGCGCCACCGCCGCCGACCGGCTCGTCGCCCTCATCGAGGCGAAGGACTGGCATCTGTCCACGGGCTTCCTCGGCACCCCGCGCCTGCTCCCCGTCCTCATCGACACCGGGCACACGGACGTGGCGTACCGCCTGCTGCTCCAGCGGACCTTCCCGAGCTGGGGCTATCAGATAGACCGCGGGGCCACGACCATGTGGGAGCGCTGGGACTCCATCAAGCCGGACGGGAGCTTCCAGGACGCGGGGATGAACTCCTTCAACCACTACGCGTACGGCTCGGTGGGGGAGTGGATGTACGCGCACATCGCGGGCATCGCCCCCGCCGCGCCCGGCTTCCGCAAGGTCACCGTGCGGCCCCGCCCCGGCGGCGGCATCACCCGCGCCCGGGGCCGCTTCGACTCCCTCCACGGCCCGGTCACCACCGACTGGAAGACGGAGAAGGGCCGTTTCCAGCTGACCGTGGGACTGCCCGTGAACACCACCGCCGAGGTCTGGATCCCCGCCGCACGCGCCGAGGACGTCACCCACCCCGGCGCCCGCTTCCTGCGGATGGAGGACGGCTGCGCGGTCTTCGCGGTCGGATCGGGGAACCACCGCTTCACGGCCTGAGCACGCCAGGACGAGGCGGTACGCCGTACCGGCGGTCACGCACCGCCGGTACGGCGCTCCTCAGCCCTCCCGCCGGGACCGCCAGAGCAGCCAGATGAAGTACGGCGCACCGATCACGGCCGTGAGCAGCCCGACCGGGATCTGCGCCGGGGCGATGACCGTCCGGCCGACCACGTCGGACACGACCACCAGCAGCGCCCCGAGCAGCGCGCTCACCGGAATGACCCGCGCATGACTCCGGCCCACCAGGGCGCGGGCCGCGTGCGGGGCGACGAGGCCGACGAACCCGATCACGCCGACCGCCGCCACGGCGCCCGCCGTCAGGAGGACGGCGAGGCTCAACAGCCCCAGCCGGGTGGCCCCGATCCGCACACCGAGCAGGGCCGGCGTCTCGTTGTCCAGCCCGATCAGGTCCAGTTCGCGGCGCATCACCACGAGGACGGGCAGCGCCACGACCAGCCCCACCAGCACCGGAATCAGCTCGGGGAACGTCCGCCCGTACGTCGAGCCGCCCAGCCAGGCCAGCGCCTTCGTCTCGTTGTACGGGTCGGTGAGCACGATCAGCAGACTCACGCACGCGGCCGCACCCGCGTGGACCCCCATGCCGATGAGCACGAGGCGGTTCTGCTCCAGGCCACGGCGTGAGGCAAGACCGAACACCAGCGCCGCGGCCGCCGTCGCACCGGCCAGCGCGGAGCCGCCGATCAGCCAGAAGCTCGCCAGCGGTACGACGGTGAGGACGGCGACCGCCCCGACCCCCGCCCCGCTGACGACGCCGAGGACACCCGGCTCCGCGAGCGGGTTGCGCGACACCGCCTGGACGACGGCGCCCGCGACCGCCAGCGCCGCACCGGCCAGCAGGGCGGCGGCGACCCGGGGAACCCGCGTGTCCAGGACGTAACTGACGAACTGTCCCGACCGGCCGGCGAGCCAGTTGCCCACATCGCCCAGGAGCAGCGTCGCGTCGCCGAAGAGTGTCGCCACCACCACCGCGCCGAGCAGCCCCACGACCGTGGCCACCAGGGTGAGGACGAACGCGCGTCGGCTGCGCAGTTTGGCGAACGCCGTCGAGCCGCTGTCCGTGCCCATGTCGCGCGACCGGTAGGCCAGGACGATCAGGACGAGCGCGCCGAAGCAGGTCGTGACGATGCCGGTGGGCACCTCGGCCCCCGCCTGGGCGCCGAACACCGCGCGCAGCAGCACATCCGCGCCGAGCACCACAAGCACGCCCGCGAGCGCCGACGCGGGGAGGAACGCGCGGTGCCGGACCAGGCCCGGGATCCAGGTGCTGAGCAGCCGGACCGCCGCGGGCGCGCACAGGCCGACGAAGCCGACCGGCCCCGCGACCGCCACCGACACCGCCGCCAGCAGCACCGCGAGAGTCACCGCGGCGCTGCGCGTCAGCCGGGGGCTCACCCCCACGACCGCCGCACCGTCGTCGCCGAGGGCGAGGATGTCGAGGCGCCGGCCCATCAGCATGAGCCCGGCGAACGCCACGAGGGCGAGCGGAGTGAGCCGGTCGATGGACTGCATGCCGATCTGCGCGAGCGAACCCTCGCCCCAGGCGAACAGCCCGGTCGTCTGCTGGGAGCGCAGGAGCAGCATCGTCCCGCTCAACCCGGACAGCGCGAGGGTGAGCGCGGACCCGGCCAGCACCAGCCGGATGGGCCCGGACCCCGCCCGGGAGAGGCCGAGCACGACGGCCGCGGCGACGAGTCCGCCGAGGAACGCGGTGGCTCCGGCGGGCAGCGCGGGCAGGGAGATGCCGAACGCGGCAACCGTGACCACCGCGAAGTACGCGCCCGCGTTCACGGCGAGCGTGTCGGGGGAGGCCAGCATGTTGCGCGACACCGACTGGAGGGCCGCGCCCGCCGCGCCGAGCGCGCACCCGACGAGGAGGCCCGCGGCGAGCCGGGGCAGCCGGGAGTCCAGGACCACGGCGGCCGTCTGCTCGTGGGCGGTCCGGTCGGACGCGGCCCCGGTGGCCAGTCGCCAGAGCGTGTGCAGATCGACGGCGGCGGTGCCCTGGCTCACGTGCGTCAGCGCCAGGGCGCCCAGGGCGAGCAGCCCCGCGAGTCCGAGAAGGAACATCCGGCCGCGACGGGCCGGTTGGCCGGCCGCCGCCGGGGACACGTCCCCGGCCGGACCGGCCGCGGGGCGGCCCCCCCCCCCCCGCGCGGGCCGCGGGGGGGGGGGGGGGGGGGGGGGGGTGGGGGGGCCCGGCCGCGCCCCCCCCCCCCCCCACGGCCCGGAGAAAATCAAACCCCGCG
>NZ_JAFEUF010000258.1 GCF_016901035.1 Streptomyces durocortorensis
GTCGTCGAACTGCCTGCTGCCGCGTGACAGCCGGCAGTTCGACGACACCCCCTAGCGGCTCTTCCTGCCGCCCGCGCCATCCAACGGCCCCCGGATGAACCGGCGGTGACGTCGTCCCGCTCCGGGCGTGACGTCATTGTGGCGGCCGTCCCCGCCGGGCGCAGGACCACCACGCGCGCCGGCGCCCGCACCGCCGCTCAGTCGGCCGACAGCACCCAGCCCGTCGCCCCGATCCGCCCCGCGTCCCGGGGCCGCTCGGAGTCGAAGACCGTGCGGCCCCCGTCCCGCACCCGCAGGGCGTCGACATACGCGCCGCGCCCCACGTACCGCTGGTCCGTGGTGTACCGCCACCGCAGTCGCAAGCTCCTGCCGCGCCAGGCGGAGAGGTCCGCCTCCAGCCGGTGCCACACCCGCCCCGACCAGCCGGAGACCCGGCCCTCCGGGTGCGGTCGCGGGTCCGGGCGGTGGTGGCCGGGGCCCCGGACCGTGGTGGTGAACGGCACCGGCTGCCACTCCTGTCCCGCCGATGCCTCCAGCACCAGTGCGTCGGAGCCGGGTTCGGTGTCCCACCACAGGGCGCACTCCAGCCGGGCCCGTGCGGAGTCCAGGCGCAGGGCGGGGAGCGTGAGGGTGGCCGTGGAGGCGCTCGCCATCCCGGAGAACCAGGCACTCCGTCCCCGCTCGGGCCGGACCGGGACGGCCCGCGCCAGCTGGTTGGCGGTCGCCACCCGGGGCGCGCTGCCCGAGCGCCAACTCCTTACGGGGTGGACCGAGTTGCCCAGCACGATGAGGAAGGTGTCGGTCGACGGGTCGAGCACCAGGCTGGTCCCGGTGAATCCGGTGTGCCCCGCACTGCGCGGCGTCGCCATCGCGCCCATGTACCAGTGCTGGTAGAGCTCGAAGCCCAGGCCGTGCTCGTCGCCCGGGAACGCGGTGTTGAAGTCGGTGAACAGCAGGTCGACCGAGTCCTCGGAGAGGATGCGGGCGCGGCCGTACACCCCGCCGTTGAGGAGCGTCCGGGCGAGCACCGCGAGGTCCCAGGCGCACGAGAACACCCCGGCGTGGCCCGCCACCCCGCCGAAGCCGAAGGCGTTCTCGTCGTGCACCTCGCCCCAGACGAGACCGCGCTCCAGCCCCGACCAGGGCAGCCGGGCGTCCTCGGTCGCCGCGATCTTCGGCTTCCAGGAGGCGGGCGGGTTGTAGCGGGTGCGGTGCATCCCCAGCGGGGCGGTGATCTCCTCGTGGAGCAGGACGTCCAGCGTGCGGCCGGTGAGGTGCTCCAGGATCAGTTGCAGCGAGATCAGGTTGAGGTCGGAGTAGAGGTAGGCGCTGCCCGGAGTGCTCGCCGGGACCTCCTCCCACAGCATCCGGAGCTTGCCCTCCCGGCTGGGCTCCTCGTACAGCGGGATCCACGAGCGGAAACCCGAGGTGTGCGTCAGGAGTTGACGGACCGTGATGTCCTGTTTGCCGCCGCCCGCGAAGTCCGGGAGGTACGAGGCGACCGTCGCCTCCAACTCCAGCGTGCCGCGCTCGATCTGCTGGACCGCCAGGAGCGAGGTGAACAGCTTGGAGATCGAGGCCAGGTCGAAGACGGTGTCCTCGGCCATCGCGATCTGCTGCTCCGCCGGGAACTCCACCCCGGTGTCGGTCTTCTCGTCGTACGCCGCGTAGCGCACGGCCTTGCCGATCGGCCGGTGCAGCGCCACCGTGCCGCCCCGGCCTGCCAGCAGCACAGCGCCCGCGTACCAAGGATGCTCGGGGGAGTCGGCGAGGTAGGCCTCGGCGTCCCGGACGAGCTGGTCCAACGGGTCCTGGAGCAGCCCGGCGCGGGCCGCGCTGCCGCGCCGCAGCGTGGGCCGGTGCGCCCCTGACTCCATGCCCGCTCCCGTGTCCGCCGCGCCGTTCGTCGCCCCCGTGCCGGGCCCGCTCCGGGCGGCCGCACCCGCGAGCGGGATCGGCGTCAGCGCGAGCGCGCCGCCCAGCGCCAGTATCCCGCCGCCCAGCCGCCGCCGGGCGATGCCGCTCCCGGCGGTGCGTGGGGTGTTCTCGGAGGTCCGCCCGTACCGCTGCGTGTCCCCGGTCATCCGCAACTCCTTCCCGCGCCTGACATCCGGTCACCGGGCCGCACCCGTGCGCCCGGAGGCCGCGCGAAAGTAACTTCCGAAATCTCGCCGATCGGTGAAAGTTCTTGCCGCCGCAGAGATTACTGTCACCTCCCCGCTCCCGGGCGGGTCCGGGCCCGTAAAGAATCTGACACTGCATCAGAAAATCTCTTCCCTCGGTCGCCCGGCTGCGGCATCCTGCCGCCCATGGAGACGGAACTGAGCCGCCGGCTGGGAATCGAGCACGCCATCTTCGGCTTCACGCCGTTCCCCGAGGTCGCCGCGGCCATCACCAGAGCCGGCGGCTTCGGCGTGCTCGGAGCCGTCCGCTACACCGCACCCGACGACCTCGCACGCGACCTCGACCGGCTGCACGAACACGCCGACGGCAAGCCCTACGGCCTCGACGTCGTCATGCCCGCCAAGAAGGTCGAAGGCGTCACCGAGGCGGACGTCGAGGCGATGATCCCGGCCGAACACCGCGGATTCGTGGCCGAACTGCTGGCCCGCTACGGCGTGCCCGAACTGGCCGAGGGGGAGGCTTCCGGCTGGCGTATCACCGGCTGGATGGAGGAGGTCGCCCGAAGCCAGCTCGACGTGGCCTTCGACTACCCGATCAAGCTGCTGGCCAACGCGCTGGGCTCCCCGCCCGCCGACGTCATCGAGCGCGCCCACGACCACGGGGTCCTCGTCGCCGCCCTGGCCGGAAGCGCCCGGCACGCCCGGCGACACGCGGAGGCGGGCATCGACGTCGTCGTCGCCCAGGGGTACGAGGCGGGCGGCCACACCGGCGAGATCGGCTCCATGGTGCTGGTCCCCGAGGTCGTCGAGGCCGTCGCCCCGCTGCCCGTGCTCGCCGCCGGAGGCATCGGCAGCGGCGAACAGGTCGCCGCCGGACTCGCCCTCGGCGCCCAGGGCGTCTGGCTCGGCTCCCTCTGGCTCACCACGGAGGAGGCCGATCTGCACTCCGAGGCCCTCACCGCCAAGCTGCTTGCCGCCGGCTCCGGCGACACCGTCCGCTCCCGCGCCCTCACCGGGAAACCCGCACGCCAGCTCCGTACCGAGTGGACCGACGCCTGGGACGATCCGGCCGGGCCCGGAACCCTGCCCATGCCGCTCCAGGGGCTGCTGGTCGCCGAGGCCGTCTCCCGGATCCAGAAGTACGAGGTCGGCGAGCTGCTCGGCACACCCGTCGGGCAGATCGTCGGCCGGATGACCAGCGAACGCAGCGTCCAGGCCGTCGTCGACGACCTCACCCGCGGCTTCGAACGGGCCGTCACCCGCATCAACCGCATCGCCGGAAGGAGCGCCACGTGAACCAGCCGCCCAACGGCTTCTGGGCTCAGGCCGCAGCCGACCCCGACCGCACCGTCCTGATCGCACCCGATGGCGAGGAGTGGAGCGCGGGCCGGCTGCACGCCGACGTCAACCGCATGGTCCACGGACTGCGCGGGGCGGGACTGCGCGAGGGCGACGCGTTCGCCGTCGTGCTGCCCAACGGCGTCGAACTCCTCACCGCCTACCTCGCCGCCTCGCAGGCCGGCTTCTACCTCGTGCCCGTCAACCACCACCTCGTCGGCCCCGAGATCGCCTGGATCGTCTCCGACTCGGGAGCCCGCGTCCTGATCGCCCACGAACGGTTCGCGGCCGCCGCGACGGCCGCCGCCGACGAGGCGGAGCTGCCCACGACCCACCGCTACGGCGTCGGCGCGGTCCCCGGCAGCCGCCCGTACGCCGAACTCCTCGACGGCCACTCCGCCATCCCGCCGGAGGGCCGCACTCTGGGCTGGGTCATGAACTACACCTCGGGCACCACAGGACGCCCCCGCGGCATCCGCCGACCGCTGCCCGGCAAGAGGCCCGAGGAGACCTACCTCGGCGGGTTCCTCGGCATCTTCGGCATCCGGCCGTTCGACGACAACGTGCACCTCGTCTGCTCGCCGCTCTACCACACCGCCGTGCTCCAGTTCGCGGGCGCCGCCCTCCACATCGGGCATCCGCTCGTCCTGATGGACGGCTGGGCCCCGGAGGAGATGCTGCGCCTCATCGACGCCCACCGCTGCACCCACACCCACATGGTCCCCACCCAGTTCCACCGCCTGCTCGCGCTGACCGAGGAGGTGAAGGCGCGGTACGACGTCTCCTCCATGCGGCACGCCATCCACGGGGCCGCGCCCTGCCCAGACCACGTCAAACGCGCCATGATCGACTGGTGGGGGAGCTGCGTCGAGGAGTATTACGCGGCGAGCGAGGGCGGCGGGGCGTTCGCCACCGCCGAGGACTGGTTGAAGAAGCCCGGCACCGTCGGCAAGGCCTGGCCGATCAGCGAGCTGGCCGTCTTCGACGACGACGGCAACCGGCTCCCGGCGGGCGAACTGGGCACCGTCTACATGAAGATGAGCACCGGCGGCTTCAGTTACCACAAGGACGAGACCAAGACCCGCAAGAACCGCATCGGCGACTTCTTCACCGTCGGCGACCTCGGCGTCCTGGACGCGGACGGCTACCTCTTCCTCCGCGACCGCAAGATCGACATGATCATCGCCGGGGGAGTCAACATCTACCCCGCCGAGATCGAGTCCGCCCTGCTCACCCACCCCGCCGTCGCGGACGCAGCCGCCTTCGGCATCCCGCACGCCGACCGGGGCGAGGAGGTCAAGGCCGTCGTCGAGCCGGCCGAGGGCCACGAGCCGTCCGACGCGCTCGCCGCCGCGATCCTCTCCCACTGCGAGGAGCGGCTCGCCGGGTACAAACGGCCCCGCTCGCTCGACTTCATCACCGCCATGCCCCGCGACCCCAACGGCAAGCTCTACAAGCGGCGGCTGCGCGAACCGTACTGGGAGGGCTTCGAACGCCCGCTGTAGCCACGGGGGCTTCCCCGGGAGGGGCGTGCGGGTGGCCCCGCCCCTCCCGGACGTGCCCTACCGCCGCTCCTGCACCCGCACCACCCGCAGGTCCGGCGAGCGCGCGATGTCCTTCTCGCAGAACCGGGACGTCACCCAGCGCTCACCCGCGTACAGCCGGGTCTGGTCGCTGAAGTGCGGTGACTTCGGGTTCTCCGACTGGGAGTACGTCAGCAGCGTCCGGGCCACCGGGCAGCGGCCGTCGTCCCAGCCGACCGCCTGGATGTAGCTGGAGCCCGACGACACCTCCGTGTAGCCGCCTTCCGCCGCGTTCCACACCGGCTCGGTCTTGTTCCAGATGCCCAGCGACTCCGTGCCGCCGCCGACCGGGAGCCGCTTGCCGTCGCGTACGACGAACTGGTGCTTCCCCAGCCGCGCGTCCAGCGCGATGTCCGCCGCCCGAAGCTCCGCCACCGCGTCCGCCAGGGCCCGGCCCACGCCCGGCGCGGCGGTGTCGAGGTCCCGTGGGGTGCGCACCGGGTCGGCCGGGTCGAACGGCGTCTTCCACAGCTCGGCGGCGGGCACCGCCGACGCCTTGCGCCAGAACCGGTCGAAGAGCAGCGCCCCCCGGCTGTCGCTGTCCACGCTCCGGTCCCAGCGCCGCAGCACCCGGCAGGCCTCCGACACATCGACCGGCGTACCGTCCGTGCCCACGGCCGTGCCACCCGGCAGCGTCGCGCACCACTTCGCCACGTCCGACGCGGCCAGATCCCCGGCCGGCGCCCGGTTGGCGAACTGCTGGCGCTGAAGGTCCGAAACCTGCAGGCGGCCCTTGTCCGCCATCGACGCGACGTCCTCGATCGCGCCGCGCGTCCGCATCGACCGGGGCGTCGCGACCGTGCCGAACACCCGCTCGTACCCGGTCAGCGGCCGGTCCGCGTTGGTCAGCCACGCGCTGTCGTTGGAGTTCTCCACGTACGGACGGTTCTTCAGGGTCGGCGCCCGGCCCGGGCCGAAGACGCCGGGCTGCACCGCGTCCCGGTCGCTGCCCAGGGCGCAGTCCGTGCGCGAACCGTCCAGCACCGCGAGCCCCGCGGCCGGATAGGTGGCCCGGCCCAGCGGCGTGGAGCAACGCTCCGCCAGCTCGTCGGTGATCCTCGGCAGCACCTGCGACTGGGAGAAGAAGGAGTTCCCCGCCCGGTCCGCTGCGATCGTGTTCACCCAGGGCAGGCCCTGCCGCCGGTGCAACGAGCGCTCGATCTCCGCCGTGCCGCGGGCCTTGCTGAAGCCCAGAGCGGTGTCCGAGCCCCGGAGGTTCTTCGCGTTGGGGTCGTTCAGCGCGTACGCCGTGGTCGACGTCCACGGCAACGGCAGCGCCGCCCCGAACGAGGTGACCACCGGCCCGTACCGGGTCCACCACTGGGTACGCGTCACGGGAGCCGCGCCCTTCACCGGGACGCTCACCGTGCGCTTCGTCATCCGCTCCCGCCTGCCGTCCACCAGATAGGCGGTCGGATCGGCGGGATCCAGCGTCAGCTGATGCAGATTCAGCGGTACGCCCGTGGCCACCGTATGGCTCCACGCCACGTCCGCGTTGTGCCCGATCGAGATCGTCGTCGTGCCCAGCAGCGAGGAGCCCGACACGTTCAGCTCGCCGGGGATGGTCTGCTGCGACATCCAGAACCGTCGCCCGCCCTGCCACGGGTAGTGCGGGTTGCCGAGCAGCAGCCCGCGCCCGTTCGCCGTCGTGGAGCCGTGGAAGGCCACCGCGTTGGAGCCCATGTCCGCGTTCTGCGTCGACAGCAGCCGCTCCGCCGCCACGGCCGCCTCCTTCGGCGTGACCCCGGCGGCCGGGGGCGCGACCGTCGGTGGCTGAGCGGCTGTGATGCCGTCGATGCCGCGCCCCTGGCCGCCGAGCACCGAGATGGCGAACCCCCGCGCCGCCACGTCCAGCGCCGTCACCGGCCGCACCCAGGACGCGCCCCGGCAAGCCGGATCGGTGATCCGGTTCTGCGCGAGCCACGCGTTGTACCCCGCGGCGAACCCGCGCATCGTCTCCTTGACGTCCCGGCTCGGACCGGCGGGCGCGGGGACCTTCAGCAGCCTCTTCACCGTGCCGCTGTTCCGGACACCCCGGAAGTACAGGTCGCTGGAGAGGTTCGTCGCCGCCGAGGACAGCGAGAAGTCCGGTGCGGCGTCCGGGCCGAAGAACCTCGACCGCTCCCCGCGCACCGTGAGGAATCCGTCCGCCAGGGTGCACACCTGATCGGCGGCCTGCGCCCAGCCGGTGCCGAAGCCGAGCTGTGCGTAGTCCTTCGCCACGATGTGCGGAATGCCGTACTCCGTGTACCGGATGACGGCGGACAGACCGCCACCGGACGGATGCCGCTCCTGCCCGGCCCCGGACGCGGTGGCCGGCGGCAGCGACGCCGACACGGTGAACAGGGCGATGCCGGCGACCCCGAGCAGTCTCAGACGGTTTCGCAGTCTCAAGGTGTTCCTCCCAACGGTGCGGGTGGCACAGGCGGTTGACCGGACCGTCCGGACAGCCACGCGCCACTCAGCCAGGGAGCCCCGGCAGCTGTCAACCGTCTGGTCGGTATCCGGCCTCTTGACCCCCGGGGGCCGGGCCGCACAGGATCACGCCATGACAGGTGTACGCAGCAGCACAGTCGACGGCGTCCTCACCCGCAGCGCCCGGCGCACCCCCGCCCGGACCGCCGTACGGTACGCCGACCGGGCCTGGACCTACGCCTCGCTGGACGCCGCCGTCTCCACGGCCGCCGCCGTCCTCACCGAGGAGCACGCCCTCGCCCCCGGCGACCGGGTGGCCGCCTACGCGCACAACTCCGACGCCTACCTCATCGGCTTCCTCGCCTGCGCCCGGGCCGGGCTCGTCCACGTACCGGTCAACCAGAACCTCACCGGCGACGACCTGGCCTACCTCCTCGACCAGTCGGGCTCCTCCCTCGTCCTGACCGACCCGGACCTCGCCGGGCGGATCCCCGAGGGCCACCGGGTACGCGCGCTGCGCGACGCGCCCGGGTCGCTGCTCGAAGCCCTGGAGACCGACCGGCCCTTCACCCCGGAGCGCCCGCCGGCCTCCGACGACCTGGTGCAGCTGCTCTACACCTCCGGCACCACCGCCCTGCCCAAGGGCGCGATGATGACGCACGGGGCCCTGGTCCACGAGTACGTCAGCGCGATCACCGCGCTCGGCCTCGCTGCCGCCGACCGGCCCGTGCACTCCCTGCCGCTCTACCACTCGGCGCAGATGCATGTGTTCCTGCTGCCGTATCTGGCGGTGGGAGCGGAGAACACCATCCTGGACGCGCCGGACGCCGTCCGTATCTTCGACCTCGTCGAAACGGGCCTGGGCGACAGCCTGTTCGCCCCGCCCACCGTCTGGATCGCCCTCGCCAACCACCCGGAGTTCGCCACCCGCGACCTCGGCGGACTGCGCAAGGCGTTCTACGGGGCCTCGATCATGCCCGTCCCCGTCCTGGAGCGGCTGCGTGAACGCCTGCCGCACCTGGCCTTCTTCAACTGCTTCGGCCAGAGCGAGATCGGCCCGCTGGCCACCGTGCTGGGCCCCGACGAGCACGAGGGCCGCATGGACTCCTGCGGCCGGCCCGTCCTCTTCGTGGAGGCCCGCGTCGTCGACGAGAAGGGCGAGGACGTCCCCGACGGCACCCCCGGCGAGGTCGTCTACCGCTCGCCCCAACTCTGCTCCGGCTACTGGGACAAGCCCGAGGAGACGGCGGAGGCCTTCCGCGACGGCTGGTTCCGCTCCGGCGACCTCGCGGTCCGCGACGCGGAGGGCTTTCTCACCGTCGTCGACCGGGTGAAGGACGTCATCAACTCCGGCGGCGTCCTCGTCGCCTCCCGCCAGGTCGAGGACGCCCTCTACACCCACCCCGCCGTCGCCGAGACCGCCGTCGTCGGCCTCCCCGACGACCGCTGGATCGAGGCCGTCACCGCCGTCGTCGTGCTGCGC
>NZ_JAFEUF010000259.1 GCF_016901035.1 Streptomyces durocortorensis
TTGCTTTCTCCTTTCGTTTTTGCCTTCGCGTCCCGGCGCGGCGGGCGTGTTTTTGTTTTTCCTTTTTAAAATATCTCCCCCCCCCCCCCCCCCCCCCCCCGGCGCCCCCGGGGGGGGGGCCCCCCCGCTTCTTTGTGCCTGGATCAGCCGCGCCCGCTGCCCAGTGCGCGCCGGTTGGCTGCCGGCAGGGCGGGACGCTGTTCGGCCGCCGGCTGCTCGATCCGGAGCGCCAGGGCGGGGCAGCGCCGCACGGCCCGCTGGGCACGCCCGCGCAGATGCACCGGAACGGCGGCGTCCGCCAGTGCCGGATAGCCGTCCGCGCCCAGCCGGATGAGCTCGGGGACGAGGTCCGCGCACAGGCCGTGGCCCTGGCAGAGCGTCCAGTCGACCGCGAGCTTCTCACCGCTCGGAATCGACTCCTCCAGATCCTGGTAGCCCGGTGCGGGCAGCGGCAGCACCCCGACCGTCTCCCGGCCGCAGCCGCCGTCCAGGACATGTGCGGCGAGGTCGTCCGTGAACGCCGACAGGGTCGAGAGCAGGAACCGGGCGGAACCGTCCGGGTGTTTGCACGCCCCGCGGCCCTTCACGGCCTGGGTGACCTGGCGCAGGGCCTCCAGGGCGGCGGGCCCGCCGCCGTTCAGGACGTCGGAGAGCCCGCCCGCGGCGGCGGGGAGCCCCAGCTTGCACGGCCCGCACTGTCCGGCGGTCTCGGCGGCCAGCCAGTTGGCTATCCGGAGGGATTCGCCGAGCGGGCAGGTGTCCGGGCCGATCGGCAGGATGGCCCCCGCGCCGAGCGCGCCCCCGACGGTGGCCAGGGACTCGCGGGAGACCACGGCGTTGTGCGAGGAGACCGCGTCGATCCAGTTGCCGTGATAGCCGCCGGTCAGCACGCCCTGGGGGAGCGGCGGGGCCCCGGCCATCTCCAGGACGTACCGTAGCGGCACCCCGGTCGGCACCTCGACGACCATGGGCCGGGCCACGGCGCCCGAGACGGTGAGCAGCACGGTGCCTGGCTCGCCCGGCAGCCCGGTGTGCCCGTAGCGGCGGGGCCCGATCCGGGCGGCGACGGCGAGCTGGGCGTACGTCTCCGCGTTCGACAGCAGCGTTGGCGCACCGGCCACCCCGGTCTCGGCCGCCCGCTCGCGCCGGCCCGGCGGCAGGGCGGGCCCGCCGTTCGCCGCCCGGATCACCGAGGACGCCTCGCCCGAGACCATGCGTTCCGGGGTGCGGACCACCCGGGCGCGCAATTGCTGGCCGCGCCGGTCGGAGAGGCCGCGTTCGGCGAGGGCGGCCCGTACGGAGATCTCCGTGGAGTTGCGGGTGACGGCGACGACCAGGGTGCGCGCGCCGAGCGCCTCCGCGGCCAGCAGCGCCCCGTCCAGGATCAGGTGCGGGGCGCGGTTGAGCAGGACGGTGTCCTTGCGGCAGGCCGGTTCGCCCTCGCTGCCGTTGATCACCACGACGGGCCGCACCCCGCGCCGGATGGACGCCTTCGCCACCGCTCGCAGCTTCTTGCCGAACGGGAAACCGGCGCCTCCCCTTCCGCGCAGGGAGATCGCTTCGGCCAGTTCCGCCAGCCGCTCACCGGTCATCGGCTCCAGCGGCCCGTGGACCTTGAGGTGCATGGCGAGGTCGAGCCGCTCCACCAGGTCGAATCCGGTGGTCAGTTGCGGCAGTCCGACGACGCGGACTTCGGGCACATCGGGGAGGGGGACGTTCACTATCGGTCTCCTGCGGGTGCGTGCCAGGGTTCGCCGGCCGGAGGCGCGGTGAACGGCCCGGCCCCCGATTCGGCACGGGGCGCGGCGAAGGGGGAGGTGATGGGAGCGGTGGTGGTGGTGTCGTCGGCCTGTGTGCCGACGTGTTCCGGGGACCGGTAGGCCGACGTGCCGTACTCCGGTGTCGTGCCGTACTCCGGTGGCTCGTGGGAAGTCGCCGCTGTCTCGTAAGGAGGCGGCGTCGCGTTGTAGGGAGGCGCCGCGTACGTGTGCTCCGGTGCCGCGTAGGTGTGCTCCTGAGCGGTGTGCGTGTGCTCCTGAGCGGTGTGCGTGTGCTCCTGAGCGGTGTGCGTCGGCGGGTCCTGTCGGGGCGGCGGGCCGTGGTGCGCCTGCGCGGGCGGCGCGGGGGACGGTGCGGGCCAGCGGGCCTCCGGCGTGAGCGGGGAGCCGCCGCCGAGCGAGACGGCGCGGTATCCGGCCGTGATGCCAGGGCCCCCCGGTCCCGGCCCGGTCCCGGGCCCCGGGCCAGCCTTCCTCCGCCCCTGGTCCGGCAGCTCCTCCGGCGGGCCGAAGGCGATGCGGTCGGCGCTGCGGGGCGGGGGTTCGTACAACGGGGGCTCGTACAGGGGAGGCCGGCCGCCGTACAGCGTCTCCGTCGGCGCTTCGTGCAGTGAACCGGGGATCGCCGTGGGAGGGGGCGCGGCCGGGGGTATCGGCGCCGAGAGCGTGCGCGGGCGCACCGGCGTGCCCCGCACGTCCCGGTCCGTCTCGCTCCAGGCAGCCGGATCGGACCAGGGCTCCCCGGGGGACGAGGCGGACTCCCGCAGGACCGGATCGGGGGCGGCCGGGGGCCCCTGGCCCAGCAGCTCGGCGATCCGGTCCGCGATCCGCCGCTTCGTCGGGCGCGGCAGCAGCCGCAGGCACAGCGCGGCGGCGACCCCGGCGAGGCAGAGCCCGTACATCACGACCACCCAGGTGGCGGGCGCGCGCCCCGCGTACAGGCCGTGGATCAGCGCGGCGCACCATGCCGGATACGCCAGCGCGTGCACGGCGCGCCACCGGCCCGCGATCCCGCCCGTGTCCCGGGGCGATCCCAGCGACTGCCCGAGCCGGGCGGCCTTGGGGGAGGGCTGGGCGAAGGCGCTGCGCAGGGCGCCGGTCGTGGCCGTGACGACCATCAGCAGCCCGGCCAGCGAACCGAGGCCGATCAGCCCCGCCGCGCCGGTCACGCCGAGGCTGAAGGGTATGAGCGCGCCGATCAGCGCCACATGCCCGAGGGCGACCTTCACGGTGCCGTGCAGCAGCAGAAAGCCGAGCGAGGCTATGGCGGTGGCCCGGTGGACGCCCTGGCAGACGATGCGCTGACGGGTGGAGAGGAACAGCCGGTCGGTGGCCAGCAGGCCCCACGCGACGGCCGCGCTGAGCGACACCAGCGACAGGACGCCGGTGGTGAAATCGAGGGTGGCGCGCAGCTCGTCGCTCCCTGCGACGGCGAACAGAGGGACGAAGACCAACGCGGCGACAGTCAGGCCGCCCTGTACCGGCCGACTCATTGCGGGGCTCATGCTGGGGGATACGCGGATCTTGCGATGAGGGTTCATGGGGGCGACTCCGAATAGTTCGGCAAAGCGGTCCCGTTGCCGCATGCTAGGACGCCCCATACCAACCAGTACGAGGTTTGCTCGGTTGCCCTGATAGAGGTCGGTACGCGGAGTAACCCCTGCTTCCCGGGCGTTCCGCCCGCCCCGGACACCGCCCCAGGGCTCCGCGAAAACCTCATGGGAAGCCCGCGGAGCGCACACTCCGCACCCACGCGAACGTCACATACCCGCTACGGAGAGTCGTCGGCGGGCGGTTCCTCGGGGGCGCGTTCAGCGGCGTACGAGCGGGCGTGCGGACGGCGGGCTTCCGGCTCGCGCGCGTGATGTCCGCCCTCTGGTTACTCCCCGCTCCCCTCCGGGCCCGTGCGGTACCCTGACGCCATGCGTGCCGTACGCCTTCTGCTTAGCGAGCCGCGCTGAAGAGTCCCGACCGGTGAGAACGCCTGGTCGGAGTCAGCGCGGCGTCCCCTCCTGTGCGAGGGGATTTTTCGTTTCCCGGCAGATGACGATCGATGGAGCTTTGAGGATCATGAGCGAGACGAATTCCGCTGCCGAGACGGCCGCGCCGCACCGCTACACGGCGGCGATGGCCGCCGACATCGAGGCACGCTGGCAGGACTTCTGGGACGCCGAGGGCACGTACGAGGCGCCGAACCCCACCGGTGACCTGGCGGGCGACCCGGAGCTGGCCGCCAAGCCCAAGAAGTTCATCATGGACATGTTCCCGTACCCCTCGGGCGCGGGTCTGCACGTCGGACACCCGCTTGGCTACATCGCCACCGATGTCTACGCCCGCCACCAGCGGATGAGCGGCCACAACGTGCTGCACACCCTGGGCTTCGACGCCTTCGGCCTGCCCGCCGAGCAGTACGCGGTCCAGACCGGCACGCACCCCCGGGTCTCCACCGAGGCCAACATGGTCAACATGAAGGTCCAGCTGCGCCGGCTGGGTCTGGGCCACGACAAGCGCCGCTCGTTCGCGACGATCGACGCCGACTACTACAAGTGGACGCAGTGGATCTTCCTGCAGATCTTCAACTCCTGGTACGACACCGAGGCCGACCGGGCCCGTCCGATCGCCGAGCTGGTCGAGCAGTTCGAGAGCGGCACGCGCGCGACCCCCGACGGCCGTGAGTGGGGCGCGCTGAGCGCGACCGAGCGCGCCGACCTGTTGAGCGAGTACCGACTGGCGTACGCCTCCGACGCACCCGTCAACTGGTCGCCCGGCCTGGGCACCGTGCTGGCCAACGAGGAGGTCACCGCCGACGGTCGTTCCGAGCGCGGCAACTTCCCCGTCTTCAAGGCCAAGCTGCGCCAGTGGAACATGCGCATCACCGCCTACGCCGACCGGCTGCTGAACGACCTGGACGGGCTGGACTGGCCCGAGGCCATCAAGCTGCAGCAGCGCAACTGGATCGGCCGCTCCGAGGGCGCCCGGGTCGAGTTCCCGGTGGACACCGCGGGCGGCATCACCGTCTTCACCACCCGCCAGGACACTCTGTTCGGCGCCACGTACATGGTGCTGGCGCCCGAGCACGACATGGTCGAGCGGATCATTCCGGCCGCCTGGCCCGAGGGCACCCACCCGGTGTGGACCGGCGGCCACGCGAGCCCGGCCGAGGCCGTCACCGCGTACCGCAAGCAGGCCGCCGCCAAGTCCGACGTCGAGCGGCAGGCCGAGGCCAAGGACAAGACCGGTGTCTTCACCGGCGCGTACGCGACCAACCCGGTCAGCGGCGAGAAGGTCCCCGTCTTCATCGCCGACTACGTCCTGATGGGCTACGGCACCGGCGCGATCATGGCCGTACCGGCGCACGACACACGCGACTTCGCCTTCGCGCGCGCCTTCGAGCTGCCGATGCGGTGTGTCGTCCAGCCCTCCGACGACCGCGGCACCGACCCCGCCACGTGGGACGACGCCTTCAGCTCGTACGACGCGAAGCTGGTCAACTCCGCCAACGACGAGATCTCGCTGGACGGCCTGGGCGTCGTCGAGGCCAAGGCGAGGATCACCGAGTGGCTGAAGGAGAACGGCGTCGGCGAGGGCACCGTCAACTTCCGTCTGCGCGACTGGCTGTTCAGCCGCCAGCGCTACTGGGGCGAGCCCTTCCCGATCGTGTACGACGAGGACGGCATCGCCCACCCGCTGCCCGAGTCGATGCTGCCGCTGGAGCTGCCGGAGGTCGAGGACTACTCCCCGCGCACCTTCGACCCGGAGGACGCGTCCGCCCAGCCCGAGACCCCCCTGTCGCGCAACGCGGACTGGGTCAACGTGACGCTGGACCTGGGTGACGGCTCCGGTCCGCGCGCGTACCGCCGCGAGACCAACACCATGCCCAACTGGGCCGGTTCCTGCTGGTACGAGCTGCGCTACCTGGACCCGAACAACGACCGTCAGCTGGTCGACCCGTCCATCGAGCAGTACTGGATGGGCCCGCGCGAGGGGCAGCCCACCGGCGGCGTCGACCTGTACGTCGGCGGGGCCGAGCACGCCGTGCTGCACCTGCTGTACGCGCGCTTCTGGTCCAAGGTGCTGCACGACCTGGGCCACATCTCCTCGGCCGAGCCCTTCCACAAGCTGTACAACCAGGGCATGATCCAGGCCTTCGTCTACCGCGACAGCCGGGGCATCGCCGTCCCCGCCGCCGAGGTGGAGGAGCGCGACGGCGCCTTCTACTACGCGGGCGAGAAGGTCAGCCGCGTCCTGGGCAAGATGGGCAAGTCCCTGAAGAACGCGGTCACGCCGGACGAGATCTGCGCGGAGTACGGCGCGGACACCCTGCGCCTGTACGAGATGGCGATGGGCCCCCTGGACGTGTCGCGTCCCTGGG
The DNA here is from genome assembly GCF_016901035.1 of Streptomyces durocortorensis. Classification (GTDB taxonomy): domain Bacteria; phylum Actinomycetota; class Actinomycetes; order Streptomycetales; family Streptomycetaceae; genus Streptomyces; species Streptomyces durocortorensis. The sequence continues at coordinate 6,151 of NZ_JAFEUF010000259.1, forward strand.
ACACGCGTGCCGTGGTCGGTCAGTACCGCCTGCTGCAGCGGCTGTGGCGCAACGTCGTCGACGAGGAGACCGGTGAGGTCACCGTCGTCGACACGGAGCCCGGCGAGGACACCCTGCGCGCGCTGCACAAGGCGATCGACGGGGTCGGCCAGGACATGGCGGGCATGCGGTTCAACACCGCCATCGCCAAGGTCACCGAGCTGAACAACCACCTGACGAAGGCCGGCGGCCCGCTGTCGCGCTCGGTCGCCGAGCGGCTGGTCCTGCTGATCGCCCCGCTGGCCCCGCACATCGCGGAGGAGCTGTGGCGCCGGCTGGGCCACACCGACTCCGTCGTCCACCAGGACTTCCCGGTGGCCGACCCGGCGTACGTCGTGGACGAGACCGTCACCTGCGTCGTCCAGATCAAGGGCAAGGTCCGGGCCCGCCTGGAGATCTCGCCCTCCATCACGGACGAGGAGCTGGAGGCGCTGGCCCTGGCCGACGAGGCGGTCGTCGCGGCACTGGGCGGGGCGGGCATCCGCAAGGTGATCGTGCGGGCGCCGAAGCTGGTGAACATCGTCCCTGCCTGACGGTGACGTCGACGGCGGCGGTGTGACGGCCCTCCTTTGACGGCCTCGGTGCGCGGTCGGGGCCATCCCCTACGGGCAGGTTGGGGGTTCCGAAGGAACCCTCGGCCTGCCCGTTCCGTTTACGGTGGAGGGAGCGACCGGTACCGGCGGCCGCATCGAGACACCGAGGGGCATTCATGGAACCCGCGCTCACGATCCTGGCGTTGCTCCTGGTCGCGTTCGTCGCGCTGGGTGTCTACGCGACCGTGAAGGCCGTCGGTGCGGCCAAGCGGGGCGTGGACCGCACGATCACGCAGGCCCGGCGCACCGTGGAGGACACCACGCTCCGGGCCAAGAGCTTCGGGCAGGTCGGTGTCGCCGGTGAGCTCGCGCAGCTGCGGCTCTCCCTGCGCACTTCGATGCGGGCCACCCAGGACGCCCTGCACGCCGGAGTCGCCGAGGACGCCTCGCTGGCGGAGTCGGTGGCGCTGTTCCGGCGGCTGAGCGCCCACGGTCTGGAGCTGGACGACGAGCTGAAGAGGCTGGAGCGCGAGCCGGACCGGGCCACGGTCGCGGGCCTGCTGCCCAAGCTGAAGGAACGCACGCAGCGGATCACGCACTCGGCGGAGTCACTGCGCTGGGCCGCGCGGGACCGGGCGCGGCAGTTCGCCGACGACGACCTGGACGCGTTGAACGCGCAGATCGACATCGAGGCCGGCGCGCTGCGGCACTGGGACGTGGACGAGTCGTCGCGGGCGTCCGGCGCGGGGACCTCCGCCGCGACTCCGGGCCAGGGCCCCGGGACTGACTGGCCGGAGCCGGCGGCCTCGGCGGGCCCCTCGGCCGGCAGCAGCAGTACGGCCGACGAGGCGTGGTCCGGCCCGGCCCGCGAGGAGAGCCCGCAGGCGATCACGGCACCGGACCCGCGGCTGCGTACGACCTACCCCTGGCAGAAGTCCACCCGGCCGGAAACGACGAACTGACGCACGCGGGTCGGTTCAGGCCCGACCGGATGCGTTCCGAAGCGGCCAGGAACGATCAGAGGGCCGGGGCCGGGCTGCCGCACTCCCACCACGCCAGGTAACCTCCGGCTCATGTCCCGCCATGTCGCTATCGTCACCGATTCCACGGCCTACCTGCCGCGCCCGACGATGGAACGGCACGGCATCACCGCGGTGCCGCTGACCGTCGTCCTGGGCGACCAGGCGCTGGAGGAGGGCACGGAGATCTCGGCCCGCTCGCTCGCCCTGGCTCTGCAGAAACGCCACTCCGTGACCACGTCCCGCCCCAGCCCCGAGGTCTTCGCGGAGGCCTACCGGGCTGCGGCCGAGGCCGGGGCGGACGCGGTGGTGTCGTTGCACCTGTCGTCGGAGTTCTCGGGCACGTACGACGCCGCGCTGCTCGCGGCGAAGGACGCCCCCGTTCCGGTACGCGTGGTGGACACCGGCATGGTCGCCATGGCCCTGGGGTTCTGCGCACTCGCGGCGGCGGAGACCGCCGAGGCGGGCGGCGGCCTGGACGAGGCGGTGTCGGCGGCGGAGAAGCGGGCCGCGGACACCTCGGCGTATTTCTATGTCGACACTCTCGACTATCTGCGCCGGGGCGGTCGCATCGGCACGGCCCAGGCCCTGCTGGGATCCGCGTTGGCGGTGAAGCCGATCCTGGAGCTCGACGGGGGCCGGATCGAGATGCTGGAGAAGGTGCGGACCGCGTCCAAGGCCATCGCCCGCCTGGAGGAGATCGTCGCCGACCGGGCGGGAGCGGCCCCGGTGGACATCGCCGTCCACCACCTCGCCGCCCCGGAGCGAGCGGAGCGCCTGGCCGAGCGGTTGCGCGAACGCGTTCCCGGCCTGGTCGACCTCCACGTCAGCGAGGTCGGCGCGGTGATCGGGGCGCACACGGGGCCGGGGCTGCTCGGCGCGGTGATCTCGCTGCGGTGAACGGGCCGGGGAGCTTTCCTCCGTGGGGAGCTTCCCTCTGCGGGGAGCTTCCCCTGCGGGGGGCTTCACTCCGTAGGGTGGCCGAGTTGTTCACAACTGCTGGGCTGTCCACAGGAATCGGTGGTGCTCAGCGGGTTCGGGCGGATGTGCCTAACGTCGTGAGGCATGGCCCTTCGATCTTCACGGGCGTCGGCTTCCGACGCGCCGTTCACCTCTGCGTCCTTGCCCGACTCTTCTGATTCGTTGTCCCCGTCCCCGTCCCCGTCCCCG
>NZ_JAFEUF010000260.1 GCF_016901035.1 Streptomyces durocortorensis
CGCGGTGCCGGGGCGCCGCTCGCAGGAAGGGGGGGAGGCGGGGCGGTCAGGCGCGCGGGCGCAGGCCGAGCTTCCGGCGTGCCTCGTCGGGCGTGGCGACCCGGGAACCCAGGGATTCGGTGATCTGCACGGCGCGCTCCACCAACTGCCCGTTGGTGGCCTTGACGCCCTTGCCCAGATAGAGGTTGTCCTCCAGGCCGACCCGGACGTGTCCGCCGAGCAGGATCGACTGGGCGACCCAGGGCATCTGCATCCGGCCCAGTGCGAAGCTCGCCCACTGCGCGCCCTGCGGAAGCATGTTGACCATCGACTGGAGGACGCCCGGGTCGGCGGGCGCGCCCCACGGAATGCCCATGCAGAGCTGGAAGACCGTGGGATCGTCGAGCAGCCCCTCGGCGAGGAGCTGCTTGGCGAACCACAGCTGCCCGGTGTCGAAGATCTCCAGCTCGGGCCGGACCCCGAGTTCCTGGATGCGCTTCGCGCCGGTGCGCAGCATGTCGGGGGTCGAGACGTAGAGGTTGCTGCCGTCGCCGAAGTTGAGCGAACCGCAGTCGAGGGTGCAGATGTCCGGGAGCAGGTCCTCCACGTGCGGCAGCCGGTCCAGCCCGCTGACCAGGTCGGTGCCCGGGAGCTGACGGAGCGGGGCCTCCGGGTCGATGACCAGGTCCCCGCCCATGCCGGCGGTCAGGTTGATGACGACGTCGGTGCCGGTCTCCCGGATCCGCTCGACGACCTCCCGGTAGAGCCGGGGGTCGCGGGAGGGCGCGCCGGTCTCCGGCTCGCGGACGTGGATGTGGACCACGGCCGCGCCGGCCCCGGCGGCCTCGACGGCGGAGGCGGCGATCTGCTCGGGGGTCACCGGGACATGGGGGCTGCGGCCGACGGTGTCGCCGGCTCCGGTGAGGGCGCAGGTGATGATGACGTCCTGGTTCACGGGCATGCGGGAACGTCTCCTCTCGGGGATTTGGGGATTTGGGGGAGCTGGGCTGGTCGGGGGTCGGGGAAATGGGCAGCCCGGGGTTCGGGCAGGTGGGTGTACGGGGTCGGCGCGGGCGTCAGCCGGCCGCGGGTGCGGTCAGGCAGGCGTCCACGTGGGCGATCAGCGCGTCATGCATGGCCTGGGCGCTCGTGCCAGGTACGCCGGTGCCGGGTGCGCCGCTGCCCGGGGGCCCGGGCTCGGTGGCCAGGACCTGGGAGGCCAGCCCGTCGATCAGCGCGGTGAGGGCGAGGGCCGCGCCGTCCGCGTCGACCGGACGGAACACGCCCTGCTCGACGCCGCGCCGGATCACATCGGCGACCGTGCCCCGCCACTGGCGGTAGTAGTCCACGTGGAGCCGCCCGACCGTGGTGGACCGGGCGGCCTCGGCCCACAGGTCGAGCCAGACGCACCACTGCCGCCGTTGCTGTTCGGTGCGGGGCGTCTGGAGCTCGATCAGCCGGCGCAGTTCGTCCCCGGCGTGACGGGTGCCGGCCGTGGCGTCGGCACGGCGACGCGTGTCCTCGTCCATGCACCAGCGGACCGCGGCTTCCAGCAGTTCGTCACGGCCGGGAAAGTGGTAGTGGATCGCCGCCGTACTGGTGTGGCAGGCCGCGGCGATGTCCGCGACCCGGACGGCATGGAACCCGCGCTCGGCGATGAGCCGGACGGTCTCGCGCACGATCTGCAAGGGCCTGCCGCCCTCCGGCGAGGGCGAGGACGGGCGAGGCTGCGACGGGGAGCGTACGGCCGGCGGCGTCGGTACCGCGCCGCCCGCCGGACTGCCGTCGGCCGCGTCGCCCACCGGTCCGGCGGTCGTACCGATCAGCCGGCCGACGTCCACGCCGCCGATGTCCGCGATCCGGGCCAGTTCGGCGGCGGTGAAGCGTCGGGTGCCGTTCAGGGACCGGGACAGCTTCGACGGATCGATGACGATCCGCCGCGCGAACTCGCGCGCGCTCACCCCCGCCGCGTCGATCACCTGTCGGACCCGTGCGGCCACCTCGTCCTGCTGCATGGTCAGCCACCGTAGCCATGTGTTGAGAAAACCTCAACACAAGCAGGCCTGGAACTGCATCAAAAAAGGCGTTGCGGTTCTGACTGACGCATCAGTCAGAACCGCAACACCCTTCCCGCGCGCTGTCCGCCGCCCTACGGGCGAAGCCGCGGTGGTCACTCCTGGACGAGCATCCCGCTCCGCAGCTTGCCCAGCATCCGGCTCAGCAGCCGGGAGACGTGCATCTGCGAGATGCCGAGCTCCGCACCGATCTGTGCCTGGGTCATCTCCTGGCAGAAGCGCATGTCGATGATCCGGCGTTCCCGCTCGTCCAGTTCGTCCAGCAGGGGCGCGAGGGCATGCAGATTCTCGACGGTCTCCATGGCGGGGTCCGGATCGCCCAGCACATCGGCGAAGGTCCGTCCGGCGGTCTGGCCGGGCCCGGCCTCCGCGGTGTCGGTCGGCATGTCCAGGGAGCCGGCCGTATAGCCGTTGGAGGCGACGATCCCTTCCGTGACCTCGGACTCCTCGATCCCCAGGTACTCCGCCAGCTCCTTCGCCGTGGGATCCCGGTCGAGGACGCCTGCCAGCGCCTCCTTCGCCTTGGCGAGGTCGACCCGCAGTTCCTGGAGACGCCGCGGTACGTGCACCGCCCAGCTGGTGTCACGGAAGAACCGCTTGATCTCCCCGACGATGTACGGCACCGCGAACGACGTGAACTCGACCTCCCGGGAGAGGTCGAAGCGGTCGATGGCCTTGATCAGCCCGATGGTGCCGACCTGGACGATGTCCTCCATGTCGCCGCTGCCCCGGTTGCGGAAGCGGTTGGCGGCGAAGCGGACGAGGGACAGGTTCATCTCGATGAGGGTGTTGCGCGCGTACTGGTACTCGTGCGTGCCCTCCTCAAGGACCTGGAGACGGTCGAAGAAGAGACGGGAAAGCCGACGCGCGTCCATCGGGGCGATCTTCCCGGCGTCCTCGATCCACGGGAGCTCATCGGCGGTGCCCGTCCGCTCCGTACCGGCTGTCTGCGCGGTCTGCGCGGTCTGCACGGTCATGTCGCTTCACGCTCCCTGGTTCGTAGGCCCTCAGACCTGTTCGCCTTCCCAGGGGTACGGCTCTCATGCGTGGGGGAGGGAGTTGATCTGGCCACCCGGCGTGAGCTGGCCGGAAGCAGCCGGGGTTCGGCTCTGAGCCACCGTCATGTGAGGGGCGTGAGCCCTGGAGGTGCACAGAACCGCCCCACCGGTACGGGGGAGCCCGGTGGGGCGGTCGCCACCAGAGTGCCACAGGCGAGCGGGCGTTGGGACCGGACCGGCGCGTATTGGCCTACGGATGAGTCGATTTCGCTGCTCGTCCATGCGGACGTCGGACGTATGGGCGTGCGGGCCGCGACGGCTCCCGATGATTGCGGTGTCATGAACAGATCCGCCTCCCGGAATACGCGCCGTGTCCACCGGCCTTCTCTCTCCGGCGGGTGCGCCGCTACCGGACGCGGACCCCCCCCCGCCGAGGAAACCGCGCGATGGACGGAACGAGACCGAGGAGACCATGACCCAGAACGACACCCGGCCCCGGGCCGATGCCTCTTCCCGGCTCCACCCGCTGGACAACCCCGCCCGGTCCTCGCTGACCGGTCCGCACGCCCACTTCGCCGAGAGCCGCGGACGGGTTCTGCGCTACCCCGCCGACGTCACCCCCTGGATCGCGCTCCCCGACGCCCCGGACGCCCAGGACTGGGCGGATCTCGCGGCGCTCGCCGGGCCGGGCGGTTCCGTGGCCCTGGCCGCGTTGCGGGAGCCGCCGCCGCAGGACTGGGAGATCGTCTTCCGGGCCGAGGGCGTCCAGCTGGTCGACGCGTCGGTGGACGCCGTGCCCGACCCGGAGGCGGTTCCGCTCGGCCCCCGGGACGTGCCGGAGATGCTGGACCTGGTGGCGCGCACCCGCCCCGGCCCCTTCCTGCCGCGCACGGTCGAGCTGGGCATGTATCTGGGTATCCGCCGGGGCGGCGCCCTGGTGGCGATGGCGGGGGAGCGGCTGCACCCGCCCGGCTGGACCGAGATCAGCGGCGTCTGCACGGACGAGTCCGTACGGGGGCAGGGGCTGGCGAGCCGACTGGTCCTGGCGGTCGCCCACGGGATCCGAGAGCGCGGCGAGGCGCCGTTCCTGCATGCGTCCGCCTCCAACACCGGGGCCGTACGGCTCTACGAGTCCCTGGGCTTCCGGCTTCGCCGGCGTACGGAATTCCTCTCCGCCCTCGTCCCCGCCACGCTCCCGTCGGCCGACGGGAGCCGCAGGCCCTCGCTGCGCTGACCGGGCCGCGGGAGCGGTTCCGCACCGGCCCGGTCCCGGCGTTGCGCCACCGGTAGGCGTAGCCCCGCATTTCCGCAGGAAGGGACCTCAGGCACCGTCGGTGCAGGCCGGAGGGCCCGGGCCGAAAGTCCCGGGCGGGACCTTCGGCACCCCCTCAGGGCCCTAAGCCCTCCTGCGCGGACGCCCGCCTCCCGGTCAACTGGAAGGGACCGGCCGAAACTGCGGGCGGCGCCGAGAGACCAGCGGGAGGACAGGCCGTGCCCATGAGGTTGCTGGACATGGCACAGAAGCCGCAGAAGCAGAGGGGGGTGGGGGGCCGCAACGGTGCCGCCCCGGCCGCGGACGCGGGCATCGCGGCGGTGTCCCAGGGCCGGATCGGCAACTGGGCGCTGGTCGGCGGACTCGCGCTGCTGACCGTGCTGGTCGTCCTCCTCGACGCCACGACGGGCAACGACCTGCGGGTCGTGCCGTTGCTCGTCGTCGTCCCGGCACTCGCCTCCGTCTACTGCAGCCTCCGCCAGACCATCTGGGTCGCGGTGTGGATCACCGCGGTCGTCGTCGGCTTCCGGGCCGGCGCGGACGGCACCTTCTGGGACTTCGTCTTCGGCATCGGCTTCGCCGTACTGGCCTGTGCCCTCGGGGTCGCCGCCTGCGCGGCCCGCATCCGGCACGCCACCGAGATGGCGCGGCTGCGGTCCGCCGCCGTCACCCTCCAGCGCCAGATCCTGCGGCCGCTGCCCGTCGTCACCGACCACGTCTTCGCGTACGGGCTCTACGAGCCGATCGAGGAGGACCGCTTCGTCGGCGGCGACATCTACGAGGTCGTCGAGTCGCCCTACGGAACCCGGGTGATCATCGGGGACGTCCAGGGCAAGGGGCTCGCGGCCATCGGCGCCGGGTTCGCGGCCATCGCCGCGTTCCGCGAGGCGGCCATCCGCGAACGCACGCTGACCGGGGTGGCCCAGGCGCTGGAGGACGCCGTCGTCCGGCACAACGAGTTCTCCGCCCAGACCGGCGAGGCCGAACGCTTCGTGACCGCGCTGGTGCTCGGCTTCGACGGGGGCGGCCGGGTGGAGGCCGTGAACTGCGGTCATCTGCCGCCCCGGCTGCTGCACGACGGCCGGGCCTCGGCCGTCACGCTCCACCGGACGTCGGTCCCCCTCGGCCTGGCCGGGCTCAGCCAGGAGGCCCGTACGGCCGAGTCCTTCGACCTCCCGCCGGAGGCCACACTCCTCGTCGTCACCGACGGGGTGACCGAGGCCCGCGACACCGCCGGGGCCTTCTACCCGCTGGACGACCGGGTGGCTGCCTGGGCCGGGCACGGGCCGCGCGAACTGCTCGACGCGCTCCACGCGGACCTTGAGGACTTCTCCGGAGGCGTCCGGCGTGACGACGTCGCCGCGCTGGCCCTGCTCCGCGCGCCCGCTGCCGTACCCGCCGACGCGGTCGCCGGAGACGTGAACCGCGCCGACGCGGTCCGCGGCGGCAGCGTCATCGGCGTCGCCGCCGGGGGGAACGACCGGCAGGCCGCCGCAACCGCAGCCTGAGAGCGGGCCGCGCCCGCAGCGGCCGCCCCTGATGTCCCCGCTGTCTCCACGAAAGATGTCCCCACGAGACGAATGTCGCGTGGGGACATTTTCAGGTGTACGGTGCATGTATGACTCCGGAACGGAAGATCCCGGAACGGCGCAGCCGTAAGGCGCGCCGCACCCGCGACACCCTGGCGCAGGCCGCGTTCGAGCTCGTGCTCGACCGGGGGCTGCGCAACGTGACGGTCGAGGAGATCGCGGAGGCCGCGGACGTCGACCGCCGTACGTTCAGCCGGTACTTCGCGAGCAAGGAGGCCGCCGCCCTCGACTCCCTGCGGGGCGACGGCGACCGCATCAACGCGGCCCTGCGCGCCCGTCCGGCCCCGGAACCCCCGCTCCTGGCCTACCGGCGGGCCGTCCTCGACTGGCTCGCCGACCCCGGGGCGGAGCCCTGGCACCGTCGCCCCCGGATCTTCGACCTGCTGGTCGTCGCCGAGGAGGAGCCGACCCTCTACGCCGTCTTCCACCACATCAGGGTGGACGCGCAGGAGGACTCGGTCGCCGTCGTCGCGGACCGGCTCGGCGTCGATCCCCGGCAGGACATCCGACCCGCCGTGACCGTCGCCGCCGGAGCGGGCGCACTGCTCGCCGCGCAGGCCGCCTGGGTCCGCGGGGGCCGGCCGGACGCCCTGCCCGAACTGGTCACCGAGGCCTTCGACGCGCTGGCCGCCGACCTGCTCGGCGAACCGCGCCCCGGTCCGGAACGGCACCGCAGCGCCACTCGCACCATCGGCACCACAGAAGAAGCAGCAGAAACAGAGGCAACCTCATGAGCAGCACCGAGCACAGCACCAGCACCACCCCCACGCCCGCCCCCGCGGACCGGACCGAGTTCGCGGGGCGCACGGCCCTCGTCACCGGCGGAGCCTCCGGCATCGGCCTCGCCCTGGCACGGCGGCTCGCCGCCGGCGGCGCGGCCGTGGTCGTCGCCGACTACGACGAGGAGAACGCGCGCAAGGCCGCAGCCGAGCTGGAGCGCACCGGCGCCAGGGCCGCCGCTGTCGCGATGGACGTCACCGACCCGGCCTCCGTGGAAGCGGGCGTGCGGTTCGCGGTGGACACCTTCGGCGCCCTCCACCTGGCCGTCAACAACGCCGGTATCGCGGGCCCCAGCAGCCCCACCGGTGAGTACCCGGTCGAGGACTGGAACCGCGTCGTCGCCACCAACCTCAGCGGCGTCTTCCACTCGATGCGCTACGAACTGCCCGCCATCGTCGCGGCGGGCGGCGGCGCGATCGTCAACATGTCGTCCATCCTCGGCACCAACGGCTTCGCGGGCTCGCCCGCCTACGTCGCGGCCAAGCACGGCGTCGTCGGCCTCACCAAGACCGCGGCCCTCGAATACGCCGCCCAGAACGTCCGGATCAACGCGGTCGGCCCCGGCTTCATCGACACCCCGCTCCTGCGGAACGCCGACCCGCAGGCCCGCGAGCACCTGATCTCCCTGCACCCGGCCGGACGCCTCGGCACCGCGGAGGAGGTGGCCGAACTCGCCGCCTTCCTGCTCTCCGACAGGGCCTCCTTCATCCACGGCAGCTACCACCTGGTGGACGGCGGCTACTCCGCCCCGTGACGGATGCCCCGAGTGGCGGGCGGGGGACACGAGGGCGACAAAGAGAACAAGGAGAACACGGGGGCCGGCGAGACCGGGCAAGAAGCAAGGAAGAAGCGAGGAGATCCATGAAAGCCGTTCAGTACCGCTCAGCCGGCGCCGCCCCCGAGGTGGTCACGGTCCCGGATCCCGAGCCCGGCCCCGGCCAGGTCCTGCTGAAGGTCGCCGCCGCCGGGGTCTGCCACTCCGACATCGCCGTGATGAGCTGGCCCGCCGACCAGATCCCCTTCCCCCTGCCCCTCACCCTGGGCCACGAGGGCGTCGGCACGGTCGCCGCCCTCGGTGACGGCGTCGACGGCTTCGCGGTGGGCGACTCCGTCGCGGTGTACGGCCCCTGGGGCTGCGGTACCTGCGTGAACTGCGCCGAGGGCAAGGAGAACTACTGCCTGCGCGCCAAGGAACTCGGCATCATGCCGCCCGGACTCGGCGCACCCGGCGCGATGGCCGAGTACATGATCGTCGACGATCCCCGCCACCTGGTCCCGATCGGCGACCTCGACCCGGTGAAGACGGTGCCCCTGACCGACGCCGGACTCACCCCGTACCACGCCATCGTGCGCTCCCTGGCGAAGCTCGTGCCCGGTTCCACGGCCGTCGTCATCGGCACCGGCGGCCTCGGCCATGTCGCGATCCAGCTGCTCCGCGCCATGACGGCCGCCCGGGTGATCGCCCTCGACGTCACCGAGGACAAGCTCGCCCTGGCCAGGACCGTCGGGGCGCACGAAGCGGTCCTCTCCGACGAGAAGGCGGCAGCCCGCGTCAGGGAACTGACCGGCGGCCTCGGCGCCCATGTGGTCCTCGACTTCGTCGGAGCGCCGCCCACCGTGCGGACCGCCGGAGCCGTCGCCCGCGTGGACGGCGACGTCACCATCGTGGGCATCGGCGGCGGCGCGCTCCCGGTCGGTTTCGGGACGCTCCCGTACGGGGCCAATGTCTGCGCCCCCTACTGGGGCTCGCGCAAGGAACTCGCCGAGGTCCTCGACCTGGCCCACGCCGGAGCGGTGGACGTGCACGTGGAGACGTACTCCCTCGACGAGGCCCCGCTCGCGTACGAGCGCCTCCACGAGGGCAGGATCAACGGCCGGGCGGTCATCCTCCCGAACGGCTGAGACCAGTGTGCGGTCCGCGCACGGCTCAACCCCCGGCGCGCGGCCCCCGTCCCCGTCCCGGCACGCGCGGCCCGCCCCCACCGTGACCCCAGGGGGGGGGGGGGGGGGGGGGGGGGGGGAACCCGCAGAAATACCCCCCCCCGGAGACCCGGCGCCCTTAAAAATGGCCACAAAGGTTAGATAAGGAAGTAAATAAATAGCGTAA
>NZ_JAFEUF010000261.1 GCF_016901035.1 Streptomyces durocortorensis
CCCCTCCCGGCCGCCGCCCCGCGCCGCTTCCCCGGGCTGCCCTTCCGCATCGCGCACGGCCCCCGCGACCGGCCCCGCGTCGCCCTCACCTTCGACGGGCGGGGCGACCCGGACCTCGCCCGTACCGCACTCGCCCGGTGCGAACGGGCCGGGGCGCGTGTCACGGTCCTCGCGGTCGGCACCTGGCTCGCCGAGCACCCCGGCCTGGCCCGCCGGATCCTCGACGGGGGCCACGAGATCGGCAACCACACCGAGCGCCACCTCGACCTCGCGGCCCTGGACGAGCGCGCCGCGTACGAGGAGATCGCCGCCTGTGCCCGGCGGCTGCGCCGGCTCACCGGGTCCGTCGGCGCCTGGTTCCGGCCCTCGCCCACCGCGTACGCCTCCCCGCTCGTCCAGCGCCTCGCCCGGCGGGCCGGCTACCCCCATGTCCTCGGCTGCGACGTGGAGTCGCTCGACCACGCGGCCACCCGCGTCGCCGCCGTCACCCGGAAGGTCGCCGGGGAGCTGCGCAACGGATCCGTGGTGGAACTGAGCCTCGGCCGCCCGGTCACCGTCGACGCCCTGCCGCTGCTCCTCGCCGAGATCGGCCGGCGCGGGCTGCACGCCGTGACGGCCACGGAGCTGCTGGACCGACCGGCCGCCGACGTCACCCGGACGGCCCGATAATCTGACCCCTGACATTCGGCATCACGAAGGGGCGGAACAGTGGCGGACATCGAGTCGGCGCGCACGGTATTCGACAAGTTCGACGCGAACGGCGACGGCCTCATCACGGCCAACGAGTACAAGAGCGCGATGGCCCAGCTGGGCGACCCCTTCGTCACCGAGACGGTGGCGCAGGCGATCATCAACGCCCACGACGGCAACGGCGACGGCCTGCTCACCTTCGACGAGTTCTGGGCCGCGCAGAACAAGGCCTGAGCCGGGTAGAGCTCCATCCGTTGCGGCGGTCGGTCCCGCGCTGGTCGGGGCCGGCCGCCGACGGGTACGTCCGGAGAGCTCCCTTGCGGGTGCCTTGCGGGCTTCCCGCCCACCGTGCGCGGCTTGCTGTGGCTTTGTCCACCGACGAGGATCGAGCCGTGATGTTCTCCGGACCTCCCGCCGACCCGGCCGCGTCGGCCGGCCTCGGCATACCCCCCGCGGCAGCGGCTGCGGCAGCGGTCGTTCAGGCGTCGACCGCGCCGGTCACGCCGACGACGCCTTCGGGCGATGCGCCGCGCGCCGGCGCGATACCCGGGGAAGCGTCCGCGTCCGGGCAGGCGGCGGCCCGCCGCTCGTGGACGGCCCCTCTCCTGCTCTGCGCGGCGGGCGTCCTCGCCCTCCTCATCGCCCTTTTCGGGCCCGGCCTCGTGGCCCGCGGCACCGGCGAGCTCCGGATACCCGGCGCGGGGCTCACCACCGTGCTCCGCACCGTCCTGTTCGCCGCGCTCGCCCTCCACCTGGGCGAACTGCTCGCCCCGCAGCTCATCCGGCCCGTCCGGGGCCGCCCCCGTACCGCCGTCCGGAGCTGGGCGGTGCTCGCCTCGCTCGCCGGGGCCGCCGCAGCGGCCGGGCAGATCGTCCGGCTCGCCGCCGTCAGCGATCTCGGGATCACCGAGACCTACGGCACCCGCGAGGGCGGACTGCTCCTCCTCATCGCCAACGGCCTGGTCGTCGCCGCCCTCTGCGCCGCGAGCAAGCGCCCGGCCCTCGCGCTCGCCCCGCTCGCCGTCGTCATCGGCGCGGAGGCCCTGCGCGCCCACCCGGAGGCGTACAGCCCCGAGTTCGGCGCCGCCCTCACCGTCGTCCATCTGACGGCCGCCTCGCTGTGGACCGGCGGCCTGCTGTACGTCCTGCGCACCATGTGGCTCTGGCGCGGCTCGCCCGTCGCGGCCCGCGCGCTGCTCGGCCGGTACGCGCGCCTGGCGATCTGGCTGTACGTCGCCCTCGCCGCCACCGGCACCGCCTCGATGCTGCGCCGGCTGCCACTGGACGTGGTGTTCACCTCCGCCTACGGACGCACCCTGCTGCTCAAGCTGGCGCTGATGGCCGTCGTCAGCGTGCTGGCCCTGGCGGCGCGGCGGCGGATGCTCCGGGACACCGACCCCTCGCTCGCGCACCGGCTGGCCCGCCGCGAACAGGTCGTGCTGGGACTGGTCGTCGTGATCTCGGCCGTCCTCACCGTGGCCCCCGACCCGCACTGGATCTCGCTGAGGCCCTAAGAGGCGCTCCGGTACGGCTTCCAGCTCTGCAACTCGTCGTCGCGCGGAGCCAGGACCACGGCCGGACCGTCCAGTCCGCCCTGACTGTCCTGGCCGTTCCGGGCGTCTTGGCCGTCCTGGCCGAAGAACCCCACCGGTCGCCGTGCGTCCCAGGCCGGCCACCCCGGATTCCCGTCCGTCACGAAGTCCACCCACGCCCGGTGCATCGTGTCCGCCAGCTCCTGCGGGGCGTCCGGGCCGGTCAGCGCACGGGTGTCGGGGTGGGCGAGGGTGTCGAACACGAACCCCAGCTCCAGCGCGTGACAGGCCCCGAGCCGCTTTACGGGGGTGGGCCAGCCGAACTCGTACACGTACGTGGCACCGGGTGCGCCCGTCCGGGCGTCGGCCAGCCGGTTGAGCGGCACCCGCAGCAGCAGGTCCGTCGCCAGCGCGCCCAGGATCTCGCCGGGTGTGGCGTCGGGGCGGTTGGTCCGGTAGGTGCGGGCGGTGGCGTTCGGCACCCGGAACTTCAGCAGGGCCAGGCGCAGCTTCAGCCGGCTGATCCGCTCGGTCAGGCCGCCGGGCACGAACCAGAGCCGGTACTCCTCGGTGTTCGTCCCGAGCAGCACATCGATTCCGGCGGACGCGCCCGCGTGGAGCGCCGTCACCGGGTCGTGGGGCAGCAGGTCGCCGTCGACGACCAGCTGGAAGGAGTGGCGGCCGGTCAGCGGGTTCCCGCCGCTGGTCACCTCGGTCTGCGCGGTCAGCAGCGCCTCCGGGGCCACGGCCGCCAGTGCGGCGGCCGTCGCGGGCACCCCGAGCCGCTTGGCGATCAGCTCGGTCGTCCCGCGCGCCGCGTCCGGGGGCAGCGCGGCGGGCGCCCCGCTCTGGAGCACCGCCCGCCGGAAGAGCCCCGCCGACCGGGGCGCGGCCAGCAGCCCGGCGATGCTGATCGCGCCCGCCGACTCCCCGGCCACCGTCACCCGCTCCGGGTCGCCGCCGAACGCCGCGATGTTGTCGCGAACCCACTCCAGGGCGGCCAGCTGGTCCAACAGCCCCCGGTTCGCGGGCGCGTCCGGGAGGACGCCGAAGCCCTCGACGCCCAGGCGGTAGTTGACGGAGACGAGCACCACCCCGTCCCGGGCGAACGCCCACCCGTCGTACACCGGCACCGCGGAGGAGCCGTGCACCAGCGAGCCGCCGTGGATCCACACGAGGACGGGGAGCCCGGCGGCCCGGTCCGACCGGGGCCAGGGCGTCCACACATTGAGGTTCAGCCAGTCGTCGCCCGGGACCGCCGGATCCGGCAGCAGCCGGTCCAGCGGCGGGGCGTAGGGTCGCTTGGGGGCGGTCGGGCCGTACGCCACGGCCTCGCGCACCCCGGTCCACGGCTCCGGCGGCTCGGGCGCGCGAAACCTCCGCGCGCCCACCGGCGCAGCCGCGTACGGGATGCCGCGGAAGACCGCGACGCCCCGCTCCACCGCACCGCGCACGGTTCCGTGCACGGTCCTCGCCTGCGGGGGAGCCCCCGCCACGACGTCGGTCATGGTGCCTGCCAACCTCTCTCGCGGTGCGGTGCGGTGCGGTGGTACGGGCGGGCTACTTCAGGTAGACCAGCCCGTCCGTGGTCAGCGTCGGGCGGCCCTTCGTGCCGACGACCACGATCTTCACCGTGTGCTTGGCGCTGGAGGACCACGACGTCGTCCAGATCGCGTCCCGGTACTTGGTGGTGGAGGACTTCAGGTCCACCGTGGCGGCCTTCTTGCCGTCGACATAGACGTATGCCTGCCCCGAAGTGGCGGCCCGCGACACCACCCAGGCGGCTGACCGGCCGGTGAACGTCCAGGTGAGGGCGGCGTTCTTGGTGCTGCTGGAGTACGACTTCCCGCCGAGATAGCTGCCGGAGGACTTCGTCGTCCACTTGCCCGTCTTCTTGGCGGCGGATTCCTGGAGGATCACCGGGGCGCCCGGGACCGAGGCGGCGGCGCTGTTGCCCGCCTGGTCGTACGCCGTCATCTTCCAGGCGGTCGTCACTCCGGGCTTCGCGGTGTGCGAGGCGCTGCCCGTGGTGGGGCCGTACGTCCTGGCGACGGGCGCGGTGAGCCGGACCTCCTTGAGGGCGGCGGCGTCGGTGGCCTTCCACTTCAGGGTGAGCGGGACGGCGGTGGCGTTCACCGTGCCGGTGCGCAGGGTGAGGGCGGGCTTGGTGGAGAAGACCGGCGGTGTGGTCTCGGCGACCACGGTCGCGGCCGGGGACAGCGAGGTCTTTCCCGACTGGTGGGTGGCCCGGACCTGCACGGCGTGCTTGCCGGCGATGAGGGTGGCGGCGGCCGATGTGACACCGCCCCCGACGGTGGCCACGGGCTTTCCGCCGACGAGCAGTTCGTAACTGCGGACGAGGGACGCGGGGGTGGTCGCCCGCCACCCGACGGTGATCTTCGACCGGGTGTAGTACGTGGAGCCTGAGGCGTTCGCCCCGGTCACCGAGGCGATGGTGAGGCCCGTGACGGGGCCGGCGGCCAGCGAGCGGACGGCGGGGAGCTGGGCGTACAGACTTCCGCCGGGGCACTCGGTGTTGAACCCGTCGCGGTGTCCGGAGATCTGCTGGAAGGGGTAGGCCCGGCCCGCGGTGAACGTCTTCCCGGCGAAGTTCTTGCCGTCCGCCCCGGCGGTCAGCTGGACCGAACCGGCCGGGTCGCCCTTGTACTGCCCGAGCTTCCACGCGGCGACGCGGGCGACGGCGGTGGTCGCCGCGGTCGCGGCCCTGGTGTCGGTGTACATGCCGATCACGGCGATCCCGGCGGTGTCCCGGTTGAAGCCGTAGGTGTGCGCCCCCATCACGGGCCGGTCCACACCGCCCTTGCGGCCCTCGAAGACGGTGCCGCACTTGTCGACGACGAAGTTGTAGCCGAGGTCCTTCCAGCCGTTCGACTTCACGTGGTACGTGTGCAGGCCGCGCACGATGGCCGCCGAGTCGGCGCAGGAGTACGCGTTCGTCTGCGCGGTGTGGTGCACGAAGACGGCCTTCACCCCGTCCAGGTAGTCGGGCGCCTCGCCGTTGAGCGACTCGTCCGCCTTCCAGGCCGTACGGGAGAGGATCGGCGGCTGCGGAACGGTGGACGGCGGCGCGGGCGGGAGCGTCGGCGACGGGGTGCCGGTGGGCGTCGTCGGCGAGGCGGACGGCGTCGGGGACGCGGTGCCGGTGCCGGGGTCGGGGCTCGACGGCGGTGCGGGGGACTCGGTGGCCGTGGCGGGGGACGGCTCGTCCGTGGGCGTTCCGCCCGGCTCCTCGGTCGGTCCTTCGCCCGGTTCTCCGGTCGGTTCCCCGCCCGGTCCCGCGGTCGGTTCTTCGGTCGCCGTGGGGTCCTCGCCGGGCGAGGGTTCGTCGGCGGCGAGCGCGGCCGGTTCGGGGGCGAGCGGCGCGGGCTCCGCGCCGGCCGGCGTGGTGTCCGCCGCGAGCGGGGCGGGGGCGCCGCCCGGGTCGACGGTGTCGAGCCGCAGCCCCTCGGGGAGCCCGGCCCGGGCGCCGTCCGCGGTGCTCACGCGGACCTCGACGCCGTTGGACGGGCCGACCCAGCGGGGTTCGGTGGTGCCCCGGACGCCGGACCGGCCGGTCTCGGTGCGCCCGTCGACCTCGGTGTCCAGCGGCAGCCACCCCGTCCACTCCCCGGTGGCTGCGGACCGGGTACGGGCCTCGACGCGGCCGGTCACCTTCGCCGCCGGGTCGGTCCAGGTGACCCCGAGCAGGCTGAAGGGTTCGGCGTCGCGGCGCGAGAGCGAGGCGGAGCCGCCGTCGGCGGAGGTCTTCAGCGCGGCGCGGTGCACATCGGCCTTCACCGGGCCGGACTTGGTGTCCGCCGGCCGCCCGTCGCCGTCGGTGCCGGAGGTGCCGGTCACGCCCTGGAACACCAGGACGCCCACCACGGCCGCCGTGGTGAGGGCGGCGGTGGTCCAGACTCTTCGCTGTGCTTTCACGTGTGATTCCCCGGGGACGACGTCGACTGGAAGGCTGGGCATTCCGGCCGGTCGGTCGCTGACCGGGGGGCACGACGGTTTCGTCGGCCCGGCCGGTGGGGCGACCCGGGACATGCTTGCGGGGCCAGTCTTCCATGTGGGCGGGACGGGGTGATGGGGCGGGCAGCGGGGCGGTGGCGAGGCGGGGGGTCGGACTGTTCCGCCCTGCCCTGCCGCCTTGCCCGCCCCGACCGATCCCGCCGCTGAGGTCGCCGAGGCCGCTCAGGTCCTCAGGCCGCGAAGTGCTGGGACAGCGAGTCCCGTTCGTCCAGCTCCACCAGATCCGGACGGGTGTAGCGCTCGGCGCGCGCGTGGTAGTCGAAGTCGCCCCGTACGAGTCCCCGGTAGTCCTGGACGCAGCGCTCCAGGGCCGCCCGGGTCGGGCCTTCGATGCCCGCCGCCTCGATTTCCTCGATCAGTTCCTTTTCCGCCCGCTGTACCCGCTCCGCAATCCGGGCGAGTTGGATCCCGGCTTCGTCGACGGCTTCCTGGAGGGTGGATCCCCGGTCGCGCTGAATCAGCCGTACAGCGTTGTGCTCGTAACCGAGAGCGGCTTCCTTCTCGAAGGAGCAGATGTCGTTGCAGAGCCCGGAATGGTCGGTGACCGCGTTCCGCAGGGCGATATACGCGGGCAGGCTCCGGGCGGAATCCGGAAGCTCTATTCCGGCGGTGATCTCATGCAGGCAGAGGAACGGCTGCATGGCGACGGAATCCCGCCGGTGCTTGGCGAATTCGGCCCGGGTCGGCACCTGCCCGGCGGCCCGCTCGACGGCCTCGGCGTAGTACGTCCACAGCCAGGCGGCGGTGTCCCGCCGGAACTGCCGGTTCCACTGCGGCGACCGCCCATGGCAGGTCCGGTCCCGCAGTCCGGCGAGCGCCCGCTCCATCGGCCCGTTCGGCTCGGCCCCGTCGAGGACGTCCACCAGGCGGGTGATCGCCTTCTCGCACATCAGCGGATTGCGTCCGGCCGGGCCGTCGTCGAACTCGTCGTCCACCAGGAAGGCCCAGAAGAGCCATTGACAGAACAGGTCGAGATGGTCCTGCGAGGCCTTCGGGAAGATGAGGGATATCCACAGTTCCGGGCGGGTCCGGATCATTTTCCGCCGGGCCGCTACGGAGAGATCGAGCCCTTCGGACTCCGCCCATTCCCAGGCGGCCTCCCTGGTTTTCGCCAGGCCCGGATGACACCCGGCACTCTGGAACGGCATGTGAAACGCCGGTAACGTGATCTGGCTCATTGCTGCCCCTCGTCTGATGAATACGCGCGGACGATGTGAACGGCACATTCCGGGTGGTCGAGCACGGGACGGTCCCGCCCGGGGAAGCGACGGCGGACAGCCCGGGAGCCGGGCCACGAAGCGGCGTTGCGAGGTGGGAGGGCCATCGCTGTCCTCCTTCCCCCGCCGCCGGTCGCGGCGCCGGGGCAGGGCCGGTCAACCGGTGGGCGAGCGCGTCACCATGTGTAATGCCCAGTCAACCCCCTGTGGGGGTGCCGAGGGAAGCCATTTGTGACCGAAATTGTTTGGTCGTCAATAAGTCTCTGATCGTTACTGGGGAGTTGGTGAACCTCTGGGACAGCGGTCGGGGCTCAGGTGCGCTTGAAGAACTCGACCTCGCCGACCGCGATCGGCCGCCCCTCGCCCTGACCGGTCGCCTCCCGCAGCACCAGCCGGACGGAGACGACGTCGCTGATGCCCGTGCGTATCTCCTGCTTGCCGGGCTTGTCGTTGAAGGTCACCGCCTTCTTGTGGACCTTGTCGTCCTTCGTGGTGACGAACAGGTCCGCCCGGATCGGCCGCGCGCCCCGCCGGAACTCCTGCGGCTCCTTGGACACACCGGTGTGCACCACGACGCCGACCAGCCGGAACGGCGTCCCGAACGAGCACGTCAGCGAGGCGCCGAGCTTGGGTGCGCCCCAGTAATTGTTCGTCACGCCGTCGATCGCCGCGCTTGCCGGGTGGCCGGAGGCCGCCGCACTCGCGGTCACCCCGGTGGGGCTGATCTCCGCCGTTCCGCCGAGCTTGTCCCGGACGTCCTCGAAGACGTAGCGCCCGAACGGGAAGAACAGGAAGCCCGCGAGCACCAGTCCGGCCAGGGCCAGCACCAGCAGCGTCCGGCGCAGCGCCCGGCCCGAACCGCCGCGCACCCGGCGGCGGAACGGCCACACCGTGCGCCACCAGGGCAGGGCGGCCGGCTGCTCCCGGACCTGCAACGGAGCGGCGCACCGTCGGCAGAACTTCCGCCCGGCCAGGTTCGGCGTGCCGCAGGCCGGGCAGGGCGGACCGTCCGGCGTCTCGTCCGCCGCCACGGGCCGCACGACGGGCCGCCGGGTCACGGGCTTGGCCGGTCGCACCGCCCCGATCGGCTCGTCCGACCCGTCCGACCCGTCCGCCGTGTTCGTCTCGGACGTGCTCCGGGGCGTCGGTGGCGTCGGTGCGGAGGCCGGGATTCCGGGGCGTACGGGAGCGGGGGCGGGCCGCACGGGCCGGACCGGAGGCACGGGCGGCTGCGCCGGTACGGACGGTGACTCCGCCGGGGGCGCGGCGGTTCGGGCCGGGCGCT
>NZ_JAFEUF010000262.1 GCF_016901035.1 Streptomyces durocortorensis
GGGCCGTACCGGCCGGGAGAGGGGGCGTACCGGCCGGGATGGGGGTCCGTACGGGCTCCGCGCCCGGGGGTGTCACAGGGCGGGCCGCAGCCGGAAACGAGGACGCCCGGTCGCTGGCGACGGGGGATGCACCAGCGACCGGGCTTCTAGAACCGTAACAAGAGATCTGCCGTTCGCAAATTCGATCTCGCCTGTAGGGACGCGTATTTACTTACGAGTACGGCGAGTTGTGACGCGGGTCACCGTCTGTCGCGCCCTGTCGTCACGGTCAGCTGAGGGTCACCTGACGGTTGGTGAGACCGCCCCGGGCACGCCGTTCCTCGGCGCTGAGCGGGGCGTCGGACGCGAGCGCCGTGGCCAGTCGCTCGGCGAACTCGACGGCGGGCTTCTCGCACGCCTCGGCGCCCATCGAGGTCGGCAGGTCCCAGACGGGAACGACGAGCCCGTGCGCCCGGAACGACCCGACCAGCCGGGTCTCGTCGCCGAGCGAGGAGGTGCCCGCGGCGTGCAGCCGGGCGAGCGCGTCGAGGAGCTGCTCCTCGGGGTGCGGCATGACCCAGCGCAGGTGGTTCTTCTCCGGGGTCTCGCACCAGTACGCGGCGTCGACGCCGGACAGCAGCGTCGTCGGGATCGCGGCGGCGTTCGCACGCTCAAGCGACGCGGACACCTCGGGGGTGGCGTTCTCCGCGTCCGGCACCCAGAACTCGAACCCGGAGTGCACCTCCGGCTCGAAGGCGGCGTCCGGGGCCAGGAGGTCCTGAAGGCGCGGACCGTCGGCCGGTACGCGGCGGGCGGTGACGGGGGAGCCGGGCTCGGCCTCCAGAGCACGCTGGAGGGTGTCCGCGAGGTCGCGGCTGAGGTCGCCGGACGAGGTGTCGTTCTGCAGGGCGAGCAGGACGGAACCGTCGTCGCGGCGCAGCGCCGGCCAGGCCATCGGCAGGACCGTCGCGAGCTTCACCGACGGAACGCCTTCGGGCAGCCCGTCCTTGAGGGTCAGTTCGACCGTGGCGGCGGGCACCAGCTCGCGCAGCGCGACCCAGTCGCACTCTCCCGCCAGTCCCTCGAAGGGGCGATGCACGAGCTCGGTCACGGCCTGGGCGGCGGCGCGTCCGTGACACGCCTTGTAACGGCGGCCCGATCCGCACGGGCAGGGCTCACGGGCCCCGACGACCGGGATCTCACCGTCCTTGAGCTGCTGCTTCCCGGCCTTGGACTGAGGGCGCTTCTTGGCCATGGTGGGCGTTCTCCCGATTGCGACAGTGCGGACTCGGCGCGAGCCTAGCCGCCCGGGGAGCCGTGCCCCGCCCACGTATGCACATGACTCCGCCCACGTACGCACATGACTCCGCCCGTGTACGCGCTCGGGCCTTGCCGTTCGCACCTTCGACCGGCGCTCGCGGGCCCGTACGCGCCAAGCCCCTGCGCTCCGGCCGTCCTCCGGCTCTCAGCTCACGTCGTCGAGGACGTCGGAGAAGTCCAGGCCCTCGAACCCGGTGAGCCCGCCGACGCCGTTCGCGCCGGTGGTGCCGGTGGTGCCGTTCGCGGCCACCCCGCCCGTACCGGAGCCGTTCACGTCGGAGGCGCTGCCGCCGATGCCGGGCGGCTTCTTGGAGGAGACCAGGGCCCAGACGGTGACCTCGCCGGAGGAGTCGTCCCGTACGCCCCACTCCTGGGCCAGGGCGCTGATGATGTTGAGGCCCCGGCCGCCGCGTGCCGTCACCGAGGGGGTGGCCGGAACCGGGCGGGTCGGGCCGCCGCCGTCCGTGACCTCCACGGTGAGCCCGCCGCCGGTGTCCACCCGCCAGGCGGCGCGGATGTCCCCGTCGCCGACGTCGGTGTGCCGTCCGAGCGGCCTGCCGTGCCGGCAGGCGTTGCTGAGAAGTTCGGAAAGGATCAGAACAGCGTCGTCGACGACCGCGTCCGACACCCCGTTGCCGCGCAACTGCTCACGCATCCGGTGTCGTGCCTGCCCCACGCCGGCAGGGCCATGAGGAATGGCCATGCTCGACGACGCGGGCACCTCTTGTGCCACCACCAACGCCACCCCCGAGACCTCCTTTGCCCCACGCCACGGGTTGGATGCCCCACTGAGCTGGACCGGAAACCGGCCAATGCGCTGCCGGTGACGCACTCGTAACGATCGAACGCGCAGCGAATGCGCCGGAGCACACCCCGTAACGGTCGAGGTCGGGCCCCGGCGCGCCCCTTTTCGAGCTCATTCCCGACTAAATACGGCCCAGTTGGGACAGAACCTGCTTCGGGCGGTTGGTGATGATCGCCTCGACGCCGAGCTCGGCGCACAGGTCGACGTCGGCCGGCTCGTTCACGGTCCACACGTGCACCCGGTGGCCCGCGCGGTGCAGCCGTTCGATGTACCCGGGGTGGCTGCGCACGATCCGCATGCCGGGGCCCGCGATCCGCGCCCCGGCGGGCAGCCGCCCGTCGCGCATCCGGGGCGAGACGAACTGCATCAGGTAGACCGTGGGCAGCGTGGGTGCGGCCGCCTGGACGCGGTGCAGGGAGCGGGCGGAGAAGCTCATGACGCGGATGGGGGAGGGCCCGTCGGCGGGCGGATCGGCCAGCCCGAAGCGCTTCAGCAGCTCCAGGAGCCGCTCCTCGACCTGCCCGGCCCAGCGGGTGGGGTGCTTCGTCTCGATGGCCAGCTGCAGATCCCTCCCGGTGGCCCGTACCTCGGTGAAGAGCTCCAGGAGCCGCTCCAGGGTGAGTACGGAGGTGAGCTCGCCCGGCACCGGATCCCAGTCGGGCGACTCCTCGTGGTCCTTCCAGGAGCCGAAGTCGAGGGCGGCGAGGTCGGCGAGTTCCAGGGCGGACACGGCGCCGCGCCCGTTGGACGTACGGTTCACCCGCCGGTCGTGGACGCAGACGAGGTGGCCGTCGGCGGTGAGCCGGACATCGCACTCCAGAGCGTCGGCACCGTCCTCGATCGCCTTGCGATAGGCGGCCAGGGTGTGCTCGGGGGCGTCGTCGGAGGCCCCGCGGTGGGCGATGACCTGGATGGAGGTGTGCGCGCTGCGCTGCCGTGCGTGGGTCACCCGCGCCATGGTGTCACCGCCGCGGGGATGGCTGAGCACATGTCACCCTGGAGGTCTGTTTTGTCGGATGTAAAGATTGGTGTGTGGATGCACAGGTCCTGCTTACAGTGGCCCGACGCGTTGTGGGAAAAGCTGACCGCAGACACGTGCACAGCGGATTTCTTGCCGAATGCCGACTGGATGCCGAGTGGAACCGAGGAGTAGAGAGCTGTGAGCACAGAGAACGAGGGCAACGAGGACCGCGCGGTACCGGCCGTGCCGTCCGTTCCGTCCGCACCTCCCGTGCCGGCCGACGCTCCTGAGCCGGCGACCGGCGAAGGCACGCCTCCGTCGCCGGCGGCCCCGGCGCAGGACACCACGCGCGAGACGGTGCACGATTCCGCGCAGGACACCGCGCGCCTTCCTGTGCACGACGACACCGGCGCAACGGAGGCGGCTCCGGGCGCCCACGGTGCTCCCGGCTCCTCCGGCGCTTCCGGCTCGGCGACTCCGGCACCGGGCGCACCGGCGCACGCGGAGGCCCCGCGCCACGACCCCACGCACCAGGGCACTCCGGCGCACCAGGGCTCCACGTCCTCCCAGGGCGCTCCGGGCACGCCCGCGTACGGGTACCCCGCCTCGAACCAGCCGCCTCAGCAGCCCCCGCAGCCGCCGCAGCACTCCCCATACGGAGCGGAGCCCGGCCTCCCCGCGGGGGCCGAGTCCTGGCCGCCGCCCCCGCCCGCCGTCCCGGCGTACGCCGGCGGGCACGCCGGTCACGCGTCCGGCCACGCTGCCGGTCACGCGTCCGGCGGTATCGGCAACGGCGGCGGCCACGGCCCGGTCTGGGGCGCTCCGGTCCCGCCCGGCACAGACCCCGCGGGCGGCGGCAGGAGCGGCAAGAGCAAGGCCGGCGGCCTGGTGGCGGCTGTGGCCGTGGCGGCGCTCGTCGCGGGCGGCATCGGCGGAGCCCTCGGTTTCTGGGCGGCCGACCGCAACGACAACGGCTCCTCCGGCAGCTCGACCACGGTCTCGGCGTCGGACACCCCGAAGGACCTGAAGCGCCCGGCGGGCACGGTGGCCGGGGTCGCCGCGAAGGCGCTCCCCAGCGTGGTCACCATCGACGCACAAGGCGGCGAGGGCGAGGGCGGCACGGGCACCGGCTTCGTGTACGACAAGGAAGGCCACCTCCTCACCAACAACCACGTGGTGGCCTCCGCCGCGGAGTCCGGCGAACTGTCGGCGACCTTCTCCGACGGCAAGAAGTACGCCGCCGAGGTGGTCGGCCGGGCGCAGGGCTACGACGTGGCCGTGCTGAAGCTGAAGAACCCGCCCGCGGGCCTGACGCCCCTCCCCCTCGGCAACTCGGAGGGCGTCGCGGTGGGCGACTCGACGATCGCGATCGGCGCGCCCTTCGGCCTCTCGAACACGGTCACCACGGGCATCATCAGCGCGAAGAACCGCCCGGTGGCGTCCGGTGACGGCCAGAGCAACAAGAACTCCTACATGAGCGCCCTGCAGACCGACGCCTCGATCAACCCGGGCAACTCCGGCGGCCCGCTGCTGGACGGGACGGGCGCGGTCATCGGCATCAACTCGGCGATCCAGTCGACCGGCGGCGGCCTCGGCCAGTCCCAGGCCGGCTCGATCGGCCTCGGCTTCGCGATCCCGATCAACCA
Organism: Streptomyces durocortorensis; assembly: GCF_016901035.1. Taxonomy (GTDB): domain Bacteria; phylum Actinomycetota; class Actinomycetes; order Streptomycetales; family Streptomycetaceae; genus Streptomyces; species Streptomyces durocortorensis. The sequence continues at coordinate 4,712 of NZ_JAFEUF010000262.1, forward strand.
GGCCAAGAACGTCGCCGAGCAGCTGATCAAGACCGGCAAGCCGGTCTACCCGGTGATCGGCGCGACGGTGTCGATGGAGGAGAAGACGGGCGGCGCGGCGATCTCCCCCGAGGGCACGGGCGGCACCCCCGCCGTCACCCCGAACGGCCCGGCGGCCAAGGCGGGCCTCAAGGCGGGCGACGTGATCACGAAGTTCAACGACACCGTGATCGACAGCGGCCCGACCCTGATCGGCGAGATCTGGACCCGCAAGCCGGGCGAGAAGGTGACCCTGACGTACGAGCGCGACGGCAAGGAGGCCACGGCCGAAGTCACCCTGGGCCAGCGCGAGGGCGACAGCTGACCGGCTAGGCTGTCCCACGCGTCGAACCGGCCCCACACGGGCCTGACGGCCCATCGGCTTGCACAGCGACGGAACCGCCGACGCGGGGTGGGTTGCCCGAGCGGCCTAAGGGAACGGTCTTGAAAACCGTCGTGGCAGCGATGTCACCGTGGGTTCAAATCCCACACCCACCGCAGCAGGTCAGACGTTGTGCAGGTCAGAAGGGGTGCCTCTCACCGAGGGGCACCCCTTCTGCGTGCAGCCTGTCTCACCCCGGATCGGCGGTATCCCACCTCTGACCAGCGCGTGCGGCCAACCTGCGGCCAGGTTTCACGACCTCTCGGTCTCGCCCTCGTGCTCCGATAGACCTTGCTCGATCAGGGCGTTCATCCTTGCTTCCTCGCCGTCCAGCACCTTGGCGTAGTAGCGCTGCAGCACGGCGACGCTCTGACCCGCGCGGCGGGCCGTCTCTGCGAGGCTTACCCCGGAGCGGAGCCAGAACGAGACGCACGCGTGCCGAAGGTCGTACGGGATGGCGGCCAGAGGAGAGGCCACCTGCGCGGGCGTGAGTGCCTTCCGACGGGCTTCCTTCCACACCGAGCCGTACTCCTGCGACCGGACGGGCCCACCTCGTACGGCACTGAACAGTTGACCCTCGGTCGCGCTGCCGAACGCTTCGAGGTGGGTTCGCAGGATGGCGACCAGCACCGGCGGGATGGGCACGGGCCGGACCGCGCGGCGGGCCCGATGCTTGAGCTGTCGTTCCTCGTACGGCTTGCCGTCGTCGGTCCAGGCCGAACCCACCTGCGGCCGGGCGCCAGCGAGCATCAGGCGTCCCCAGCCTTCATCGGGGAGTTCGCACTGCTCAGCGCTCAGCATGGATACCTCCTCCGGTCGCATGGCGGCGTAGTAGATGCACGCGTAGAACGCGACCAAGTGGGCGCCGCGCGGCCCTTGCGCGCGGACCGCATCCAGTAGCGCCCCTGCCTGTGCCGGTGTGGCGACGCTGCGAACGTCCAGTTCCTCCACCGCCTTGGGGGTCTCCCAGTGCACTCGGTGCAGGGGATTGCCGGGCAACAGCTCTTGTTCCACGGCGAGCCGGAGGCAGTTGCTCAGCACAGCCCGACGCCGCCGGAACGTGTTCGCTGCGGCGGCCTTGCCGTCCTGCCGCTTGGCCAGGGCTTCCAGCACCATGCGCACGCGCTTCGCGCTGTCCAGGTCGACCACGGCCGGCGCGTTGCGTGCTACCCACGCCAACGCCTTGGTCTCCGCTTCCGGCGGTTCCTGATCATGGCGTCCGGCGTTGAACGCCCACTGGTAGAGAGCACGCCGTAGGAGGTCGTCCGCCGGGCGGCCCTTGCCGTCCGGGCAGAGAGCCATCGTGGCGATGGTCAGGCTCTCTGCGATGCTCGCGCGGTGCTTCGCTGCGGCAGTCGGCCACTTGCGCGCGGCGTGTGCTCGGGCATGGGCGTACCAACTCGTGCGATTCCGCTCGCGCAGCTCCGACACGGGGAGGCCGGTCTCGGTGTCGAACGGCTCTCCCTTCCGGGTCGCGGTCAGCAGTTCCGCGCGGCGAGCGTCGGCGAGCGTCTTGGTGGCGAACTTCTCCGGGAACTCCGTCCCGTCGACTTGCCAGCGGAGTTGATACGGGGCTGACTTGCTCGGACGCTTCCGGACGCTCCAAATGCGCACGTCGTAGCTGTGCATTGTTCTCCTTCATGGAGATGGGGCCCCGCCGCGAACGGCAGGGCCCCATCGGTCGGTCAGCGGTTAAGCGGTGATCTCGTGCTTGGCCCACCACGCGTCCAAGTCGGTGCGGCGGCATCGGATCTGGCCGTTCGGCAGCTTGATGAGCTTCGGTGCCTTGCCACGGGCGCGCATCCGGTAGAAGGCGGCGCGACTCATCTCGATCTCTTCGAGGACTTCACTGAGCTTGAGCTTCTCGGTGCCGGCCAAGGTGGTGACTCCTCTGGTCTTCTTCCTTCTGGGGAATCCGCAACGTCCGCCACGCCGCCACACCGCAGGTCAGGGGCCTGCGTTTGTGGCGGATGGCGGTCGTGTGGCGGATACGTGCCGCCACATCCGGGGGTGTGGCGGCACCTGGTGACGCTGGAGGTCAGCCCGCGACGGGGAAGAGCGGTGTGGCGGATTCCTCAGACATGTGGCGGGTGGTCGTGGCGGTATCCGCCACGGATTCACCCCCGCTGACCTGCGGTGTGGCGGACGTGGCGGATGTTGCGGATTCCTCAGGGGGCGGGGGGCAGTACCGCGTCCAGGCGTCCGTGAGGTCTTCCGCGTAGTAGCCCTTGGGGGTGCCGGACGGGGTACGGATGCCACGCGGCTTGATGGGCTTGATGGCCGGGGTGACGTACTGGCCCAGGAGCTTGGCGAGCGTCCGTGAGTTCAGCGGCTTGTCGTCCAGGTCGCCCCAGGGGGCGTCGTCCATGCGGAGCAGGATTTCGAGGATGACGGCGGTGGGCACCCGGTCCGCGCCACAGAACACGGTGTCGCGCAGGTCGGTCAGCAGCCGGACACCCAACGATGCTTCGTCGTTGTCCTGACCGGCGTTGATCAGGTCCAAGCAGGCGGCCCGGGCCCGTGCGGGCCACGTTCCGCCGGCCGCGTCCGCGACAGCGAGCAACGGTTCCCACACGTCGGCGGGCCGGTCGGTGACCCCTTCGGGCATCTCGGGCCAGGCGTTGGCGACCTGGTCGCGGACGGTGTCGGCCCACTTCGCGATCCGGTCGCGCAGGGCGTGGCCCTGCTTCTCGTGGATGCGCTGGCGGTAGGACTCGACCTTCTCGTTGGGGGCCCGCTTCCGCATCCGGATGATGACCGACCGCGTCAGCACCGTGTCGGGGAGGGAGCCGAGCCCCGCCATGGCGACCGCGCAGTACGAGCCGAACACCTGGGCATTCTGGTTGGAGCCGTCCCCGACGCACCGCAGAGCCCCGCCGATCCTGCGGTATCCGGCGTTCAGGAACCCGCGCAGCGCCTCGTCCGCCCCGGCCTTGGGCCCGAAGATGGTGTCCACCTCGTCGAACAGGACCGTGGGAAGTCCCTCGGCGGAGTCGACCAGCCGGTACAGGGCGTTCGCGGACGCGGACACCGTGCTCATCGGGCGGGGGGTGAGGAGTTCCACGATCTCCAGCGCCCGGGACTTCCCCGACCCCGGTTCCGGGGAGAGGAACGCGATGCGGGGGGTGGTCTCGAAGCAGTCGATCAGGTGGGCGTGTGCGTCCCACAGGGCGACCGCGACGTAGGCGGACTCGGTGGGGAAGACGTTGAACCGGCGGTGGAAGGCTTCCACCGCGTTGAGCAGGGCGGCACCGTCGATGGGTGCCTTGGGCTGCGGGTTGGGGTTCATGCGGCGTTCCTCCGGTGCTGCTCGGTGTGCGGGCAGTGGTCGACGCGGGCGCGGGTGGTCAGGTCGGTGACGCGGTCACGGCCCCGGGCGCGTTCGTGGTGGCCGCAGGCGCAGAGCCAGTCGGCGGCGGGGATCTGGTTGCGTCCGAGCCCGCGCACCATGAGGCCGGGGCGGATGCCGGTCACCGTGACCGTGTGCGGGTCAGGGAGAACAGCAACGGGGACGGCCTTGCGGCCGACGCCTTTCGGCTCGCCACCGGCCATCGGCGCCGCGGCGGGGTTGGCGGCCTGCGGGGTGTTCGGGGTGGCAGGCAGGCTCTTAAAT
>NZ_JAFEUF010000263.1 GCF_016901035.1 Streptomyces durocortorensis
CTGGCGGACCTGCGGGGCGGCGGGGTCGACGGAGAGGGCGCCCGCGTCCCCGTGCGGGACCTGCCGGTCCTCGGCCTCCGCGCCGGCCCTGGTCGTGGGTATGTGTGCTCGCTGGGCCCGGTCGCCGCCGCCGCTCTCCGGCATTCTCATCTCTCCACATCGTTGAATCCGCATCTATGCTCTCAGCTCGACCGGAGTGGTCGATACCTTTTTCGGGCGGGCTGGGGTGGCGGGCATGGGTGACAGGGTGCGCTGGGGTGTGCTGGCGACGGGCGGAATAGCCGCGACCTTCACGGCGGACGTACAGGGGCTGCCCGACGCCGAGGTGGTGGCCGTCGCCTCGCGTACGGAGGCCTCGGCGCGGGCCTTCGCCGACCGGCACAAGATCGCCCGTGCGTACGGCAGCTGGGCGGAGCTGGTCGCCGACGACACGGTGGACGTGGTGTACGTGGCCACCCCGCACTCGGCGCACCACGCGGCGGCCTCGCTCGCGCTGAAGGCCGGAAAGCATGTGCTGTGCGAGAAGGCGTTCACGCTCAACAGCCGGGAGGCGAAGGAGCTGGTGGCGCTCGCCCGGGAGCGGGGTCTCTTCCTGATGGAGGCCATGTGGACCTACCTCAACCCGGTGGTCCGCCGGCTGACCGAGCTGGTCCGGGACGGGGCGATCGGCGAGATCCGTACCGTCCAGGCCGACTTCGGCTTCGCGGGCGACTTCGCCCCCGGCCACCGGCTGCGCGACCCGGCCCTCGGCGGCGGGGCCCTGCTGGACCTCGGGGTCTACCCGGTGTCGTTCGCGCACCTGCTGCTGGGCGAGCCGGACCGGATCCAGGCCGACGCACTGCTGTCACCGGAGGGCGTGGACCTGAACACGGGGATGCTGCTGGGCTGGGACTCGGGTGCGACAGCGCTGCTGTCCTGCTCGATCGTCGGGCACCACCCGACGGCCGCCACGGTGATCGGCACCGAGGGCCGGATCGACCTCCCGCGCGACTTCTTCCACCCGGACCACTTCGTGCTGCGGAGGGCGGGCGAGGAGCCGGAGACGATCACGTCGGGGCCGGGCCCGCAGGGCCTGTCGGGCATGCAGTACGAGGCCGTCGAGGTGGCACGCGCGGTGCGGGCGGGCGAGCTGGAGTCCCCCCTCGTCCCGTTGGAGGGTTCACTCGCGGTGATGCGGACGCTCGACGCGGTCCGGGACCGCATCGGCGTCCGCTACCCGGCGGACCGCTGAGACCGTTATGCGGAGGTGAGCCCGGTCATGCGGGGGTGAGCCCCGGGTTCCCGGCCTCCGTGACGAAGGAGGCGGCGGTGGTGACGGGCGCGCCGGGGGTCGTGACGGCCGCGACCGTACGGAAGTCGGCGCGGGCCTCCTTCGTGCCGAGGGTGACGAGCGCGTACCCGCGCCGCCCGTTGTAGTGCTTGAGGTGCGGGTTGGCGCGGGTCTGGTTCTCCCAGTTGGCGGGCCGGTCCGCGCCGTCCTTGCCGCTGGCGATGGAGGTGGTGACGATCTCCGTGCCGACGGTGCGCGATGCGGGGTCGTCGAAGTCCTTCTTCAGGTCGAAGGCGTAGGAGACGTGGACGTCGCCCGTGAGGACCATGAGGTTGTCGACGCCGGCGGCCTCGGCCCCGGCGAGCACCCGCTGCCGGGAGGCGGGGTAGCCGTCCCAGGAGTCCATGGAGAGTTTGTAGGCGTCGGCGGGCACGTCGCGCCGCCTGGCGAAGGTGACCTGCTGCGGGACGACGTTCCAGGTGGCGTTCGAGGCCCGCCAGCCGTCGATCAGCCAGCGCTCCTGGGTGGCCCCGGTCAGGGTGCGCGCGGGGTCCTCGGACTCGGGGCCCGGGGTGCGCCAGCCGTCGCCGTACGCCTGGTCGTCGCGGTACTGGCGGGTGTCGAGGATGTCGAACTGGGCGAGCCTCCCGAAGCGGAGGCGGCGGTAGAGCGTCATGTCGGGGCCGGTGGGGCGCTGCGGGGTGCGCAGCGGCTGGTTCTCCCAGTACGCGCGGTACGCGGCGGCCCTGCGCAGCAGGAACTCCTCGGGCGGTACGTCGTTCTCGGGGATCCCGCCGGCGTAGTTGTTCTCGGTCTCGTGGTCGTCCCAGGTGACCACGAAGGGGCGGGCGGCGTGGGCGGCCCGCAGGTCCGGATCGGACTTGTAGAGGGCGTAGCGCAGCCGGTAGTCCTCCAGGTTCTGCGTCTCGCGGTTGTAGTGCGCGGGGAGGGTGCGGTCGGTGTAGTTGCGGGCCCCGCCGGTGGCGTTGACGGCGTACTCGTAGAGGTAGTCGCCGAGGTGGAAGACCACGTCGACGTCCTCGGCGGCGAGGTGGCGGTGGGCGGTGAAGTACCCGTCGTGGTACGCCTGGCAGGAGACGGCGGCCAGGGTGAGGGAGCTGTTACGGGCGCCGGGGGCGGGTGCGGTGCGGGTGCGGCCGACCGGGCTGGTCCAGTTGCCGGTGCGGAAGCGGTAGTAGTAGAGGCGGCCGGAGCCGAGGCCCTGGACGTCGGCGCGGACGCTGTGGGCGAACTCGGGGTGGGCGGTGACCGATCCGCGCCGCTCGATACGGCGGAAGCGCTCGTCGCGGGCGACCTCCCAGCGCACCTCGACCCGGCCGTTCGGGAGTCCGCCGCCCGGCTCGTAGGGGCGGGGGGCGAGCCGGGTCCAGATCAGGACGGACGTGGGGTGCGGATCGCCGGAGGCGACGCCGAGGGTGAAGGGGTTCTCGGCGATCCGGCGGGCGTCGAGTTCGGCGGCGCTCGCCGTGCCGGCGGCGGGCAGGTTGACGGCGAAGGCGAGCGCGGCGGCGGCTCCGGTGGTGGTCAGGAAGCGCCGGCGGCCGACGCCCGGTTCCAGTAAGCGGGCGGCGGTGCGGAGTTCGATGGCGCGGGTGCTCTGATCGGGCGTCATGATGGTCTGTGCGGCTGTCATATGCCCCTCCTCGGCCCGGATGCTGTCGGTCTTCATGGCAGCCGTGGGGGACGACGCACCGTTGTCGCGTGCACAACATCCGCATGGCGGATCGATGAGCACCGCGTGCCCCGTGCACCGATCTGTCCCGTACGCTGCCGGGCCATGAACACAGAGCAGACAGAGCAGGCCGGACGGACCGCGCGCACCGGGGACGGAGGGCAGCCCGGCCGGAAGGTCGCCGTCGTCACGGGTGCCGGGTCGGGGATCGGGCGAGCCGTCGCGCTCACCCTCGCGAGCGGGGGCTGGTCGCTGGCGCTCGCGGGCCGGCGGGCCGAGCCGCTGGCCGAGACGGCGGCCGCCGCCGGGGACACCGAGGCGCTGTGCGTCACCACGGACGTGACGGACGCCGACGAGGTGGACGCGCTCTTCACCGCCGTACGGGAGCGGTTCGGCCGGCTGGACCTGCTGTTCAACAACGCGGGCACGTTCGGCCCCGGCGGCGTACCGCTGGAGGACCTGGCGGTGGCGGACTGGCGGGCGGTCGTCGACGTGAACCTGACGGGCGCGTTCCTGTGCGCGCAGGCGGCGTACCGGCTGATGAAGGAGCAGGACCCGCAGGGCGGCCGGATCATCAACAACGGCTCGATCTCCGCCCACGCGCCGCGCCCGCACTCGATCGCGTACACCGCGACCAAGCACGCGATCACCGGGCTGACGAAGTCGCTGTCGCTGGACGGTCGCCCCTACCGGATCGCCTGCGGCCAGATCGACATCGGCAACGCGGCGACGGAGATGACCGAGCGGATGCAGACAGGGATCCTCCAGGCCAACGGGGAGCTGGCGGTGGAGCCGGTGATGGCGGCGGCGGACGTGGGGCGGACGGTGGCGCACATGGCGGAGCTGCCGCTGGAGGCGAACATCCCGTTCATGACGGTCATGGCCACGAACATGCCGTACGTCGGACGAGGCTGAAACTGGGGCTGGGGCTGAAACTGGGACTGGTCACACCTGTGCCGAACCGGGAATCGGCATTCCGGGAATGACCGGGCGGGGAATGACCGGGCCGGGGATACGGTTGACCGCCGCATGACACATGATCACCGGCCCCGGCCCGAAGTCCTGCGCTACACCGCCTTCTCCGCCGACCCCGCGGGCGGCAACCCCGCCGGCGTCGTGCTGGACGCCGCCGGGCTCGGCGAGGAGCGGATGCTCGCCGTCGCGGCGGAGGTGGGTTACAGCGAGTCGGCGTTCCTGACGGAGCGGACCGGTGAAGGCGCGTACACGATCCGCTACTTCAGCCCGAAGGCCGAGGTGCCGTTCTGCGGCCACGCCACGGTCGCCACGGCCCTCGCACTGGCCGAACGGGACGGACCGGGCGAGCTGGAGTTCGCCACGCCCGCGGGCCAGGTCCCGGTCTCCGTCGTCCGGGAGGGCGGCGAACTCCGCGCCACCCTGACCAGCGTGGTCCCGCACGTCGAGGAGGTCGGCGCGGCGGACCTGACGGAGGCGCTGGCGGCGCTGGACTGGCCGGCGGCCGATCTCGACCCCGCCCTGCCGCCCCGGATCGCCTACGCGGGGGCCCGGCACCTGGTGCTGGCCGCCGCCACCCGGGAGCGGCTGGCGGACCTGGACTACGACTTCGCGCGGCTCGAAGCGCTGATGCGCCGGCTCGACCTGACCACCCTGCAACTGGCGTACCGCGAGGGGCCGGAGCTCTTCCACGTCCGCGACCCGTTCCCGGTGGGCGGGGTCGTGGAGGACCCGGCGACGGGCGCGGCGGCGGCGGCCTTCGGCGCGTACGTACGGGAGCTGGGGCTCGTGCCGGAGGCGGCGGTGCTGACGCTGTACCAGGGGGCGGACATGGGCCGCCCCGGCACGCTCACGGTCGAACTGCGCGCGGGCGACGCCCGGGTCCGGGTCAGCGGGACGGGCACCAGGATCGGCTGAAGACAGGCCGGGTCGGCCGGGGAGGGACCGACCCGCTGGAGGTCGGCCCGGCCCACGGGAGGGGTCGACCCGGCCCGCTGGAGGTCGGCCCGGCCCACGGGAGGGGTGGACCCAGCCCGCTGGGGGGGCGGCCAGGGCCCGCCGGGGAGCGGTCGGATCCACCGACGTACGAGGAGGGGCCCTGCTCAGCCGGTAGCGTCCTTGGCCGGGGAGACGTGGGCGTACCAGCGCTCCGTCTCCTCCGAGTCGAGGGCGCGCTCCAGCAGGGCGTCGCCGCGCATGCCGGGGAAGAAGCGGCCCGCGGGCCAGGTCCGCCGGTAGGACGGCTCGTCCAGGACCAGCAGCCGGACGCCGTCGACGACGGGTATGTCGGCGGGGGCGCCCTCGTTCCAGATCAGTTCGCCGTCCGGGGCCACCAGGTCGAAGGAGCCCTCGGTGTCCACCTGGCCGGGGGTCTCCCGGCAGACGGCCGCCTCCTGCGACGACGGCGCGCGGCCCTCCACATGCCCGCCGCCGATGAGCGCGTCGGCGAGCAGGGTGTGCAGCTGGAAGTTGTCCCCGATGCCGGAGATCCGCAGGAGGTAGCCGCTGCCGCTCGTCCGGTGGAGGGCGACGAGCGGTTCGTCGTCCAGCACCAGGAGGGCGTGGGCGAGGGACTTCAGCTCCACGCCGGAGGCCCGCTCCACCGCGCCGAGCAGCCGCAGCACCTCGCCCCGGGAGCCGGCCGCCCGCCGTACGCCGGGGTGGTTCAACATCGCGACGGCGGCCATCTCCCACTGGGGAAGCGTCCACCAGCCGACGGCGGCGTCGCGACCGGCCCGCTCCACGGCCTCCGGGCCCGGCTCGCCGCCGTCCGGGGCGGGAAACGCGCCGCCCCCGGTCGCGGCCCAGGCGTCGGCGAACGCCAGGGCCTGCTCCAGGGCCCACCGCAGTCCGGCCAGCACCCCCGGTGCGCAGCGCTCGGCATCCGCACCGCGCTCGACGCAGGCCCCGACGAGCACGGCGACGACGGCACGCGGGCCGGGCGGCACCTGCTCCAGCACGGCGGCGAGCCGCGGCCCGCCGTCCAGCAGCTCCGACTCCCTGGCCTGCCCGAAGGTCTCCTGCAACCGGACGAACGCCTTGCCGGACCGCTTGGCGTCCTGCGCCGTCACCGCCGCCTCGAAGTCGGCGACGGCTCCCCCGAACCCGGCTTTACCGAATATCATTCCAGCACTTTATCGACGGGTCGTTCGATGCTACGAAGCCGGTCCCGCCCAAGGGAGACCGGCCCGGCCGCGGACCCCTCGCGCCGCTCACCGTACGAACACTCCCGCCCGCGCCGCGGCGACGGCCGCGGCGGGCCCCCCGGGGGGGGGCCCCCCCGGCCCGGGGGGGGCCCCGGGCCGGCGCCCGGGGCAACCCCGCCCCCCCCCCCCCCCCCCCCCCCCCCCCCCGCCCGCGCGGGCCGGCGGCGCCGCCAGGCCGCCCGGTCGGCGGCCTCCTCGTCCAGCGGGGCGCCGCTGGCGAGCAGCCGGTAGTACAGCGGCGCCGACACCGCCGCGACGACCTCACCCGGGTCCGTACCCGCGGGCAGTTCACCGCGCTCGACCGCTGCTTCAACGCAGCCGGACCACTCCCCGATCCGCACCGCGTAGAAGCGGTGGAGGGCCTCGGCGGTACGCGGATCGCAGGCGGCGGCCGCGATGACGGCCACGAAGAGGGCCCCTTGGCGGGGGTCGGTCAGCGTGCGGACCACGAGGCGGGCGTTGGCCCGGAGGTCCTCGGCCAGGGATCCGGTGTCCGTGCGCGGCAGCGACTGTTCCGCCATGTCCGTGAGCAGGTCGGCGACCAGTCCGGCGGGGGCGGACCAGCGACGGTAGACGGTCGTCTTGCCGACCTCGGCCCGCCGGGCTACGTCGGCCAGGTCGAGCCCGTCGAAGCCGTGCTCGACCAGCGCGTCACCGGCCGCGCGCAGCACGGCCTCGCGCACCCGGGCGGTGCGACCGCCGGGACGCACGGTGCCGGGTTCCACCCCCTCGACGCCGACACCTTCTGCGGCTTCAGCACCTTCAGAAGTCATAACGGGTCTCCAGTTCCATTAACAACGCCTCCCCTGCTACGGTGACGCCACACTAACGGAACCACAGAACCGTTTAGCGTTTCCGCGTCCAGGAAGGCGCCCTGCCATGTCTACATCCCGTACCGCATCCGCATCCTCCGACCTCGGCCCCGCCGTGGACCCCACGTCCGGTCGGCCCGCCACCTCCCCCCGCATGTCCAGCCGCCAGAAACTCGTCCTGGCCCTGCTGCTCGGCTCCCAGTTCATGATCGCGGTGGATTTCTCGATCCTGAACGTGGCGCTGCCCGTCGTCGGCGAAGGGCTCGGCTTCTCCCTCGCCGGTCTCCAGTGGATCGCCACCTCCTTCGCGCTCGCCGCCGCCGGGTTCACCCTGCTCTTCGGCCGGGTCGCCGACCTCGTCGGCCGCAAGAACCTGTTCGTCGGCGGCATGGCCGTCCTCGGCCTCTCCTCCGTGCTCGGCGGCCTCGCCACCTCGCCCGAGGTGCTGCTCACGGCCCGGGTGCTGCAGGGCCTGGCCACCGCAGCCGTCACCCCGGCCGGCCTCGCGCTGCTGACCACGGCGTTCAGGGAGGGGCCGCTGCGCGAACGGGCACTGGGGCTCAACGGGGCTCTGATGTCGGCCGGGTTCACCGCCGGGGCGATCCTCGGCGGGCTCCTGACGGACCTGCTCTCCTGGCGCTGGGCCTTCTTCATCAACGTCCCCGTGGCGGCGCTGGTCGTGATCCTGGCTCCGTCCGTGATCACCGACTCCCGGCCGGAGGAACGCCCGAAGCTGGACGTGCCCGGAGCCATCACCGTGACCGGCGGTCTGCTGCTGCTCGTCCTCGGGCTCACCCAGGCCGGTGAGACCGGCTGGACCAGGCCGGCCACCCTGGCCGCGCTGGCCGCCGGAGCCGTCCTCCTGGTCGCGTTCGTCCGCATCGAGCAGCGAGCTGCCGCCCCGCTCGTCCCGATCCGCATCCTGAAGCGGCGCAGCGTCGTCTGGGGCAACACCGCCGGGCTGATCGCCTTCGTCACCGAGACCTCGCTGGTCTTCCTGCTGACCCTCTACCTCCAGGAGGTCCTGGGCTACTCCGCACTCGCCACGGGCCTCGCGTTCGGCGTGCTCGGCGCGGGCACGGTCGTCGGCGGTGTGCTCGGCGGACGGGCGGTGGGCCGCTTCGGCAACCGGCGCGCCATCGTCCTGGGCGGCACCGTCCAGGCCGCCGCCACCCTCTCCCTCGTGGCGCTCGGCACCTCAGGGGCCTGGATCTGGCTCCTGCTGGCGGCCACCTTCGTCGGCGGCGTCGGCAACATGCTGATGATCGTCGGCTTCATGGTCACCGCGACCTCGGGCCTGCCGGACGAGGAGCAGGGGCGAGCGACCGGGCTGGCGACGATGACGCAGCAGGTGGGCATCGCCCTCGGCATTCCGGTGATGAGCGCGGTGGTCACCGCCCGGATGGGGGCCTCGAGCGGGCCCGACGCGGTACTGTCCGGCGTCTCCATCGCGATCCTGGTCAACTCCGCCCTGGTCCTGGCCGGCGCCGCGCTGGCCGGATACTTCCTGGCGGGCGGCGCCCGGAGGCGGGAGAACGGGTGAGCCGGCCCCGCTCCCCTGGCCGGCCCGGCAAGCGGGAAGCGCGGACGGCCGGGGAAACGGGAAGCGGGAACGGCCCGGGGAACCGGGACCGGCCCGGGAAGCGGGGACGGCCCGGGGAACCGGGACCGGCCCGGGAAGCGGAACCGGATCGACAGCGGGAGGATACGGACATGGCTGCTCCCGAGCCTGACCCCGACCGCGCCCCCGGCACCGGCTCCACCC
>NZ_JAFEUF010000264.1 GCF_016901035.1 Streptomyces durocortorensis
TTTTGCTGTTCGTACGCCGGCCGCGGCGGCGCATGCATCCGGTTATCGCCGGCGCGTTGTTCCCCCGCCCGGCTCCCCCCTCGGCATCCGGCGGCCGGCGGGGCCCGCTTCGGCGGGCCGGGGATTAGGTTGTCGGGAAATGCCTGCGGGCAGCCGGACTCGTGATGGGGGCGAGCATGACCATGCAAAAAGGGACCAACGTTCCGGTGCCGGCCGGCACCGTGCGCGTCGAATTGGGGTGGTACGCCGCACCGGGCGCCCCGGACGTCGACACCTCCGCGCTTCTGCTGGTGGCGGGAAAGGTCCGAGACGACGCGGACTTCGTCTTCTACAACCAGCCGGTCCACGCCTCCGGAGCGGTCCGGCACGAAGGCAAGCGGACCGCCCCCGACAGCGTCGTCGACACCCTCCTGGTCGACTTCGGGAAGGTCGAGCCCGGGATCGAGCGCATCGTCCTCGCGGCCTCGGCCGACGGCGGCACCTTCGGCCGGGTGAGCGGACTCCACGTGCGGATCACGGACGCGGCGGGCGGCGCGGAGCTGGCCCGCTTCGACAGCACGGACGCCACGGTCGAGACCGCCTTCATCCTCGGCGAGCTGTACCTCCGTCAGGGCGCGTGGAAGTTCCGGGCGGTCGGGCAGGGCTACAGCTCCGGCCTGGAGGGCCTGGCCACGGACTTCGGCATCTCCGTGGACGAACCGCAGCAACCGCAGCAGGCCCCGACCGTCCCGTCGTCGCCGCCTCCCGCGCCGGTCGCCCCCGCGCCTGCCGCTCCTGTGGCCCCGCCCGCACCGGCGCCCGCTCCGGCACCCGTACGGCTGACCAAGATCACGCTGACCAAGAGCGCCCCGTCCGTCTCGCTCGCCAAGCAGGGCGGCACCTCAGGCGCGCTGCGCGTCAACCTCAACTGGGAAGTCCGCAAACAGTTCAAGGGCTGGGGAGCGAAACTCGGACGGGCCGTCGCCATGCACGCCGATCTCGATCTTGATCTCTGCGCGCTCTACGAACTCACCGACGGACGCAAGGGAGTTGTGCAGTCTCTCGGAAACGCGTTCGGTTCTCTGAATCAGCCGCCCTTTATCCATCTCGACGGCGACGACCGTACCGGTGCGCTCTCCACCGGCGAGAACATGACCATCAACCTCGACCACAAGAACCAGCTGCGCCGCGTACTGATCTTCGTCACCATCTATGAAGGCGCCCGGAGTTTCGCCGATCTCCATGCCACGGTCACCCTCCAGCCGCAGAACGGAGCGGCCGTCGACTTCTCCCTCGACGAGTGCACCGTGCCCTCCACGGTCTGCGCCCTCGCCCTGATCACCAACACCGGCGGCGACCTCACCGTGCAGCGAGAGGCCCGCTACCTCGTCCCGGACCGGGGCGTCAGCCCCCAGCGCACCATCGACGCCGCCTACGGCTGGGGCATGAACTGGACGCCCGGCCGCAAGTGACCCGCCGCGCCCGCCCGGACCGGCCGCCCGACGCCCGGCGGCGTCACCGGTCCGGCGCGGCCTCCGGGCGCGCGTAGGTACGGCCCTTCCAGGCCGCGCCCCGCCCCCGGTAGTGCTGCACGGCCGAGTCGACCGTCATCATCAAATACAGCACCGCCGTCAGCGGCAGCAGCGGGCCCAGCCACAGTGACTGCCGGTAGTACGCCAGCATCGGCAGATACGTCGCCGTCATCACCGCCCAGGCCGCCCCGCCCGCCCAGGCCGCCGCCGCGTCACCCGTCAGCAGCCCCGCCACCAGCGTCGCGGGCGGCGCCACATAGACGAGCAGCAGCCCCGGGACCGTCCCCGCCAGCAGCAGCGGGCTGTGCCGCAACTGCGCGTACGCGCTGCGCGAGACCATCCGCCACAGATCGGCGAGACGCGGATACGGCCGCACACTGTCCACCCGCTCCGCGAGCCCCAGCCAGATCCGGCCGCCGCCGCGCCGCACCTCCCGCGCCAGCGACACGTCGTCGATCACCGCCTGCCGGATCGAGTCCGGGATCCGCGCCCGCTCGGCGGCCTCGGTGCGCAGCAGGACGCAGCCCCCCGCCGCGGCCGCCGTTCGCGACCGGGACCGGTTCACCCGGCGGAACGGATAGAGCTGCCCGAAGAAGTAGACGAACGCGGGCACCACCAGGCGCTCCCAGAGGCTCTCCACCCGCAGCCGCGCCATCTGCGACACCAGGTCGAAGCCGTCGGGTCCGCCCGGACCGGCCGCCGCCACCAGATCGCGCAGGCTGTCCGGCTCGTGCGCGATGTCCGCGTCGGTCAGCAGCAGGAAGTCCGGCTTGTCCCGCCGGGCCACCGCGATCCCGTGCCGCAGCGCCCAGAGCTTGCCCGTCCAGCCCTGCTCCGGCTCCCCGGGCGTCACCACGGTCAGCGGCAGCCCGCCGTACCGGCCGGCCAGGCCCCGGGCCAGCTGCCCGGTGCCGTCGCTGCTGCAGTCGTCGACGAGGATGATCCGGGCGGCCCCCGGATAGTCCTGGACCAGCAGCGACGGCAGGCTCACCGGCAGCATCTCCGCCTCGTCCCGGGCCGGCACGACCACCGCGACCGACGGCCAGCGCGCCGGGTCGGTGCGCCGGGGGAGCCGCTGGTCCGTCCGCCAGTAGAAGCCCTGCCCCAGCAGCAGCCACACCCACGCGATCAGCGAAACCACGGCGATCCAGGCAACGGCGCTCATCCGCCGAAGTCTGCCCCACCGAGCCCGGTCCGCAAGGGCTGTCGGCTAGGGTGACCGGGTGAAGATCGCGCTCATGGACTCCGGAATCGGCCTGCTGGCGGCAGCGGCCGCCGTGCGCCGCCTGCGGCCCGACGCCGAGCTGGTGCTCTCCTCCGACCCCGGTTCGATGCCCTGGGGCCCCCGCACCCCCGAGGACCTGACCGCCCTGGCCCTGGACGTCGCCCGCGCCGCCGCGGCCCAGCGCCCCGACGCGCTGATCATCGCCTGCAACACGGCCTCGGTCCACGCCCTGCCGGCGATCCGCGCCGAGCTGGAGCCCGCCCTGCCGGTCATCGGCACGGTCCCCGCGATCAAGCCCGCCGCGGCCGGCGGCGGCTCCGTCGCCATCTGGGCCACCCCGGCCACCACCGGCAGCCCCTACCAGCGCGGGCTGATCGCGGAATTCGGCGGCTCCGCCGAGGTCACCGAGGTCCCGTGCCCCGGGCTCGCCGACGCCGTGGACGGCGGCGACGAGGCCGGGATCGACCGGGCCGTCGCGGCGGCCGTCGCCGTGGCCCCGTCCGACGTACGGGCCGTCGTCCTCGGCTGCACCCACTACGAGCTGGTCGCGACCCGGATCCGCGACGCCCTGCAGCGGCCCGGCCGCCCGCCGCTCGCCCTGCACGCCTCCGCCGGAGCGGTCGCCGCCCAGGCGCTGCGCCGGATCGGCGCGGCCCCCGCCCCGACGGCCGACCCCTCCGGCGGGCTCACCGTGCTCCAGGCCGGCCGCGCCGCCGCCCTCCCGGCCGCCGCGCTGACCTACGCGGAAGGCCGGATGCTGGCCGCCGGGGCGCCCGTCCGCTGACCGTACGACCGGCGGGCGGCTCGCCCGATCGGCCCCCGTAGCCCCGGCCGGGAGCCCGGAACGCGGCTACGCTGCTGGATATGAGCGACCACCCCGAGAGTGCGAGGCACGGGTCGAGCCAGGCGCCGCCCACGGAGTGGAACGGCCGTGCCACCAACCGGCTCCAGTGGCTGCTGGCCCTCGCGGGCGCGGGCTGTGTGGCGCTCGGCATCGAACTCGCCGTCGACGGCGCCTGGACCTCGGGCATCGCCCCGTTGCTCATGTCCGTCATCGGCTGCCTCGCCGCCGGACTGCTGATCCTCTTCGGCACGCTCGCCTTCGTCCACGTGGCCGTCAAGGTCGACGGGGACAGCCTGGAGGTCCGCTGCGGCCACGTCGGCCTGCCGCGCCGCCGGATCCTGCTCAGCCATGTCACGGGCGCGGAATTCGTCCCCCGGATCAACCCGCGCCAGTGGGGCGGCTGGGGCTACCGCTGGCGCCCCGAGCAGGGCACCGCCGTCGTGGTCCGCAAGGGCGAGGGCATGGCTCTGCGCCTCGGCGACGGCCGCACCTTCACCGTCACGGTCGACGACGCGGAGACGGCCGTACGGTTCATCCGGCAACGCCTGCACCTGCCGTCCCCCGGCAAACGGCCCGGCGACTGACCCGGCAGCCTCACCGGTGACCGGGTCTCCCCGGCGGCGAGAAGCCCAGGAGCCGCCCGTGTCCGGGCCCCGCGCAGGCCCACGTCGTAGCTCGCAGCCGTCCGTGTCCGGGCCCCCCGCACGCTCACGTCGTAGCTCGCAGCAGTCCAGCCCTCGGTCCCGCGCAGGTCAACGCTGCCGCTCACAGCCGACCGCGTCCCGGTCCCGCGCAGGTCAACGCCCCCGCTCACAGCCGCCCACCGTAGACTCCGGCGGGTGAGCGCCACCATGACCCCCGTCGACGATTCGCCGCCCCCGGCAGCACCCCGGGCCGCCGGGCTGCCGCTGCGGCTCCTCCGCCCGGCCGCCGCCGTGCTGTCCGGGCTGCTGCTCTACGCGAGCTTCCCGCCCCGGCCCTTGTGGTGGCTCGTGCTGCCCGGGTTCGCGCTGCTCGGCTGGGTGCTGCACGGGCGTCGGCTGCGGGCCGCCTTCGGCCTCGGCCTCCTGTCCGGCCTCGGGTTCATGCTGCCGCTGCTGCACTGGACCGGTGAGGACGTCGGCCCGGTGCCGTGGCTGGCCCTGGCCGCCGCGGAGGGGCTCTTCATCGCCGTGGGGTGCCTCGGGATCGCCGCGGTGACCCGCCTCGCGTACTGGCCCGTCTGGGCGGCCGCGGTCTGGACGCTGGACGAGGCGGTCCGCGCCCGCATCCCCTTCGGCGGCTTCCCCTGGGGCAAGATCGCCTTCGGCCAGTCCGAGAGCGCCTTCCTGCCGCTCGCCGCGTTCGGCGGCACCCCGCTGCTCTCCTTCGCCGTCGTGCTGTGCGGCTTCGGCCTCTACGAGGCGGTGCGGCAGGTCATGGCGTACCGGTCCACCGGCAAGGTGCTCCGCGCGGCCGTCGCCGGGGCCGCCGCGAGCATCCTCGTACCGATCGCCGGGGCGCTCGCCGCGCTGCCCCTGGTCGACGACTCGGCGGAGAACGGCACGGCCACCGTCGCCGCGATCCAGGGCAACGTGCCGCGCCTCGGCCTCGACTTCAACGCCCAGCGCCGCGCGGTCCTGGACAACCACGCCCGCCGCACCACGCAGCTGGCCGAGGACGTGAAGGCGGGCAAGGAGAAGCAGCCCGACTTCGTGCTGTGGCCGGAGAACTCCTCCGACCTCGACCCCTACCTCAACGCGGACGCCCGCCAGGTCATCGACGACGCGGTCAAGGCGATCGACGCCCCCACAATCGTCGGCTCGGTCGTCGAGAAGGGCTCCGACAGCCTCCGCAACACCCTGATCGAGTGGGATCCCGACCAGGGCCCCGTCGACACCTACGACAAGCGGCACATCCAGCCGTTCGGCGAGTACATGCCGATGCGCACGGTCGCCCGCTTCTTCAGCGAGGACGTCGACCGGGTGCAGCGCGAGTTCGTCCCCGGCACCGAGGTGGGCGTCTTCGACCTCGCGGGGACCAAGGTGGGGCTCGTGACCTGTTACGAGGCCGCCTTCGACGACGCCGTACGCGACACGGTCACGCACGGCGGCCAGATGATCGCCGTGCCGAGCAACAACGCGACCTTCGGCCGCAGCGAGATGACCTACCAGCAGCTGGCCATGTCCCAGGTGCGGGCCGTCGAGCACGGCCGGGCCGTCGTCGTCCCCGTCACCAGCGGGGTCAGCGCGGTCATCCGGCCGGACGGCACGATCGTCGAGAAGAGCGGGATGTTCACCCCCGATGCCCTCGTCGACGAGGTCCCGCTGCGCTCCTCGCTCACCCCCGCCACCCGGATGGGCCCCCTGCCCGAGGGCGTCATCGCGCTGCTGGCCCTGGCGGGCCTGGGCTGGGTGAGCGTCTCGGGGCTCCGGGCCCGCAAGGCCCCGGGCGCCGGGAAGTAGCACCACAACCGGCCACGTAGGCTCGGATCCATGGCTACTCCCGACTTCATCCGTGACATCCGCGCCACCGCCGGGCACCAGCTGCTCCTGCTGCCCGGGGTGACGGCCATCGTGCTCGACGACGAGGGCCGCGTGCTGCTGGGCCGGCGCGCGGACACCGGGAAGTGGTCGGTCATCGGAGGGATCTCCGAGCCCGGGGAGGAGCCGGCGGCGACGGCGGAGCGCGAGGTGCTGGAGGAGACCGGCGTGCACTGCGTGGCCGAGCGGGTGGTGCTCACGCAGGCGCTGGAGCCCGTGCAGTACGCCAACGGCGACCGCTGCCAGTACCTGGACGTCACCTTCCGCTGCCGGGCGACCGGCGGCGAGGCACGGGTCAACGACGACGAGTCGCTGGAGGTGGGCTGGTTCCCGCTGGACGGGCTCCCGCCGCTCGGCGAGTTCGCCCTGTTCCGCATCAAGCAGGCCCTCACCGAGGGCCCCGCCTGGTTCCAGCCCACCCCGCGCACGACCTGACCCTCTCCTTCACGGTGAGGGTTCCGGTCACCTCTACTGCACGGTGAAGGACCCCGTCGCCCCGGTGAACGGCGTGATCTTCCCGAACAGGTTCTTCGCGTCCCCGTGGTGCACGATCCGGTAGGTGCCGGGTGCGGTGTCCGCCGCGACGTCCCAGGTGATGGTGGCCTTCGAGGTGCCGGTCAGGCCGTTGAGCCTGGTCCAGCGGTAGGTGGTCTCCCAGTCCCCGTCGTCCAGCACCCGCTTCCAGGCGCCGTTCTCCAGCCGCTGCACCTCCAGGAAGGTGGAGCCCCGGCGGACGTTGTTCTTCGGGTGGCCGGTGGCGAACTCGACGGTGGCGGTGGAGCCGCGCGCGTACGAGCTCTCCGGCGCCTTCAGGACCGCGCCGAAC
Organism: Streptomyces durocortorensis; assembly: GCF_016901035.1. Taxonomy (GTDB): domain Bacteria; phylum Actinomycetota; class Actinomycetes; order Streptomycetales; family Streptomycetaceae; genus Streptomyces; species Streptomyces durocortorensis. Next base: position 6,929 of record NZ_JAFEUF010000264.1, read on the forward strand.
GCCTTGCCGGCGGGCGGGTTGTCGTACACGACCCCCGTCTGGAAGGTGAACTGCCGCCCCGACTCGTCCGGCGGCGTCGCACCCCGCTCCAGGGACGTGCCCGCGCGCAAGGACTTCGCGATCCGGTCGTACTCCTGCTGGTAGGCGGGCAGCGTGTAGCGGCCGTACAGCGTGGAGCCGCCCTCGTAGTTCTGGGTGTCGTACTCCTCCGGCGTCGTGACGTACTGGCTGTAGGCGTTGGCGTACCCCTGGAGCAGGACGCGGTCCAGCGGGACGCCCAGCTGCTCGGCCACCGTGCGGCGTACGCGCAGGCCCGAGGCGATCGTGAACTCGCCGGGGGCGGCCACCAGGTGCAGCTCTCCGATCTTCATGATCTGCAGGGGGAGCCGCTTCGGGGTGACCGGGTGGACGTTGCTCAGCAGGCCCGTGGGGATCAGGCTCGCCTTCGGGTACTGGCAGGACTGGAGCCAGGACGGGGTGTCGATGCGCAGTGCTTCGAGGACGGGGGCGATCGGGGTGCGCATGCCCTCCTCGAAGAGGGGGATGGCGGGGCCGTCCTCGACGCTGCCCGCGAGGGTGGACGCGCCCACGACGGCGGGGCAGGTGCGGTGCTCCTTGCCGTCCGGGGTGTACTCCGGCCCTACGGTCACGTTCTCCATGTCGACATAGGCGAGCCGGGAGTCGACCCCTCCGGCGACGGGCCGCGCGTCGTCGTAGATCTCGCGGGCCTTGTCGAGCTGGCGCTCGCCGATGATGCGCGCGTTCTCGAACTCGTCCTCGGTGGGCCCGGAACCGGGCTTCAGATTGAGGTTGGGGGACATGTCGCCCGCGTTGGTGTTGGGGAAGGCCGCGACGAAGCCGGGGGTGTCGTCGAGATAGCGGACGCCCTCGTGGTCGTGCTCCCAGGCGTAGGAGGCGTAGCCCTTGTTGTCGGGGCTGATCAGCGTGTTCTTGTTAGTGATCGAGGTGTTGTGGGTGGCGAACCAGCTGATCGCGCCCGCGTCCTTCTCGCCCTGCTTGAAGCGCAGCACGGTCATCGCCGGGTCGATGCCGTCGGGGAAGGCGGCCCGGTCGGCGGCCGGGTTGCGGTCGAACGCCTCGCGCGAGCGGTTGACGCTGGCGTTGGTCAGGGTGCCCGTGCCGAGGCTCATCGTGCCGGGCTTCAGGTCCGCGTGCGCCTCGGCCACGGACTCGGTGATGCCGTCGACGATCGCCCGGTAGGTCTCCTTCTGGAAGCCGAGGACGGAGAGGTTGTAGGCGACGTTGTGGGAGTATCCGCCGGGCCCCGAGTGGGTGTGGGTGGCCGACAGCAGGACGTTGTCCTCGCCGTACAGGCTGCCGTAACGCTCCTTCAGCTGCGCCATGACGCCCTGCCGGACGGACTGGAAGATCATCGCGAGGTCCGCGTTGACGTACACCACGCGCTTGCCGGTCGACCGGTCGACGACGACGTAGGCCCGCGACCGCTGCCGCTGGTGGATGCCGGACGTCTTCTGGTCGAAGCTGGAATAGCCCATCATCCCGGTCTCGGCGGCCTCGCCCGTGACATCGGCGATGCCGCGCCCGACGAGGTAGTCCGGGTCGGCGGCGGTGTCCGACGCCGACGCGGGGGAGGGCGCGCCGAGTGTGACCGCTCCCAGGGCGGCGGCGAGGACCGCGACGGGGAGCCTGCGCCGGGAGCGGCGGGCGG
>NZ_JAFEUF010000265.1 GCF_016901035.1 Streptomyces durocortorensis
CGACTCCATCGCCTACACGACCTGGCGCACCCTGGACCCCGAGATCCACCTCGCCCCGGTGGCCGGCGGCCCGGCCCCCCCCCCCCCCCCCCGGGGGGCGACGGACGCCCGGGGCCGCCGCCCCCACCGCCGGCGGACGGTGCGGGAGCGGACCCGGCGGCACCGCCCACGGCCACGGCGGACAGCAGCTTGACGGTGTCGTCGTGGCCTGCGGGGCAGGAGGCGGGGTCCGAGGACTGCGCCATGGGACGGCTGAGTTCGAACGTGTCTCCGCAGGTGCGGCAGCGGAATTCGTAACGAGGCATGGGCTCAGGCTAGAGGCATCGGGGCCCGGAGACCACGCCCCCTAGCCCCGGGAGCCCCCTAGCCCTGGGAGCCCTCTAGCCCTGGACGCCGCCGCGCTCCTCGCGGATGTCGGAGACGACCCGGGCGGCGGTCTGCCGCACGGCCTCCGTCTCGGTGAGGAAGTGCCAGTAGTCGGGGTGGCGACCCTCCAGCCCGGCGATGGCCCGCTCCAGCCGGGCGACGGAGTCGTCGAGCGGCCGGGCGTGCCGGGGGTCGGGCGTGTGGCGGCCGGCCATGGCGAGACGCTGGGCGTCCCGCACCGCGAACCGGGTCCGCTCGATCTCCTGCTGCGGGTCCTTCGCCACGGCGTTCAACTGCTGCAACCGGTCCCCGGCGGCGGAGACCGCCTCGTCCGTGGCGTTGAGCAGGGCGCGGACCGTGGACAGCCGGGACGTGGCGTCCGCCCAGCGCTGCTCGTCGCGGGCCTTCGCCGCCTCGGCGAGCTTCTCCTCGGCCTGCCGCACGTTGACGGCGGCCTGCTCCGGGACGGGCTGGAGGTCCTGCCAGCAGGCGGCCGAGAAACGCCGCCGCAAATCGCTGAGCACCGGCTCCACCGAGCCCGCCCGCGTCGTCAGCGCCTGGGCGCGGGTCCGCAGGGACACCAGCCGCCGGTCGATCTCGGCGGCCCGCTCGGGCAGCCGCTCGGCTTCGGTCCGTACGGCCTCGGCGTCCCGCAGCACCACATCGGCGCGCTGGAGGGTCTCCGGGACGCCGTGCTTTCCCGCGCCCTGGTTCAGCTTGGTCAGCTCGGGGGCGAGCGCGGCGAGGCGGGCGGCGAGCTCATCGGCCCGGAGCCCCGAGGCCCGCACGGTGTCGAGGGCGTTGCTCGCCGCCAGGAGCGCCTGCCGGGCCCGCTCGACGGCCGGGGCGAGCCGGGCGAGCTGGGTCTCCGCGCTGCCCAGCAGCGGCCCCAGCCCCTGGGCGAAGCGGTCCAGCTCGCCCTTGACCCGTACGAGGTCGTCCTTGGCCCGGGTCAGCTCGGTGCGGGCCCGGGAGGCGACAGCGGGCTCCAGGTCGTCCCGGTCCAGGTCATGGCTGTCGACGGCGGTGATGTAGGCGTGGCTGACCTCGTCGATGCGCCGGCCGAGCGCGGCGAAGTCCTCGGCGGCCTTGCGGCCGCGCGAGGAGCTGTCCACGGCGTTGATGGTCTCGATGGAGATCCGAAGATCACGCTGGGCGGTGTCCAGATCGTAGAAGGCCTCGGCGGCGGCGTCCTTCGCGGCCTGCGCCTCGGCCCGCTCATTCTCCCCGCCGCGCCCGCCGAACCACCGGCGCGTACCGCCACCGGCGAAGGCGGCGGGCAGCGCGGCGAGCACGAGGGGCACGGGCAGCAGCATCAATGCCAGAAGATCCCGGCCACTTCGAACGGCGGAACTCGCACCCGCTCCTGCCTCCGGCCGCGCGTTGGTCGCCGTCACATCCCTCTCCCGTGCCGATTCGCCCTGCCCGGTACATTCTCCCACCAGGTAAGGACGAACACACGGGTCGGTTAGTTCGCGCTTCGCACGGTGACTTGCCCGTTCTCGCTGCGGGCCTTCACCACATGGGCGCTGTCGTCGCCGCGCGGCACCTCGATGGAGACGTCCCCGTTGTCGGCGGCGGCGTCGACCGCGTACTTCTGCCCGCCCGACGGCAGGTCGATGGTGATGCCCCCGTTGTCACTCACGGTGTCCACGAGATCGGGCACGGAGCTGAAGCCCAGCCGGATCTCCCCGTTGTCCGCGTGGGCCGTCACGGAGGAAGCGGTGATCCGGTCGGCCCGCACCTCCCCGTTGTCGCTCTTCAGCTTCAGCGCGCCGCTCGCGTCCTGGACGTTGATCTCCCCGTTGTCGGAGGACAGATCCAGTGCGCGGTCGAAGCCGGCGGCGCTGATCGTCCCGTTGTCCGACACGGCCTTCACCTCGACCCCGCGCGGCACCTTCACCCGGTGCCGGGAGTCGCAGTTGTTGGCCATCCCCTCGCACTTCACCCGGAGCGTGAGGGTGTCGTCCTCCATCTTCCAGACGGAGTCCGGCCCGCTGCCGAACACCACCCACCCGTCGACCTGCCGCTCCACCTCGACCTGCTCCACGTCGGCCGGCACGAGATCGACGAGGCCGTTCTCGGCGCTGATGGTCAGCGTCTTCCCCTCCAGAGCGAACGACTTGCGCTCGACGGGCGCCCCGTCGACGTCCGTGCTCCCGCACCCGGTGAGAGCCAGCGCCAGCAACGCCACCCCGCCCCCCAGAGCGAGGGCCCGCCCGGGCGCCCCGAGGCGCGCCTCGGGTCGGGTGCGGGTCGGTGCGCTCGTAACGATGTCCACGGTGATCGGTCCCCCAGATGCAGATGCGTGCTGCCGGACGGTGCCACCGGACGTCGCTGCCGGTGCACTCCAAACCGTATGCACCGACGGCCCCCCGCGGGATCCGGACCGCTACCGTCTCGGGGTGGGGTTATCCCCCGGAACCACCCCGGCGGGGTGCCCTCGGAGGACGGCCCGGGCCCGCCCGGGAACGGTTTATGAGCAGCGGCCCGGTCGATGTACGCTGTTGCCTCATCCACGGGTGCGTAGCTCAGGGGTAGAGCGCTGCTCTTACAAAGCAGATGTCGGCGGTTCGAAACCGTCCGCGCCCACCAGCCAGAACGCCCCCGCAGCGAGCCGCTGCGGGGGCGTTGACGGTAGTAGGTGACGGCAGCCCTCGCGCGCAGTCACACTCAGCCGCCCCCGAGCTGGCTGCTCCTCACTGGTTGGAAGCAGGCGACGAGGGTTGCTGCCGCCGGCCTGGGGCCGAAACGCCTTCCTCGTTTTCCTGCAAGCGCCGCGTCGTGATGCATACAATTTTTCCTGCGGTCAACCTCGTCTACCGAGCCGACGCCCGACGCACTCTATTGAGTGGTCTTCGTTCAACATGCAGGTGGGACTATGAACAGCATTGCAGGGATTGCTTACGAACCCGCTCGCCCCTGGAGTAACCGTTCCTTTTCTATGCCGGTGGTTCCTGGTGGGAATTCCGGGCAGATTAAGGTATTGCGATGTCTTCTTTCTTCCCTACGTTCTGGTGAGCATGTGGATGAGCCTCTGCAAATTCCTGATGGAGGCGGCGCCTCCGTCACCTTCTCGTCCATGGGGCAGCGGTTGCAGCCCGCGGGCCTAGTGACTAGAACCGGGAAGAATTCATGGCTGTTGACTCAGCAGGCAGAAGCGTGGTTGGACTCTGAAGATGACGGATATCTTATGTCTATTCTTCACGCCAATATCCGTTTTATGGGTGAGCTTCTCCATGAGGCCCGAGACGGGATGACCCAGTCGGACCTCCTCTCTTTGGCTTCAAAAAAATATGGGTGCTCATGGGATTCATTGGATCAGATTAGGCGACGAACGGCATGGCTGCGTGCGGGTGACTTTCTGGACTTGGATTTTCGTCACCAAGTAACCCCTACAAATGCTGGTCTGAAACTGCTCGACAAGCTAGAAATTGCCCAACCGGGCGCGACGCGCAAACGTGAATCCGTGCCAGTAGCTGTGATTGCGCCACCGCCCACTGCGCTTGTGCAATCGGCGCTTGCTTCAATTGACCCAAAACAGCGTAAAGCAAAAATTGGCTACATTCCACGCAGTGAGGGTAATGCGCTGCATTCGCTTCGCAAATTCTCCATCGCCTTGAAAGATGGAGTCACCAGAGAGGAGATCGATCGATTCGCCTCCGCGGAATTCGGGCTTCGGCCCTCATCCACCGCAAGCGCCCTCAGTGCCTTTAAAAGCGCGGGACTTGTGGAGCAAGTGGGCTTCAACGAGTATAAGTCCACGGACTTGGCTGCTTCCTGCGCCGAGGGGGACTCGAATATTGACTTTTTGCGGGTTCTTCATACGAGGTTCCGGTTTTTCGGTGAAGTGCTAGAGGCTCTGGAAGAGGTTGACACCCCCAGAGATTTGGCGGTCATTGGGAAGCTTCGGTATGGGATGCCTCGCGAAGATATTGCGGAAGTCAGGACGCGACTGCAGATGATGCGGGAGTGCGGCCTGATCGAGGAGGTTTCATGGGGGCACTATAGGCTGCTTGATTTGGGTAGAGCGCTTTTGGCTGAGTTGCCTTGTGAAATGCTAAACGATGAATCGGTCGAACCGGAATCCCTGACACCCGATGAAACGGACACGCGAGGAACTGACGCGCCTGATTACTCAGAGATTGCTGCGGAACTAATCGCTGCCTCGCGGGCTTCGGCTGCTCCGGAGCGATTCGAAGCGGCGGTAGCCCAGGCTTTCGGTTATCTCGGTTTTGATGCGCAATTGTTGGGCGGTTCAGGTCAAACCGATGTGCTCGTAGCAGCCAATTTGGCCGGGGATAAACGCTTCACAGTGATCATCGACGCAAAGTCTTCTGCGTCCGGGAAGGTTGGGGAGCAGCAGATCAACTTTGATACCCTAAAGGAGCATAAGGCTGCCAACTCGGCTGATTTTGCTCTGGCTGTCGGGCCTAGCTTTCCAGGGCAGCGGCTAATTGCTAGGGCTGAGGCGCATGGCATTGGCCTGTTCGGCGTCGAAGAATTTGTCAAACTTCTCCAAATGCACTCGGAGGCACCCTTTACGCTAACTGAACTCATGGATCTACTTAAAACTTCCGGAACGATGACTTCGGCTATCGTCGAACGCAAGTGGGCAGCGGAAATTCGAGCATTCCGTCTTTGCGAGCGTGTGTTGCATCAATTGGCAACCGAGGCGGCTAACGTTGATGCCTTCACCACCGGTGCGTTGTCTGCTCATGACCTATATTTGATTCTTCGTACGGAGTCTGCTGACCCGCCATCTCCGCCCGAGATCGAATCAGTGCTCAGTCTGCTTTCCTCTGAGCTTGTGCACGCCGTTCAGAAGAATGGTTCTCAGTATTTTATTCTCGAAGATCCGCAGACTACTGCCCGGAGATTGCGTCGCCTTGCTGCCAGCATCATCTCTGGTGGAAGTCGGTGAAACTAATCCATGGATAATTGCGACGCCCCCTCTTCTTGGTGGTGTCGAGGGGGCGCCGCTTGCGCCTTATCGCGTTTTAGGTCGACGTCGCAGAAGCCTATCCATGTGCCCCATTGCCTCTCGTCGGTTGTCGTCGGATACATGGGTATAGATGTTCATCGTGACGGCGATCTGCGAGTGCCCGAGAATCTCCATTACGACGCGTGCTGGCACACCGGCAGCGAACAAGAGCGTGGCGCATCCGTGCCGAGCATCGTGTAGGCGAATGCGGCGCAGCCCAGCGTCCGCAGTGATGCGCTCGAACGACCGGCTGAGGTTCCTCGGCTCGATCGCCCGCCCGGTCCTGGTCGTGAACACGTAGGTGCTGTCATGCCAGGCCCGCCCCGCCGCATCCCGCTGCGCAGCCTGCCGGAGACGCTGCCAGCGCAGCGGCGCCACGCACATTAGCGGTACGGGGATGGCGCGCGTGCGACGGTTCTTCGTGGAGTCCGCGTACAGCTCCTTCTGTACTCGCTGGATCTGGTTCCGCACGGTGAGCGTGCGGCGCTCCAGATCGATGTCAGACCAGCGGAGTCCCAGGATCTCTCCTCGCCGCAGTCCCAAAGCCACGGCTAGCACGAAAGCCGAGTACAGAGGATCCTTCCTCGCGGCCTCCAGGAAGGTGGTTGTCTCTTCCAAGTCCCACGGCTTCAGCTCGCGCGACTGAACCCGGGGGGCCGGGACGAGCTTGACCACGTTCCTGGTAATCAGCTCCTCCCGGCATGCAGCCGAAATCGCGCTGCGGAGAACGCGGTGTGACTCCTTTGCTGTGGCAGCCGACGCCTGTGCCGTCACGGCTGCGAGCATGCGTCGCACATCGGCGGCACCAAGGGTTTCCAGGCGTTTGGAGCCGATGTGTGGAATCAGGTAACGGCGCACGTGCGTCTCGTACTTGGCATACGTCGTCTTCTTGTGATCGTCCCTGACAAACTCCTCCAGCCAGTAGGGCAGCCACTCGGAGAGCTTGGCGGAGCGGGTAGGCGTCGGGATGCCTTGCCGATCGCGCAGGACCAGTTCCTGCCGCTTGGCGTCGCACTCGTCCCAGGTGCTGCCGTAGACGGTCTTGCGCTTACGTGTCCCGTCGGGTTGGGGAACGTAGACGCGTGCTTCGTACCGGCCGTCTTTGCGCCGCCAGATGCTGCCGGCGCCGTTGGGGTTCCTCTTCTTGGGGGCCATCAGGCGGCTTCCTCCAACTTGGTTTCCATGAAGGTGCGGAGACAATCGGCGGGGATGCGGCGAGCGCGGCCGATGGTGATGCTTGGGAGCTCTCGCGAGCGGATGAGGTCGTAGACCTTGAAGCGGCTCAGGCTGAGCGCCTCCATGACCTCGGGGACGGTGAGCGCTCGGTGGGTGGTGGGCAGAGTGGTGGTCACCAGGTGGCTCCTCGGCTGTCCGGGCGAGGCGTAGGGCCGGTCTGCCGTGACAGAACTGACAGAAATCACGCGAACTGCATCTGAACTGCTGGTTTGCCCGCTGAGGGCCCTGTGACAGAAATCGCGGAAAATCTGACAGAAATGGCTGTGGCGGCTTTCTGTCACGTGGCTCCGCCGGAGCAGCAGGGCCACAGCCCAATTTCTGTCGGACTTCTTTTTATTTCTGTCACAGGGCTCGGGGCGGTCATTTGTGCAGGTCAGGGCCTGTTCCGTCGATTTCTGTCAGTTCTGTCAGCGGTCCAGGGGTTTCTGTCAGCCCCCGGCGAGCGGCGGGGTGACGCTGGGGTGGGTGTCGAAGCGGGGCGAGGGCGGCCGACCGCGTCCGGTGCGGGACGCCTGGGGGTGCTGGCGGACCCATCCGTGTTCTTCCAGCAGGGTGAGTGCGGGGTCGAGGTCGGTCATGGCGGGGAAGTCGCCGCGTGACAGGCCTCGGAACAGCTCGCGTTTGGTGAAGCTGGAGAGGCGCTGTTCCTTGAGGTGGGTGAGGAGTTGGTGGGCTGCGTCCTGTGCGGGGTCGGCGCCCATGGCGTCGAAGACTTCCAGGGCGTGGGCGGTGAAGTAGTCCCCGATCTCGACCGCGTTGGCCATGGTGGCGGCTTCGATGGGGACCATCCATCCGTTGTCGGGGTGGGTGGCGAGGTGGAGGAGTCCGGCGATGCGGGCGACGGCCCCGTCGCGCTTGGACGCCCACTTGATGACCGGGTGGAGGCTGCGGCCCTTCCCGATCCGGGACTCGGTCACCTTCTGGTAGGCCAGGAGGATCGCGTCGGCGTCGGAGGTGAGGGTAAGGACGGCCGGGTCGGTCCAGTCCGCCAGCGCCAGCGCGAGCCCGCCCAACTGCTTTGCGTACGTGGCTGCGGTCTCTTCCGGCAGCAGGTCCGGGGTGAGGTTGCGGGAGCCGACCAGGGAGAGGGGCTTGGCGTACAGGAACCGGGCCAGTAGCCCCCGCCCGTCGGCCCCCTTGACCCGCCCCAGCGCGTCCAGAACTTCGGGCTGGATTGCCAGGCCCATGGTGATGGCGGGGGCTTCGACGTGCTGGGCGTCGCGGCCCTGCCGGTTCACCCTCACCATGTCCCCGGCGTGGCCCTTGAGGAAGATCCCCATGTTGGGGGTGCCGGAGTAGCGTCCGGCGATGATGTCGAAGATCTCGCCCTCGGCGGACATGACGCTCATCCGCCCGTCCTGGTCCGCAACCAGCGTGGCGAGGCTTTCCGGCGTGACGTCGTCCGCGACCAGCTGCGGCTTCGCGGGCACGGTCATCTCGTCTGCCTGCTGGGCGAGGTGGACGGCTTCGGCGGTGAGCTGGTCCCGCAGCCCGGGTTCGGCGGCGGCGGCCTTCTGTGCGGCCTTGTCGGCCGCCGAGCGGGCGAGGCGGGCGGTGGTCTCGGCTTCCGCCCGGCGCGGCCCGGACAGCTCCACCAACGCCTTCTCGGCGGCGAGGAGCGGGCCGGTCATGAGCGCGAACACGGCCGACTTCCGGTTGCCGGGGGGAAGGGCCACGGCGGTGTAGAGGTTCACCGGCTCGCGCCAGTGCCCCCGCACGTGCACCGTGGCCCGCCCGCCGGCCGCCGTGGCGAGCACGGCCAGCGCCAGGCACCCCGCGAGGTCCACGGGGGTCTGGGTCTCCTCCGCGACTCCGGCGACCATGCCACTCAGCCAGTCGGGCAGGGCGTGGGCGGGGAAGGTGGGGAG
>NZ_JAFEUF010000266.1 GCF_016901035.1 Streptomyces durocortorensis
CCGGTCCGCCTACACGTTGGCCCGCCGCCGGGCGGCGGACGCGGCGCAGCGGCTCCGCGAGAACCGCCCGCTCTGTAACCAGCCCGCGGCCCCCGCCCCCGCAGAGCCCGACGACGACTCCGAAGCCCACCACCCGGAGCCGGAGCCGACCCCCACGGTCTCCCCCCAGGAGGCTGGCCGCCGCGCCCTGGTCGAGCAGACGGACCACGCGGAGTGGGTGGACCAGCAGCGCGAACGCGGGCGCGTCCAGGGCGACAGCTGGGAGCCCGTTCCCGTACCGCTGCCCACCTACGTCACCGCGCCCGTCGCCCCCCGGGCCACGGGCGGTGTGGAGGTCGGCGACCCGGAGACCTGGAGCGCGGCCCGCTCCAGCACCGCCGAGCCCACTCAGACGGGCACGTCGCACCCGACGCCCCCCGCGGTCGACCCGGCCCCGCGCCAGCGCACGAACCAGTCCCGCCGCAACCGCGACCGGGGCCGGACCCCGCTCTTCGACCAGTACGACGACGAGGACCGGCCGCGTGCGGCCAATGAGTGAGGCCCCCGGGGACGCCCGGGGGCACCGGGAAACCCGACGCCGCTGACCAGCGGAGGAACGGATTTCCAAGCACCCCCGTGAGGGTGCTAGAGTTTCACACGTCGCAAGGGCCTGTGGCGCAGTCTGGTAGCGCACCTCGTTCGCATCGAGGGGGTCTGGGGTTCAAATCCCCACAGGTCCACAACCGACAGTTCTTGAGTAGCTCTCAAGAAACGTCACGAGATCCCGTTCCGCCGAAAGGCGGGGCGGGATCTCGTCGTTTCCGGACGCGCGTCGCCGGCCCCTGTCCCGGGTTGTGCCTACCGCTCGTTCCGGGACAGGGCCGCCAGCAGGGGCAGATGCTCGGGCGCGACCCCGGCGATCGCCTCGACCAACTGATCCCAGGGGCCCAGGGCCAGGGCTTCGACGAGGAGGACGCGGCCCTCCGGGGTGGGGCCCAGCGAGTCGGCGATCGCTCCGAGGGCTTTGCTCCGGTGGCCCGGGGCGGTGATGGCGTCGGCGAGGTCCCGGGCTTCCTGCGTCGCACCGGAGCGGGCCGCGACCTGGATGACGGCGACCGTGCATCTTTCGCGCAGGGCGGGGGCGGAGATCTCGTCGAGGAGATCGACGGCGTGGGGGAGATCGCCGGTGGACGCCACGCCTGCCGCGATGTGGCCAAGGCAGCGTTCACCTTCGCGATTGTCCGCCAACTCCTCGGTCAGCCGCACCGCCCGTTCCAGATCTCCTGCCTCGACGAGCTTCGCCACGACGCCGGAGAGGAATTCGGGCACCGTGTCCTCCGGCAGGGATGGGGTGAGTGCGAGAGCCTCATCGACGTCCCCCACCGCGAGGAACGCGCCCGCGGCTCCGTACATGTGCCAACTCTGTTGGGAGGGGTTGCCCAAGGCCCTGGCCTCGTCAAGGAGAACCTGAGCCACCTCTCGGGCCCTGTTCGGGCTACCCGTCGTGTCGAACGCCTGGGCGATCTTCTGCATGGCGTGGGGGTACTCCGAGATATGCATTTTCTGCGAGGTTTCGTCGAGCAAGGAAGTGAGCAGGGAGTTCTTCCGGCCGTTGCTGCCGGTGAGATGCAGGCCCTCGGCCACCTCCACCATGCGCAGCACGCGTAGGTATCCCACTTCCGCCTCGGCCGACGCCTCGGCCCAGCGCACGAGAGTGTCCGCCTCTTCTCCGGCGTCCACCGCGGCCAGTGCCCCGGCCACTGCGATCTGTGACCTCACCTCGCCGCGTGGAACGCGGCTGCCCCGTGCGAGGTCCGTCGCCGCAGCCACCACCGTTTCGGCGAACTCCTGGTGACCTGCACGAAGCAAGGAGTCCGCGATGCCGATCCGAAGATCCACCTGCCAGTCAGGGGAGGACACTTCGCTGAGCACATGGAGGTTCCGGTCGGCCAGGTGTGCGCAGCGCGCCGGTTCCGCGGACTTCGCCAGAGCTGTTCCGACGGCGGCGAAGGCCTTGGACCGGTAGATCGGTGTCGTGATCTGTTCGGCCGTCTCCAAGGCTCTGCCCAGGTCGCCCGATTCGGCGGTGGCTGCCGTGACGGCGCACAACCCCTCGTCACGGTCGACCGGCTCGGGAAGGAAGTGGCCGACCACCCACGCCGCTCCTTCGTGTTCCCTGACCGCCGCCAGGCCGGCGGCGACCTGTGGGAAGAGCCAGCCGACCTCCTGGGGGTCGGCTGTCGCGGCCGACTCGGCCGACCTGCGGGCGATGCCGACCGCTGACGCCGTGAGACGAGGAGCTTTCGCCAGGCGTATGGCGATGTGACTTAGTCCCTGGGCCTTCCGGAACACCTCTGCGTCCTTTGTGGCGGAAACGGCCAGTTCTATCGCCTCCTGAGCCCGTCTGTCGTCTCCGAGCAGGGAAAACGTGCAGGCCAGGTCGGCGTATAGATCACCCTGCTTGACGCTGCTGGAAACGATCGCGACGGCCGGCACTGCGTTGCTGGCGCGGAGGAGGACAGCGGCCTGCTCACCCGGTCCGTCCAACGCGTCGGCATCGGCCGCAGCCCTGACGGTCGCGACGAGAGCTTCCACCCCTCGTTGCTCGTCTTCCAGACAAGAGGCCATGGCCAGGGCTTCGGTGTACTGGCCGGCCTCGGCCAGGCCCTTCGCGATCGCGGCCAGCAATTGGTCCCGGTCATCGATGCTGTCCACGTCGTACGTCAGCTCGATCACACGGGCCGGTCGACCGGTCGCGGCGAGCGACGCGGCGACAGTCACCAGAGCGGGCACCCGGACCCACGGCTCCCGCTGCGATTCCGCCAGGCTGATGGCCCGGTTTGTGTGTCCGAGCCGTGCCCACAGGCCGATGAGCTCCGCGGGCAGGGCGGCCGCACGTTCGTGCAGTCCGTCGCGGGCGGCGGCCAGGCGCAGAGCGGCGGAGACGTCCGCGTCGCCGATTCTCATGCCGTCCGAAAGCAGTTGGTCCAGAGACGCCGACAGTTCGCCGAGTCCCTCCAGGTCCGCCCCGGTGACCTGCCACAGCCGCTCATGCCGTGCCGCGTCGCACACCAGCTCCACCAGCCGCCCGGTATCGCCCAGTTCGCGCAGGAGCTGGGTGTAACCGCGCAGCAGGTACGCGGGTGTGGTGGCGGGCCAGTCCGTGCTCCGGTACGTCTGTGCCCACCGGTGCAGGCGCGTGCGGCAGTCCGCCAGCTCCGCGTCCGTGACCAGGTCCGCCGCGCTGCGCTGGATCTCCTCGTGGGCCAGCAGGTAGACCTCCGGCCCGCCGGGCGTCCAGTGCGCGGAGCGGCGGCGGAAGCTGCGGCCGCTGGCGGCGGACAGTTCGCGCTCCACGAGGCGGGGCCGGCTGCCGGTCAGTTCCGCGATGTCGCTCGCGCTGAGGCCGCCGCCCGCCGCCACCGTCAGGCTGACCAGCTCACGCCCCAGCCCGCCGCCGTTGAGGAGCCGCAGCAGGTCCTGCTCGGCGTCCCGGCGGGTGGCCTGCGCGTAGGGGGAGGGTTCCAGCCAGTGGTCGATCTCCGTGGTCCACAGCGGGTGGTCGCCGGGCACGTCGTCCGGAACGGGCGGGTGCGGTCGTCCGGCCACGATGATCCGCATGCCGTGCGGAGGCGTCCGGGGCGCAGCGCGGCGATGCTGTGGCAGCCCGGGCCGGCGGTGACGCCGTGGTCCTCGTCCAGCCCGTCCACCACGAGGACGAGCCGCCGGCCCTCCGCCGCGCAGCGCTCGGCCGCACGGTCCAGGGCGAGCCGCATCTGTTCGTCGCGTGTATGCGGCGTGCTCAGCGGCTCCTCCTCCCGCAACAGGGCGTACAGCTGCCGTTGAAGAACCTCGCAGAAGGCGGCCGCGTCGTTCTGTCCCGCCATGCGGGAGGTGATGAAGAACGCGACGACGTCGATTCCGGGCGGCGGATTCAGGACGAACTCCGCCAGCAGAGCGGACTTTCCGGCCCAGGCGGGGGCCAGCCAGCGCCAGTAGTTCTTCCCGGACACGCCCGGGGAACGTGCCTCCGTACTGAAAGACGCCAGCTCCGAAAGCTCGGCCTCACGTCCCCGGAAGTCGGCCGCGGCCATCCTTTCGACCTGGAGCAGATATCCCGAGACGGCGGTGCGGGGGACATGCAGGCTCACGTCGCCCGTGACCGCGCCGGTGTTCACGAACACCACGCCGCCCTCGGCCGACGCGTCGCCCGTCCCCTTCACCCCGATCCTGGCGTCGGCCACCGCGCCGCTACCCCTGCCGGAAGCCGGTGTTCGCGCTGCCCCCGTCGGCCTCCGCGTCGCCGGTGTCGCTGACGGACACCGAACCGGGCGGGGTGGTGGAGGCCGGAGCCGCGTAGCCGGTGTTGGCGTCGCCGCCCCGGGCCGTCGCCCTTCCCGTCGCCGAGACCTGCACGTCGGGGCTCCGAGGCGGACCGAGCGCCCCGTACACGCCGACTCCCAGGGCGGCCACGCCCACCACGGCCGAGACCACTCCGGCCACCTGGTCGGCCCGGTCCCAGCTCAGGAAGGACAGCACTCCGGCGAGCACGGCGACCGCCAGGCCCGTCCACATCAGTACGGCTCTTCGGCCACTGTTCACGGAGACGCCCCCCTCGTTCGAAAGGCAACTCTACTGCTGGTAAAGGGTGTTCGGGTGGGCTCCGGCGCTGCCGCATTTTCCCGGCGTAATGGTCCGCACCATCGCTTTCCGTCGATCTCTCTACAGTTCTCGGCCAGTTCTGTAGAAAAGAGCCCCACCGTCGCTTCTTGTCGCGGGAGTTCCGGCTGCGCCAGAGTTCGAGGCGCGGCGACAGGAACATGTCATCGCCGCCGGGCAGTGTCCATGGAACACATCGCGCTTCCCCAGGCGCGGTGTGGCCACCCCCCCCATTGTCTGGACGCTCGCCTGCGTAGCGGAAGGAATCGCGTGAAGCACGGAAAGAAGAACGCGCGCAGATACATCGTGGCCGCCTCGATCGGCGCCCTTCTGTCGGCCGGAGTCGCCACAGGGGCCTACGCCGGTACGACGGAGGAGCCCTCGGCGCCCGCGGCGGCGCCGGCCTACCAGCCGGAGATGGTCAAGGCGCTCGCCACCACCCTCGGCGTCAGCGAGAAGGCCGCAGTGCAGCGGTTGGACCGTGAGGCCGAGCAGCAGGACCGGTTCGCGGAGCTGCGGGAGGACCGGGTCGACACGCTCGGGGCCTTCTTCGCCAAGGACGGTTCGCTGGTCGTCAACGCCGCCGACGCCGAGGCGGCGAAGGACGTCCGGGCCGCGGGTCTCCAGGCCCGGGTGCCCGAGCGTGGTGAGAGCGAGCTCGACCGGATCAAGGCCCAGCTCGACGCCAAGGCGCTCAAGAGCGCCCCGGCCGGGGTCTCCGCCTGGTCCGTCGACCTCGCTTCGGACACCGTGACCGTCGAGGTCAACGGCGGCTCCGACGCCGCCACCCGCAGCTTCCTCAAGGCCGCGCAGAGCAACGGCGACGCCGTGCGCGTCGTCAAGGGCCAGGAGAAGCTGGAGACCCAGGCCGTCGTTCCGCCCGGCAGCCGCATGACCTTCAACGGCTACCTCTGCTCCGTCGGCTACGGCGCCAAGGACCGCAGCGGCAAGCAGGTGCTCGTGACCGCCGGGCACTGCATCGAGGACCTGCCCGAACTGGCCTACAACGGCACCCGGTTCGCCAAGGGCACCCACACCCGGTTCGCGCTCGGCACCCGCAGCGTCGACATGGGCATCGCGTCCGTCGACGCCGGCAACTCCATCGGCCTCGACATCACCACGTACGGCAAGGCCGGCACCGTCCCGGTCAAGGGCAGCAAGCGGGCCCCCTCCGGTGCGGCGCTCTGCAAGTCCGGCCAGACCACCAAATGGACCTGCGGCAAGGTCGGTTCGTACAACGTCAGCGTCACCTACACCGACCAGAACGGCGGTCCCGACACCGTCGTGACCGGGCTGGCCAGCTCCAGCGTCTGCACCCAGGGCGGGGACAGCGGCGGCGCGTACGTCTCCGGTGACCAGGCTCAGGGCATGACGTCCGGCGGGCCTACCAACCAGCGCTGCAACGGTCAGGTCAACTCGCCCGGCTCCTCCTACTTCCAGCCGCTCGACGACGCCCTCGCGTACTACGGGCTGACGCTCAACACCAAGTAGTCCCACCGCAGGAAAAGGCCGGCAGAAAAGGCCACCCCCCAGACGCGGGAGACCGTCCACTCATCCTGGGCGGTCTCCCGTTCCACTTGGCCCCGTGCCGCCCGTTCCCGTCCCGTACTCCCACGCCACCCCGTGCACGCCCGGCTTGCACCGGGAGGTCAGCACATGGACGTCGTGCGCCTCGCTCAGCGGGATGCGGCGGCGGCCGCGGGGCGGGTCGCCGACCTTGTCCCGGACATAGCGGTGGCAGTCGGCGGGCAGGGCGCCGGGGTGGAAGAAGACCTGCTGGAGGTATTCGTGGAGGTTCGTCCGCGACCAGCGTTCGTAGTGCGTGGCCGGCGTCTCGGACGGGCTCACCTCGACCGCGTAACTCACCACCGTGGTGTCCAGCTTGGCCAGTTCCCGGCCGAAGTGGATCTCCAGCACCAGGGACTTGAGCCCCTTCAGGTACGTGGCCTCCGTGAGGCGGCCGCAGGTGACCTTGATGTCGACGGGCTCGGCCGCCTCGTCGTCGAAGCTGATCACGAAGATCGCCCGGTCGGCCCCCGGCCGGCTGGCCCGCAGCACGTTCGTGGTGGAGATCCCGCTCAGCGTGCCGCTTTCGCCGACCCGCACGATGTCGTGGACCATCAGCGAGCTGGTCTCCTGGTTGAAGTGGCGGAAGCGGGCGCCGAGCGCCTTCTCCACCACCGAGTCCTCCCCGAGGATCTGGAGCGCCGCCCCCTCCGCGCCGGGCGGGGTGATCCGGCCACGCGGACGGCGCGGGCCGAGCAGCGAGCGCAGGGATCCGGCCGGCAGCTCCAGGATCTCCTCCAGTACGTCCACGGCCCGCAGGGACCGGGCCCGTTCGGGCTGGCTGCGGCCGCGCTGCCAGCTGCTGAGGGTGGCCTGGCTGATGGTGATGCCGCGCACCCTGAGCCGTTCGCTCACCCGCTCCAGGGAGAGCCCCCGGCGGTTCAGCGCCTCCCGCAGGACCTCGGGGAAGGTGTCGGCGCCGGTCGCCGCCGCGTGCAGGGCCGAGGTGGTGATGGCCTCGCCCGTCCGTGCCGCGGTGGCGTGCGCCTCGGTGGGCTGCGCGGGGGTGGCTCGTGCCGGAGTGGATTGCGCCTCCGCAGCCCGCGGATCGGCGGCTCGCGCTTCGGTGGAGCCCGGACCGGTGGCGCGCGCCTCGTCGGTGTCCGTATCGCTCGACATGTCCCTCCCGTTTCCGGCAGCCTCTCGGCGGGACGGCCTGCGGGCCCCCGCATACTGGTTGACCACCGGACGGGTGGCGGATAACAAATCCCCCAGGCGTGACCTGGCCCACATTCCGGCGGCGGACCGAACGAAGGGCGTGAACGGCGTGGACAGCACCGCTCTGGTCATCGCGGCGAGGAACGGCGACCGGGCCGCCGGGGAACGGCTCGCCGCCCAGTACCTCCCGCTCGTCTACAACGTCGTCGGGCGCGCCCTCAACGGCCATCCGGACGTGGACGACGTGGTGCAGGAGACCATGCTCCGGGCGCTCTCCGGCCTGCCCGCGCTGCGCGATCCGGCCCGCTTCCGCTCCTGGCTCGTCGCCATCGCCATGAACCAGGTCCGCAGCCGCTGGTCCAACCTCGGCCACCGTCCCGCCCCGCTGGAGGAGACCAACGACCCCGCCGATCCGGCCGCCGACTTCGTCGACCTGACGATCCTGCGCCTGGAACTCTCCGGGCAGCGGCGCGAGACGGCCGAGGCCACCCGCTGGCTGGACGACGCCGAACGCGATGTGCTGTCCCTGTGGTGGCTGGAGACGACCGGCGACCTCACCCGGTCCGAGCTGGCCGAGGCGCTCGGCCTTTCCCCGCAGCACGCCGCCGTACGCGTCCAGCGGGTGAAGAACCAGCTCGACGTCGGCCGCGCGGTCGTCCGGGCCCTGGCCTTCGACCCCCGCTGCCCGGCCCTGGAGGACCTGCTGGGCGACTGGGACGGTACGCCGACGCCGCTGTGGCGCAAGCGGATCGCCCGCCATGTACGGGGCTGTGCCTCCTGCTCCGACGGCAGTACGGGGCTGGTCCCGCCGGAGGGGCTGCTCTCCGGGCTCGCCCTCGTGGTGCCGCTCTACGACAGCGGGCAGCAGGTGGCGGTGGCCGTCGCCTCATCGGCCGCCCCGGCCACCGCATCCGCCGCCGCGCCCTCGGTCGCGTCCCACGCCGCCCCGGCCGCCTTCTCGGCGGGGAAGGCCGCCGGGCTCATAGCCGGGGCGGCCGCCGTGACCGCCCTCGCCGTACTGATCTGGCCCTCCGCCCCCGCCCCGCCCGAATCCCGGGG
>NZ_JAFEUF010000267.1 GCF_016901035.1 Streptomyces durocortorensis
GTCCTGGTCGGGGGCGGGGTCCGGGCCGGGGTCGACGAGTTCGAGCCGCAGCCCCTCGGGGAGCGGCGCGGTTTCGGAGCGGTCCTGCGGATCGGCCGGTTCCGGTCGTACGCGTACCTCCACGCCGTCCGAGTCGCCGACCCAGAGCGGAGCGGTCGCCCCGCGCACAGCGCCGGACGACCGCTCGTCGCTGCCGAGGTCGGCGGCGTGTTCGGCGTTGTGGGTCTCGACGTCCTGCCAGCCGGACCAGTTCGTGGAGCCGGTCGCCCGGGTGCGGACCTGGACCGTGCCGTGCAGTTCGGCTTCGGGGTCGTCCCAGACGACGCCCACCAGGGAGAACGGCCGGGCCTCGCGCTGGGCCAGGCCCTGGCCGGCCGCCGCGCCCGCTCCGGCGACCCGGTCGGACGGCGCCGCGAGGGGCTCCAGGGGCAGGGACTGCGTCGAGCCCGCGAGCCCGGCCGCGCGGGGCTCGGCGGCTCGGGGCTGGGCGCTGCGGGACTCGGCGGCGTGGGATCCGGCTGCGGGAGATGCGGCCGCGGGGAACTCGGCGGCCAGCGCCGAAGGCGGGCCGGACCCCGGTGACTCGGGGGCCAGGGAAGGCGGCCGGGCGGAGGAGTGCGCGGCCGGGGCGGACAGGGCGGGGGCGGCGAGCGGCAGGGTGAGGGCCGCCGCGCAGGTGACGCCGACTGAGGTGACCAATAGTGCACGCATACGTATGATCGTTGCCATACCGTGACGAGTCCGGCTACCGGGACATCGGCCCCGACATGACGCACCGTCTGCCGAACCGGTGTACGTGACACCCGTTCAGCCCGCCCGGCCCGGCGTCCCCGCGTACGCTTGCGCGGATGAACTCCAGCGACCGCACCCCTGCCGACCTGCTGCGATCGGCCCTCGCCGAGGACCCGGCCCGCAGCGCGGTCACCTTCTACGACGACGCCACCGGAGAACGCGTCGAACTGTCGGTGGCCACCTTCGCCAATTGGGTGGCCAAGACCGCCAATCTGCTCCAGGGCGACCTCGCCGCCGAGCCGGGCGACCGGCTCGCCCTGCTGCTCCCCGCGCACTGGCAGTCCGCGGTCTGGCTGCTCGCCTGCTCCTCCGTCGGGGTCGTCGCCGACGTCCAGGGCGACCCGGCCGCCGCCGACCTCGTCGTGACCGGCCCGGACACCCTGGAGCGGGCGCGGGCCTGCCGGGGTGAGCGGGTCGCGCTCGCGCTGCGTCCGCTGGGGGGCCGATTCCCGCAGACGCCCGAAGGGTTCGCGGACTACGCGGTGGAGGTGCCGAGCCAGGGCGACCGCTTCGCACCGTTCGCTCCGGTGGACGCCGACGCCCCCGCGCTGACCGTGGGCGGGGCCGAGCTGACGGGGTCACAGCTCGTCGACCGGGCCCGCCAGGACGCCGGGGCGCTCGGGCTCGTACCGGGATCGCGGCTGCTCACCGGGCGCACGTACGACACCTGGGAAGGGCTGAGCGCCGGGCTCTTCGCGCCCCTGGCGGCCGGCGGGTCCGTGGTGCTGTGCCGCCACCTCGGGCAGCTCGACGCGGACGGGCTGGCCAAGCGGACCGAGAGCGAGCGGGTCACCGACACCGCGGTATGACAAGCGCGCCGAGGTCCACCCGTCCGGCCCACAGCGGGCCGAGTCCTCGGTAATCGGCACCGGAGCGGGTAGATGATCGGGCGGTACAGACCACTCTCCTGGCCGTGCACAACCAAGCGTGAGTTTCAGCCGTCTACTCCTGCGACCGGCGGCCCCTCGCGCCGCCGAACGTGAAGGATGGACGCAGACGTGACCGACAGTGCTGGCCCGCCGTCCGACCCGGACCACTCGGCCGGGGACAAGCCACAGGGCAGGTCGCAGGAGGAGTCCGGGCCCGAGGGTGCGACCCGCGAGGGTTCGGCCCCGGAAGACTCGGCGCCGGCGGGCGGGGCTCCCAAGGGCACGAACCCGGCGGGCGTGACACCGGAGGGCGGGGCTCCCGAGGGCGGGGCCCCGCAGGACGGTCCGCCTCAGGACGGTCCGCCGCAGGGCGACGATCGGCTGGAGGAGAACCCGGCCGCCGACGAGCCCGAGAAGACCGCGAAGTCCGAGAAGTCCGAGAAACTCGACGAGCCCCAGAAGGCCGAAAGCGACGGGCGCGCCGGGAGTCCGGAAAGCGCCGACGCCGGCGAGAGCGATGCCCCCTCCGAGCTCCGCACCGAGGCCGAGGCCGAGGCCGAAGACGGCCCCGCCGTCAGCGACCCCCCGAAGAACGGCGCGGGCGTGCAGACCTGGGCCGACCGGCCCAAGAGCGGCGCCGTCGCCGGGCGCAGGAGGCACTGGCTGCGCTGGACCGCGCTCGCCGCCGCGTTCCTCGTCCTCGTCGCCGCGGGGGTCGGCTGGTGGATGTACAAGAAGCTCGACGGGAACATCACCACCGACACGAGCGCCGCCGCCGAGCTCAAGGCGTACGAGAAGGATCGGCCGACGCCGATGGTCATGGATGCCCAGAACATCCTGCTCATCGGGTCCGACAGCCGGGCCGGGGACAATCGCGAGTACGGGCGGGACGACGGCGGCAGCCAGCGCTCCGACACCACGATCCTGCTGCACCTCGCGGCGGACCGGAAGAGCGCGACGGCCGTGTCGCTCCCCCGGGACCTGATGGTGGAGATCCCCAGCTGCCGCACCGGGGACGACAAGAAGTCGCGGGAGCAGTTCACCCAGTTCAACACGGCGTTCGAGCTCGGCGGCACCGCGTGCACGATCCGGACCGTGGAGCGGATGACCGGCATCCGCATCGACCACCACATGGTCGTCGACTTCAACGGCTTCAAGGACATGGTCGACGCCGTGGACGGGGTCGAGATCTGCCTCAAGGAGCCGATCGACGACAAGGACGCGCATTTGGAGCTGCCGGCGGGCCGGCAGACGCTGAACGGCGAGGAGGCCCTCGGCTACGTACGGGCCCGCAAGTCCCTCGGCAACGGCAGCGACACCGAACGCATGGAGCGCCAGCAGCAGTTCCTGGGCGCTCTGGTCAACAAGATGCAGAGCAACGGCGTCCTGCTCAACCCGACGCGGCTCTACCCGGTGCTGGACGCGGCCACCAAGTCGCTGACCACCGACCCGGGTCTGGACTCGCTGCGCGACCTGTACGACCTGGTGCGCGGGATGCGCAACGTACCGACCGAGCAGGTGCAGTTCCTGACCGTGCCCCGGCAGCCGTACCGTAACAACCCCAACCGGGACGAACTCGTCGAACCGGACGCAGGGGACCTGTTCAAGCAACTCCGCGAGGACAAGCCCGTCGCCGTGGTCCCGGCCGACGAACTCGAAGAGGCGGAACGGGAGCAGGGAAGCGGACAGGACGGAAAGCCGGACGACGCCGAGTCCGAGAGTCCGACACCCACACCCACCTATTCGGGTTCGAGTGCGGCGGACGATCTGTGCAAGCAGTAAAGCAATTGCCAAGACAGAGAACATAATCGGCGTGTAATGGGAAGTATGCCCGGTTGTAAGGGGCGTGGAATGTGTCACGCACGTCGCTCGACGCGGAATCGGCCGGATAGTGTGACGCGATCCGGTGCTTTTGGCCGTCAGGTCGTGCACTGCTGGAGCGAAGGAACGAGCGCCCTGCCGGGGGAGGGCGCCTCGCGTGGCACCGACGGAGGACGCAGGCAACCGTGGACGCGCACAGTCGTGGACGGGCGGACGATATCGACCCCGCCGACCAGTGGGTACTCAACCCGCACACCGGTAATTACGAATTGCGACTGGACCACTCCACAGGGGAGTCGAGCAGCCCTTCGCGTACGGCGACGGCCGAGGGGACGGGCCGCCGCAGCAGCACCCGGACCGGCTCGTCCCGTGAGGGTTCCGGACGCCGGGGTGCGCGGGAGGGCGGTGCCGAAGGGCCACGCCGCGAGGTGCCGGGTCAGCGCAGCCGCCGCAGCTCCCAGGGGGCGCGGGGAGCCGCCGAGCCGCCGGCTTCCGGCCGCCGGAAGCGCAAGCCCAAGAAGTCGCGCAAAAAGAAGGCGCTGTTGTGGACGGGCGGCGTGATGGCGTTCGTCGTGGTGGGCGCCTCGCTCGGCGTGTACGTCCTGTATCAGCAGCTCAACGGGAACATCGACTCCATCGACGTGGGTGACGCCGGCAGCAAGAACGTCGTCAGCGACGGCCCGATGAACATCCTGATCATCGGCACCGACAAGCGCACCGGCAAGGGCAACGAGGGGTACGGCGACAAGGGCAGCGAGGGCCACGCCGACACCACCATCCTGTTCCACGTCTCCGAGGACCGGAGCAACGCGACGGCGATGAGCATCCCCCGCGACCTGATGACGGAGATTCCCGAGTGCGAGGGGAAGGATGCGGACGGCGCCGACGTCACCATCCCCGGCACCCCGAACGAACGCTTCAACACCAGCCTCGGCCAGAGCGGCCGTAACCCCGGCTGCACCATGAAGACGGTCGAGAACATCACCGGCCTCAAGCCCGACCACTTCATGATGGTCGACTTCAACGCGGTCAAGGAGCTGACCACCGCGGTCGGCGGCGTCGAGGTCTGCATGGCCAAGCCGGTCGACGACCCGAAGTCCCATCTGAAGCTGCCGCAGGGCAAGTCGGAGGTGCAGGGCGAGCAGGCGCTGGCCCTGCTGCGTACCCGGCACAGCTTCGGCAACGAGAGCGACCTCGACCGGATCAAGGTGCAGCAGCAGTTCCTCGCCTCGATGATCCGCGAGATGAAGTCGAGCGACACCCTGACCAACCCGAAGAAGCTGTACAAGCTGGCCGACGCCGCCACCAACGCGCTGACCGTCGACACGGCCATCGGCGACGCGCAGAAGCTGATGACGCTCGCCCAGGAGATCTCCAAGGTCAACACGAAGAACATCACCTTCCTGACGATGCCGGTCATCGACAACCCGGCCGAGCCGAGCCCGGTCACCGTGGTCGTGGACCCGGTCAAGGGCGAGCAGCTCTTCGCGATGATGCGCTCCGACACCTCGCTGACCGAGGTGAAGCAGAAGGAGAAGGCCGCCAAGGGCAAGCAGGCGGCGCTGCTCAAGGGGCCGAAGGCCGAGCCCGCCGACGTACGGGTCGATGTCCTCAACGGCGGCGAGATCCCCGGGGCGGCCGGTTCGACCGTCACCTGGCTGCAGAACGAGCAGGGGGTGCTGAAGTCCACCAACAAGGCCAACGCACCCGAGAAGATCAAGAAGACGACACTGGAGTACGCGCCCAACCAGGCCGACCAGGCCCGGGCGCTCGCCGAGATGATGGGGCTTCCCGCAACGGCCATGAAGCCGGGCACCGCCGACGCCGAGGGGCTTGAGGCGATGGTGCTCACTCTGGGGGCGGACTTCAAGGGCGCGGGACAGCTCATCACCGGACCGGCGAAGGCTCCGGAAGGCGTCGAGCAAGCGAGCGCCGACAAGGCGGTATGCGCCAAGTGACACCGGGTCACCGGGTCGCAGCGGAAATCTGAACAGCATGGGGGGTCCGGTGGGACGGAGCAGCATGTCCGGGGAGGGGACGCGATCACGCGTCCGCCGCTCCGGCCAACTCGACCGCGACGAAAGCCCGCACGGGGCCGACGGTGAACGGTCGGGGGCCGGCGCGGCAGCGAGGGCTCAGGAGGTGCCGGGGGTGCCGCGCAGAGGCGCAGCAGCCGCCGCGCGCCCAAGAGCGGCAAGCGGCGTGTGCTCCGCTGGAGCGCCTCCGCGCTCGCCGTGCTCATACTCGTCACCGGCGGCGCCGGTTACGTCTACTACGAGTACCTCAACAGCAACATCAAGAAAGAGGATCTGACCCTCGGCGACAAGCAGATGGCCGATCACAAGGCCAACGCCGCCGGACAGACCCCCCTCAACATCCTGCTCATCGGTTCCGACGCCCGGGACTCCAAGGCCAACCAGAAGCTGGGCGGCGCGAAGGAGACCTTCGGGGCCCCGCCGCTCGCCGACGTACAGATGCTGCTGCACCTCTCCGCGGACCGCAGCAATCTGTCCGTCATCAGCATGCCGCGCGACACCATGGTGAAGATGCCCAAGTGCACGGCCCCGGACGGCGAGGTCTTCCCGGCCAGCACCGGCGACGTGCAGACCAACCAGAGCCTGGGGCGCGGCGGTCCGGGGTGCACAGTGGCCACCTGGTACGAGCTGACAGGTATCCGGATCGACCACTTCATGATGATCGACTTCGCGGGCGTGGTGTCGATGGCCGACGCCATCGGCGGCGTCCCGGTCTGCGTCGACGCCAACATCCGCTCACGGAACGCCGATGGCAAGGGCTCCGGGCTGGAGCTGGAGAAGGGCACCACGTCCATCCAGGGCGAGCAGGCCCTCCAGTGGCTGCGCACCCGGTACGGCTTCGAGGACAACACCGACCTCGGGCGGGCCAAGGCCCAGCACATGTACATGAACTCGATGGTGCGTCAGCTGCGCAAGGGCACCAAGCTCACCGACCCGGCGAAGCTGATGGACCTCGCCGAGGCGGCCACGAAGGCGCTGACGGTCGACAAGGGGCTGGACACGGTCAAGAAGCTCTACGACCTGGCCGAGGAGTTCAAGAAGGTCCCGACGAAGCGCATCACGATGTCGACCATGCCGAACGTGTACGGCTCCGGCGTCAACAACGGGCGGGTGTACCCGAAGGCGGGCGACGCCGAGCAGTTGTTCCGGATGGTGCGGGACGACGTACCGCTGGACGGCAAGGCCTCCAAGCGGAAGAAGCAGGAGGAGCCCAAGGACCCGTCCGCGCCGGTCGGCGAGATCGCCGTCTCCGTACGGAACGGGACCGCCACCGACGCGCTCGGCCCGGCCTCGGGGCGGGCCGGTGACGTGGCGGACCAGCTGAAGAACGCGGGCTTCGGCAGGACCACCATCGACTCGGGCAACGTGACCGGGGCGGCGCGGACCGGGATCCTGTATCCGAGCGCGGATCTGGAGGGCGACGCACAGGCGGTCGCCAAGGCGCTCGGGATTCCGCTGTCGCAGGTGAAGAGGTCCACCGACGTCTCGGGGATCTCGCTCGCGGTGGGTGCGGACTGGCGCGAGGACGGGGCTTATCCGGTGTCCAAGGGCACGGAGAAGACCCCGGAGTCGGCGGGCGCCCTCAACGGCGAGGAGGACGGGGCCTGTATGAAGGTCAACCCGAACTACACCTGGTGACGCCGTAGCAGCACGCACACGACGCGACGAAGGGCCTCGACGCCGAGCATCGGGGCCCTTCTCGTACGTCGTCGTCTCAGACGGTCTCGCTGCTGCCGGTCATCGCCGGGCGGCGGCTCGCGATGACGCGCTTGGCCAGGGACCGGGGGCTGGTGAGGAAGCCGAAGCCCCAGCACATGTGCATGGTCGCCAGCGCCACCGGGATCTGGGCGCGGGCCTTCAGCGAGAGGCCCTTGCCGGCGGGCAGCGAGCCGGCGACGATCGCGGCCACGTACCCGCCGGGGACGACCAGCGCCCACGGGGTGACGGCCGCGCCGAGGACCAGGCCCGCCGCGATGGCGACGACGGCGGTCGGCGGGGCCAGGTAGCGGAGGTTGATCGAGCCGGCGTGGTAGCGGGCGACGACGTGACGCCAGCGGCCGTAGTCCTTGTACTGCTTGGCGAGCGCCTTCACGGTGGGGCGCGGACGGTACTGGACCTTCAGCTCGGGCGAGAACCAGATCAGCCCGCCGGCCTCGCGGATACGGAAGTTCAGCTCCCAGTCCTGGGCGCGGATGAACTCGACGTTGTAGCCGTCCGCCCGCTCCAGCGCCTCGCGGCGGAAGACGCCGAGGTAGACGGTCTCGGCCGGGCCGGCCTGGCCGCCGGTGTGGAAGGCCGCGTTGCCGACGCCGATCTTGGAGGTCATCGCGGCGGCGACGGCTTCCTCCCAGGCGTTCTCGCCCTCGGCGTGCATGATGCCGCCGACGTTCTGCGCGCCGGTCTCCTCCAGGAGGCGGACGGCGGTCGCGATGTAGTTCGGCGAGAGCATCCCGTGGCCGTCGACGCGGACGACGACCGGGTGGCGGGAGGCCTTGATCGCCGCGTTGAGGGCGGCGGGGGTGCGGCCGGTGGGGTTGGGCACGGTGTGGACCCGGGGGTCCTCGGCGACCAGTTCGGCGGCGATCTCGTCCGTCCGGTCGGCGGAGGGGCCGAGCGCGATCACGACCTCCATCTCACCGGGGTACTCCTGCTCCAGGATGTGCCGGACCGAGTTCCTGAGATGGCGTTCCTCATTGAGCACCGGCATGATCACGGAGACGGCGGGGTACTGCGCGGCAGACATGTGGTCCTCGGGGGGGTCCTCGGGGGCGCCGGGGGTTGCGTACCCCAGGAGGCGGCTCGGTTTTCGGCCGCCACGTTACCGCGAATGGGGGACACCGGTGAGCGCCGCCGGGTCGCGGGCCCGGGCCGG
>NZ_JAFEUF010000268.1 GCF_016901035.1 Streptomyces durocortorensis
GGGGAGCGGGGCTAGGCGGTGGGCGGGGCTGTCAGCGTCAGGTCGTTCGGATCAGGGTCAGGACCTCGTCGCGTACCGCTGTCATCGTCTTCTCGTCCCTCGCCTCGACGTTCAGGCGCAGCAGGGGTTCCGTGTTCGAGGCGCGGAGGTTGAACCACCAGTCGGCGGCCGTGACCGTCAGGCCGTCCAGGTCGTCGAAGGTGATGCCGTCGCGGGTGCCGTACGCCGTCCTGACCTTCGTCAGGCTGGCGGTCTGGTCGGCGACGGTGGAGTTGATCTCGCCCGAACCGGCGTAGCGGTCGTACTCCGCGACCAGTTCGGAGAGCGGCTTCTGCTGGCCGCCGAGTGCGGCGAGTACGTGGAGCGCCGCGAGCATGCCCGTATCGGCGTTCCAGAAGTCCCGGAAGTAGTAGTGCGCCGAGTGCTCGCCGCCGAAGATCGCGCCGTGCTCCGCCATCTCCGTCTTGATGAAGGAGTGGCCGACGCGGGTACGGACCGGGGTGCCGCCGTTCTCGCGGACCACCTCGGGGACCGACCAGGAGGTGATCAGGTTGTGGATGACGATGCCCTCGCCGCCGTTACGGGCCAGCTCGCGGGCCGCTACCAGGGCCGTGATCGCGGACGGGGAGACGCCTGCGCCCCGCTCGTCGACCACGAAGCAGCGGTCCGCGTCGCCGTCGAAGGCGAGGCCGAGGTCGGCGCCCTCGGCGAGGACGCGGGCCTGGAGGTCGACGATGTTCTTGGGGTCGAGGGGGTTGGCCTCGTGGTTGGGGAACGTGCCGTCCAGCTCGAAGTACATCGGTACGAGGTCGAGCGGGAGGCCCTCGAACACCGTGGGAACCGTGTGGCCCCCCATGCCGTTGCCCGCGTCCACCACGACCTTCAGAGGGCGGATCGACGTCAGATCGACCAGGCCGAGGAGGTGGGACGCGTAGTCGGTGAGGGTGTCGCGTTCCGTGATCGTGCCGGGGGTGGCGGTGGTCGACGGCTGCGGGGCGCCTTCCGACCACTGCTCGACCAACGTGCGGATCTCCGCCAGGCCGGTGTCCTGGCCGACCGGGGCCGCGCCCGCCCGGCACATCTTGATGCCGTTGTACTGCGCCGGGTTGTGCGACGCCGTGAACATCGCCCCGGGGAGGTCCAGCGCCCCCGACGCGTAGTACAGCTGGTCCGTCGAGCAGAGGCCGATGAGCGTGACGTCCGCGCCCCTGGCCGCCGCGCCCCGGGCGAACGCGCGGGAGAGGCCGGGTGAGGTCGGGCGCATGTCGTGGCCGATCACGATCGCTTCTGCGGCCGTGACCTCGACGAACGCGGCTCCGAAGAGTTCGGCCAGCGACTCGTCCCACTGGTCGGGCACCACTCCGCGCACGTCGTACGCCTTCACGAGCTGCGACAGATCAGCAACCACGGCCGGTCCTCCTGGGGTCTCTGCGGACCGCCCAAACTACCCGGCCGGGTGATGCCCCAGGCGACGGACTCAGGAGTCCGGGGAGCGCAGCACCCTCAAGTGGCCCCGGCGGGCCACCTCCACCGGGTCGGCCGAGCGCCGACCCCGGCCGTCCCCACCGTCCGGGCCCCGGTCGTGCGGGCGTGCTGCCTCGCGGACCGCGTTGGCCAGTGCTTCGAGGTCGTCGCCGCTCGGGTGCGCCGGTGCGGAGCCGTCGGAGAGCCGCACCACTTCCCAGCCCCGTGGCGCGGTGAGCCGCTCACTGTGCTCGGCACAGAGGTCGTAACAGTGGGGCTCGGCGTAGGTGGCGAGCGGGCCGAGGACCGCAGTCGAATCGGCATAGACGTACGTCAGTGTCGCGACGGCGGGGCGGCCGCACGCGGTGCGCGAACAGCGACGTACAGGGCTCACGATGTTGGACGGTACCGCACTCTTGAGCGGGCTGCGACGACTCCCCCACGGGTCACCCCACCGTGTCGCCCTGTGACCTGCGGCACAGCGGCGTCCTCCGCGGCTACCCTGACCTGCGCCAGAACCGGGGCCCGGTGATCACGCACCGGTCGGGCCGGTCACGGGCGGGGGTGGATCACGGTGTCGGGGGCAGAACCAACGATCGGATTACGGGCCTGAAAAGGGCTCAACCTTGGCCGAAATGTTCAACTGCGGACATCCGGAAGCGGGCGGGCATCCTCCGGCCCCGGGGAAGGCGCGGACGGCCGGCTACGCCGCGTCGCACGGCCGGCCCGGCCGCGTCGCACGGCAGCCCGGCCGCGTCGTCACAGCCGACCCCGCCACCTCGTCACGGCAGGCCCCGCCACGTCGTCTCTCCGATCACCCCGGCCCCCGGAGCGTTACGCTGCGTCGGTGATGGACAGCTCCGTACCTCCCCACCCGTTCGAGCCGCGGCCCCGGCGCCGTGACCGTCATGGCCGCGGTATGCGCGGGCCGGTCGCGCCACCGCAGGTGCCGCTGTCGGCCAGCCGGGGCGAGACCTTCCGTGATCTGGTCCAGGACTCGGTGGAGCGGCTGGAGCGGCGCTGGCCCCAGCTGGCCGAGGTCGACTTCGTCGTCCTCGATGTGCCCGGTACGCCGGAGGAGGTCGTTCCGCTCGGTAGCGCGGTCTCTGCGGAGAAGGGGCGGCCCGCGCAGATCGTCGTCTACCGGCGGCCCGTCGAGATCCGCACCAAGAGCCGCGACGAGCGCGCCCTGCTGGTGCACGAGGTCGTCGTCGAGCAGGTCGCCGAGCTGCTGGGGCTGGCCCCCGAATCGGTCGACCCCCGGTACGGGCAGGACTAGGGCCCCCTTCCCGCAGCCCGGCTCTCCCCGCCCCCGCACCGGGGAGGCCCCAGCCCCGGCCCCGGTCCGGGAAGGCCCCGTCTGCCGGACAGGTCCTCAGTCGTCCAGGACCGAGAGGTCCTGGCGGGCGGACGGGACCTCGACCATTCCCCTGTCGTCGGGGAGCGTCTGCACGGTGAACATCTGCACGCCGCCCGACGTGAGCGCCAGGGAGCGCGACGCGTGGACCGGGCCGCCCGAGGTCGTCTCGACGGTCAGGGCGTAGGAGCCCTTGAGGCCTTCCGGGGCCTTCGGGGTGACGGCCATGGTCGTACCGGCCTTGACCGTGTACGTCTCGACGGCCGGTTCGCCGCCGCCGCTGCCCGCCGACGCCGTGACCTTCACCTCGGCCGTGGCGCCCGGCGCGGTCAGGGACAGCGTCGAGCCCTTGGCCCGGTTGTCCGCGACGCTCGCCCGGGCGCCGACCGGGGCGGTGGCCGGGATGTAGGCGATCTCCTGCTGGTCGCCCTTGCCCCGGACCACGCGCAGCGCGGCCACGATCGAGGTCGCCCGGTCCTTCTCGACCGGGCTCAGGCGCAGGGAGCCCGGCTCGCCGCGGGTGACGTCCTTGAGGTCGACGGCGGCTGTCATCGAGGACTTGATGTGCAGAGTCGCGTTCCCGGCCGGGGAGAACGCCGCGTTCTTCCCCAAGAGCTGGACCTTCACGTCCGCGTCGTCCTCGCCGGGCGCGAACGCCACCAGCTGTACGGAGGTGGCATCGGCCGGGATGCCCGGCATCACCAGCGTGCCGGAGGGGTCCTCGGACGCGGTGATCCAGTCGCTGCCCGCGTTCTCGTCGGCGCTCATGACGACCGCTCCGATCCGCCCCGAACGAGTGGTGACGTGGGCGGTCAGCTGGTCGACGGCCTCGGGGGTGAGGGTGGACAGCAGGACGGCGACGCTGGAGCGGGCCGGCACGGTGATGCCGTCGCCGACCTCGGACTTGACCGCGCCATCGGGGCCGTACAGCTCGATGTCGGCGACAGCACCGGTGTCGTCGGGGTTGGTGAGGTGGACGTAGTCCTGGCGGGACTTCGCGGTGCTCGCGCCCGGGAACCAGAAGTCCGTGTCGGGCGGGGTGCAGGTGACTCCGAGGAGCCCGCGGGAGCCGCCCGCGGTGACCTCGGTGGTCTGCTGCGCGGTCCAGCCGGGGGCCAGCTTGCCGGTCGCCGTGCCGACGAGGGCCGGGGCGTCGGCGCCGTTCGCCTCGGCGACGACCGGTGCGCCCTGTTCCTTCACGGCGAGGACCGGCTTCTCGGCCTTCTCCTTCACCTTCTTCGCCGCTTCCTCGGCCTTCTTGGCCTTCTTCGGGTCGGTCTCGTCCTCGTCGTCCACGATCGGCAGCGCCGGCTTCAGCTCGGCGGTGCCCTTCGCGTCGCCGCCCTCGCCCGCCGGGGTGAACGCGGTGTACTGCGTCTCGGCGAGGTCGGAGTTGCTGGGCGCCGGGCAGACCAGGCCGGCCCGCTCGACCGGCAGCAGCGCGGCGGACTTCGCGGCGGATTCGGCCGGGGCGCCGGGCGCGGTGACCGTGGCGAATCCGGTGACGGCGGCCAGGACGGCGGCGCCCGCGATCAGGGACAGGTGGGTGGACTTCACTCGGACTCGCCTCGCGATGCGTTACCGGTCTGCCACGGGGCCTGACCCGGGGCCGGGGGGTCGGTCTGTTCGCCGTTCTCGGTGTACGGGGGCTGCGGCTGCTGCTGGTGCTGCCCGCCGACGTACTGGCCGTACTCGTCGTACGCGCCCTGGTCGTTGTACGTCCCCTGGTCGTACGCGCCCTGGTCGTTGTACTGCTGCGCGTAGGGGTCCTGGACTCCGTAGCCGCCCTGGTAGGCGACGTTCTGCCCGTGTTGCTGCTGTTGCCCGTGCTCGTGCTGTTGGGCGTACGGGGCCGGCTGCTGGTACGTCGCGTAGTAGTCGGCGGTCGGCTGCTGCTGCCCGTCCCACTGCGCGTACTCGTCGTATGCGCCGTATTCGCCGTACTGCTGCTGCGGGACCGCCGCGTAGTCGCCGGTGGCCTCCTGCGGGTCGTGCGCCGGGGGGGTCGTGGCGTACGGGTCGGCGGACTGCTGCGCGGGGATGTGCTCCCCCGGGTCCGCGACGGGCGACGGGTCGCCGCCGACGGGCTCCTCGGCCTGGGCCGCGGCGCGCAGCCTGCGGGCTCGGCGGCCCTCGCCGTCGGCCGGCTCGGCGGCGACGGCGAGCGCCTCCTCGGGCAGGTCGTCGTCGATCTCCCGGCGGCGGCCCGGCAGGGCCATGACCACCAGGACCACGAGCAGCCCGATCTGGGCCCAGATCCACGCGGTGTGGGTGATCGGGGCCTCGTGGGTGAGGTCCAGGCGGCCGCCGTTCGCGGGCAGTTCGAAGCCCTGGGCCCAGCCGTCGACGGTCTTGCGCGTCAGCGGCTTGCCGTCCAGCGTGGCCGTCCAGCCCGGGTCGGCCGCGTCCGCGATCCGCAGCACGCGGCCCGATTCGCCGGACGGGATCTTCGAGTGGGCCTCGACGGCGGCCGAGCCGACCGCGATGTGGTCGCCCTCGCCGGACGCCGGGGTGATCATGACGCGGGCGACCTGGCGGTCCACCCGCCACAGGGCGCTGCCGTCGAGCTGGCTCAGGCGGCTGAGGCCCGGGGTCGCGTCGAGGACCCGGCTCATCTCGCGCGGGGCTCCGTCGCGGACGAGGACGTAACGGATCGCGAAGCCGCTGAGCTGGCCGCCCTGGTCGGCGCCGGAGCCGGCGACGAGGTTGGCGACGACCTTGTCGAGGTGGCTGTTGCTGCCGCCCGCCTCGGTCAGTTCGCCGTCGCCGAGCCGGGCCCCCGAGCCGCGGACCAGGCTGTACGCGACGGTGTCGGGCGAGGTGCCGCCCAGGATGAGGGTGCGGGGCTGGTCGCGGGTCGTGCTCTCCTCCGCCACGAACGCGGGCACCTGGACCGGGTCGCGGCGCTCCAGCGGGCCGTCCGCACCGCCGATCATCCAGCCGAACGCGGCCAGGACCGGGGCCAGTCCGGCGGCCAGCGCGATCAGGGCGGCCACGGGCTGCCGCCAGCCGAAGCTCTGCTCGGCGACCCGGATGCGGGCGCCGTCCGCGCCGACCAGGGCGGCGGCGATCAAGGCGGTGCCGTAGACGAGGGTGGCCGGTCCGGCCCAGGTGGATCCGTTGGCGACGGCGGCGAAGAGGAAGCCGACGAGCGCGACGGCCCAGGCGGTGCGGACGGCGAACTGCCGCTCCTCGCGCAGCAGGGCGGCGAGCGCGGCCAGCACGATGCCGAGCAGCAGGATGCCGCCCGCCGCGCCGGGGCCGCCGGGGCTGATGCCGAACAGGTCGAGGCCCGATGCCTGGCCCGTACCGGTGTCCAGGCCCGCTTCGGTCAGGAGCGCGGACGGGTTCGTCAGCAGGCTCAGCGACCAGGGGGCGAGGACCAGCACCGGGGTGGCGACGGCGGCGACGAAGCGGAGTCCGTACGCCGTGATGTCGCCGCGCCGCAGCACGAGCACGCCGAGGCCGAGGACCACGGCGAGCGGCCAGACGATCGGGGTGAACGCCATGGTGACGGTCAGCAGCAGTGTGTACGCCCAGGTGGCGCGCCAGCTGCCGCGCTCCCCCGCCGCGCTGTCCGCGCGCAGCCCGTGGGCGGCGACGCCCGCGCGGGCGATCAGCGGGAGCAGGACGAGGAGGACGGCGGTGCCGAGGCGGCCGGTGGCCAGGGCGCCGGTCGCGGCGGGCAGGAAGGCGTACGCGACGCTCGCCCAGGCGCGCAGCAGCCGGGAGGGGAGCAGCGGGCGGGAGGCGAAGTAGGCGGTGGCCCCGGCCAGCGGGATCGAGCAGACCAGCAGCACGCTGACGGCGAGCCCGGTCGAGCCGAGGAAGAGAGCGGAGAGGCCGGCGAGCAGGGCGAGGTAGGGGGGCGCGGTCTGGGTGCCGCCGGTGCCCACCGTGTGCCAGGCGTCCGCGTACCGGTCCCAGAGCGAGCCGAGCTCGGCGGGGACGGGCAGCAGCGCGCCGCCGGCCAGGGCGCCGCCGCTGAGCAGGTTGCGGCAGGCGACCAGCGAGACGACGAGGAGCAGGGCGAAGAGGATGGGGCCGGGCTTGCGGCCGATGCGCTTGAGGCGGGCGAACTGGTCGACTTCGAGGAAGTCGGCGTCGTCGCCGCCGGGGCCGGATTCGACGGCTCCGTGGCGCGAGCCGCCCGCGTCGGAGTCCGTACGGCCGCCGAAGTTGCCCGCGACCTGGTCGACGGTGGCCCGCACGGTCGCGCCGGGTGGCGGGAACAGCGCGCGCAGCTCGGCGGCGTCGACGACGCCCTTTCCGCGGTTGCGGCGGGCGGCGAGGATGCGGCCGGGGCGCAGCAGGGTGCCGAGCAGTCCGGTGACCTCGTCGAGGGCCTGGCCCGGCACCTTGCCGACGAGATAGGCGAGGGTACGGAGCAGGGTGCCGACGACGAGCCGGAGCAGGACCCAGGGCAGGGCCTTGCCGCGGGCGTTGACGAGCATCGTGTAGACCGCGCCCGCCTTGTCGACGCGGTGCGGGCTGGCGACGGAGCGGCCGGCGCAGTCGATGGGCCGGCGTTCGCGGGCGGAGGCCTCGGCGTGCCGCAGGACGGCGTCCGGGGCGACGAGGACCCGGTGGCCGGCCAGGTGGGCTCGCCAGCAGAGGTCGACGTCGTCGCGCATCAGAGGGAGCCTGCGGTCGAAGCCGCCGAGCTCCTCGTAGACGTCGCGGCGGATGAGCATGCCGGCGGAGGAGACGGAGAGGACGGTACGGACCTGGTCGTGCTGGCCCTGGTCCTGCTCGCGGCGGTCCAGGCCCGTCCAGCGACGTCCGCTGTTGGCGATGGAGACGCCGACTTCGAGGAGCTGCTTGCGGTCGTACCAGCCGCGCAGCTTGGGGCCGACGATCGTGGCGTGCTTGTCGGCGTCGACGACGCGCAGCATCTCGGCGAGCGCGTCCGGCTCGGGCGCGCAGTCGTCGTGCAGCAGCCAGAGCCACTGGACCGGTTCGCCGTGGGGCAGTTCGGGCAGGTCGTAGTTCCCGTCGACCCAGGTCCGGGTCTCCGGATCCCAGCCGCTGGGGCGCTTGAGGTACGGCAGGTCGTCCGGGGTGAGGACACCGGCCGTACGGGCCGCCTCGTCGACGGCCGTGCCGAAGCTCGTACGGCGTGCGAGGTGCAGGACGCGTTCGTCGCCGAGCGCCTCCGTGACCAGCCGGGCCGAGTCGTCGGCGCTGCCGGTGTCGGCGGCGACGACGTTCTGTACGGGGCGTTCCTGCCCGAGCAGCCCGGCCAGCACGTCGGGCAGCCAGCGGGCGCCGTCGTGGGAGACGAGCACGGCGGTGACGACGTGCCGGGGGAACTCTGGGGCGGCGGCGGCCGCGTTCGGCGCCGCCGAGTGGCTGTGCACGGACATCGAGGTACGGGCCCTCCGGCCGGGTCCGGGGGCGTCCCCGGGGGCTGCATCGGTGTACACGCGCGCCCCGGCGGGGCGTTGGCGCGTCTCGGACGGGGCCCCACACTAACGGTACGGACAGGTGGCGGGGGTCCGAGCGGGTAAAGGGGACGGGCCCGGACCTGCCGACGGCCCGTCCCCTTTACC
>NZ_JAFEUF010000269.1:0-2314 GCF_016901035.1 Streptomyces durocortorensis
CTGCGGGGCCGCCGGGGCCTCCGGGCGGGCCGCCGTCGCACGGCTCGCGAGGTCCCGGTGGTCGCCCGGGGTGCCGGTCCAGCGGCCCCGCAGCGCGATCAGGACGATCATCGCGATGGCGAGGAGCAGCAGCGACACGGAGGTGGCGGCCTCCGGCGAGTCCTGGAGCAGCAGATAGACCTGGAGCGGCAGGGTCTGCGTGGTGCCGGGGAGGTTCCCGGCGAAGGTGATGGTCGCGCCGAACTCGCCGAGCGCCCGCGCCCAGGTCAGGGCGGCGCCGGCGATCAGCCCGGGGGCGACCATCGGCAGCGTGACGGTGAGGAACACCCGGACCGGCGAGGCACCGAGGGACGCGGCGGTCTCCTCGTACCGGGGGCGCAGTCCGCCGAGCGCGCCCTCCAGCGAGATGACCAGGAACGGCATCGCGACGAACGTCGCCGCGAGCACGGCCCCCGAGGTGTGGAAGGGGAGCGTGACGCCGAAGGTGTCCTCCAGCCACGGGCCGAGCAGCCCGCGCCGCCCGAACGCCAGCAGCAGCGCGACCCCGCCGACCGTGGGCGGCAGCACCATCGGCAGCAGCACCAGGGAGCGGACGAACGCCTTGCCGGGGAACGGCACCCGGGCCAGCAGCCAGGCCAGCGGCACCCCGAACAGCAGGGAGAGGCCCAGCGACCAGAGCGAGACGACCAGCGACAGCCGCAGCGCCTCGGTGGTGGCCTCGGCGGTGAGGTGGTCGCCCAGCTCGCCCCAGGAGGTACGGACCAGGATCCCGACGAGCGGCAGCATCAGGAACGCCACGGCCAGCAGGGCGGGCACCGTCAGCAGCAGCGGGGCGCGGGCCCCGGGCGTACGGCGGAGTGCCGGTCGTTTCATGGGTGAACCTCGTCGGGCTGGGGCCAGGCGTCGCCCGGCAGGCGGCAGGGTGACGCCTGGCCCGGGGCGAGCTGGGCGGAACCCGGCAGGCCCGTAGGACGGTACGGGCCTGCCGGGAGCGGTTACGGCTGCTGGAAGCCCGCGCCCTGGAGAATCTCCTGCGCGGCGGGCGTGGAGAGCCAGGCGACGAACGCGGCGGCGGCCTCGCTGTGCTCGGACGCCTTCAGTGTGGCGGCCGGATAGGAGGCGATGGCGTTCTCCGCGTCCGGGATCTCGATCGCGTCGGCCTTGTCGGTGGCGGTCGCGGCGTCGGTCTTGTAGACGAGCCCGGCGTCCGCCTCGCCCAGCTCGACCTTGCTGAGGACCGCGCGGACGTTGGGCTCCTGGGAGACCGGCTTCACCTCGATCTTCTGCGCGTCGAGGATCTGCTGGCTGTAGCGGCCCACCGGCACCTCGGGGGCGGCCAGGACGACCTTCAGCTTCGGGTCGGCGAGGTCCTTGAGGTTCTCGACCTTCTCGGGGTTGCCCTCGCCGACGGCGATGACCAGTCGGTTCTTGGCGATGACGGTGGGCTTGCCGGTGTCGCCGGAGAGGCCGTCCATCGTCTTGGTGTCGGCGGTGACCAGCGCGTCGGCGGGGGCGCCCTGCTTGACCTGGGCGGCCAGCTCCTGGGAGCCCGCGAAGGAGAACGTCACCTTCGTGCCGGGGTTCGCCTTCTCGTACGCGGCCCCCGCCTCCTTGAAGACGTCCGTCAGGGAGGACGCGGCGAGCACGGTCAGGTCGGCCTTCGGGGCGCCGGACGCGGTCTCCGAGCCGCCGGCCGTGCCCTTGTCCTTCGCGCCGGAGTCGTCGTTGCCGCAGGCGGCGAGCGGGACGAGGAGGGCGGTGGCCAGGACGGCGGCGGCCACGCGGCGGCGGGTGAGCATCAGAGACATGAGGGCGAGGCTCCTTGGATGCGTGGGCGTACCCGCGGATGCGGTACGGAGGTACGGGGGCGGGGCTCAGGTGCGGTCGATGTGCACGCTGGTCGACTTCACACGGGCGGTCGCCTGCATACCGACCTCCAGGCCCAGCTCCTCCACCGCTTCCCGGGTCAGGAGCGAGACGAGCCGGTGCGGCCCGGCCTGGATCTCGACCTGAGCCGCGACGTCGCCGAGTTTCACCGCGGTGACGATGCCCGGGAACGCGTTGCGGGCCGAGGTGTAGGTGGCCTCGTCCTCGCCGCCCGCACCCTGGCCGACCTCGATCGAGAAGGCGGCCAGCGCGCGGCCGTCGATGAGCCTGCGGCCGGCCTCGTCGCGATGGGTCGCGACCCGGCCGGCGTGCCGCCCCGGGCGGGGGGGGGGGGGGGGGGCCCCCGGGGGGGGGGCGGGGGGGGCGGGGGGGGGGGGGGGGGGGTTGGGCACGCGAGGGCCATTGGGGGGGGGTGTGGGCATTTGGG
>NZ_JAFEUF010000269.1:2324-3892 GCF_016901035.1 Streptomyces durocortorensis
GGGGGGGTCTTGGTGCGCGCCCCCCCCCCCCCCCCCCCCCCCCCCCGCCCCCCGCCGCCGCCTCGGGGGCCCGCGGCGCGGCCGCGTTTCCGCGGGGGGGGGCCCGGGGGGGGGGGGGCCCCCCCCCGGCCGGCGTCCGCCCAGCGGCGGGCGGTGTCGGGGCTGACCCCGAGAAGTCGTGCTGCCTGGCCGATTGTGTAGGACTGCATGTGCGACACGCTAGGCCAATTGGGGTGGCATGTGCCATTCTCTGGACGATGTTCCATCGCAGATGCGAGGGTCATCGGAGGAAGCTACGGATGCCCTGGAGCCCCGGGGAGGGGTGCGCGCTGGAGCCCCGGGAGGGGTGCGCGGCGGGCAGGCGAACGGGCCGCGCCGGTCGGGGGGGCGCGGGCCCGGGGGGGGGGGCGGGGCCGGGGGGGGCACGGCCCCCGGGGGCACCCCCCCCAGCGCCCCCCCGGGGGGGGGGCGGGGCGGGGGGGGGGGGGGGGGGGGGGGGGGGGGGGGGGGGCCCGGGGGGGGGGGGGGGGGGGGGGGGGGGGCCCGTCGGCGGCTGACGGTCCGGGTCGGCTCAGGCCACCGGGCTCATCCCCGGCATCTCGCCCTCGGTGGTGGTCACGTCGATCACGGAGAACGCGGCGCCCTGCGGGTCGGTGATCGAGGCGAACCGGCCGAACGGGCTGTCCATCGGCCCGAACTGCAGCACCGCGCCGCGCTCGGTCGCCTTCGCCACCGCCGCGTCGCAGTCCGGCACGGAGAAGTACACGTTCAGGAACGAGGGCAGGTCGGGCGGGAAGTCCTTGTTCATCACCATCCGGCCGAGCACCGGCTGCCCCTGGACCTCGAAGACGGCGAAGTCCATCGTCGCCTCGTCCATCTTCTGTTCCGTGTACGGGAAGACCGCCGGGTAGAACGCGTCCACGGCCTTCGCGTCCCGGGTGAAGTCCTCGCCCCAGCAGTATCCGCCGGGCGCTCCCATCTCCGTCTCGAACCCCTCGTGGGTGTTCGCCTGCCAGATGCCGAACACGGCCCCGCCGGGGTCGCGGGCCAGCGCCATCGTGCCGAACGCGCCGACCTCCATCGGCTCCACCAGCACCTCGCCGCCGTTGTCGCGCACCTTCGTGACGGTCGCCGCGGTGTCCTGCGAGGCGAGGTAGAGGCACCAGGAGGAGGGGTTCTGCTCCTCGCCCGGCATGGGCGGGGAGACGGCGGCTGCCGCCTTGCCGTCCGCGTACGCCGTTGTGTAGTGGCCGAACTCCGCCTGGCTCTCGCCGAACGTCCAGCCGAGCACGTCCGCGTAGAAGCTCTTCGCGCCCTCGACGTCGGCGAACATGGCGTCCGCCCAGCACGGGGTGCCCTCGGGTTGTACAGCCATGGCGCGCCGGTCCTTCCCTGAGTCCCCGAGCCCTGCCTTCGGCCCCACCCCCGAACCACGCTAGTCAGCCGGGGGGGGGGGGGGGGGGGGGGGGGGGGGGGGGGGGGGCGGGGGGGGGGCGGGGGGGGGGGGGGGGGGGGCGGGGGCGGGGGGGGGGGGGGCGGGGGGGGGCGCGGGGGGGGGGCGCGGCGCG
>NZ_JAFEUF010000269.1:3900-8367 GCF_016901035.1 Streptomyces durocortorensis
CCTCCCTCCGGCCCCGGGCCGGCGGCCGGTCGCCGCGCCGGCCCGCCCGCGGCGCCCCCCCCCCCGCCCCCCCCCCCCCCCCGGGGGGCCCCCCCCCCCCCCCGCCCCCCCCCCCCCCCGGGGGACCTCGGGACATCAGTGACGTGAGCGGTGCCGGGCGGGTCGTGCCTCGCGGGCGTCATCCGCGCAGTCGGGGTTTTCGCAGGGGCCCGCGCGCCACACCGGGACGAAGATCCCGAGGGATTTGTGGCGGTGGATCTCGGAGGGGACGGGCTGTTTGCAGGTCGGGCACATGAAAGCGGCCCGCTGGTGGAGGTCACGCTTTTTGCTGTCCATTTACTCACGATAGGTCCGGCGGCAGGCTTTGGAAAGTCTTTCCCTCTGCTTTGCCTCCGCCTTACTTGTTCTTATCGGCGCCGGACGCGCCCGCATCGCTCGTGTCGCTCGGCGGGCGGCGCATGCTGAGCGTCACCGACACCGCCAGAATGACGACGATCACCGCCAGGCTGATCGGCGAGGGGATCTCCGGGATCGAGGTGCTGATCATCTTGTGGCAGGCCTGGAGGACGAGCTTGACCGCGATGAAGGCGAGGATGACCGCCAGCCCGTGGCTCAGGTAGTGGAACCGGTCCAGCAGCCCCGCCAGCAGGAAGTACAGGGCCCGCAGCCCCAGGATCGCGAAGGCGTTGCTGGTGTAGACGATGAACAGGTCGTCGCTGACCGCGAGCACCGCGGGCACGCTGTCGACCGCGAAGATGAGGTCGGCCGCCTCGATCGCGGCGACCACCGCGAGCAGCGGGGTGGCGATGCGCCGCCCCTCCTTGTGGACGACGAAATGCGTCCCGGAATACTCGTCCTGAACCGGCATGATCTTCCGCAGCGCCCGCACCGCGAAGCTCTTGCCCGGGTCGAAATTCTCCTCCTGGCCGCTGAGGATTTTGTAGCTGCTGTAGAGAAGGATCGCGGCGAAGAGGAACAGGACGAAGGTGAAGCGGTTCACCACCGCGACACCAGCGGTCAGGAAGATCGCCCGGAACACCAGGGCGCCGATGACGCCGTAGAAAAGCACCCGGTGCTGATACTCCCGGGGCACCTTGAAATACGCGAAGATCAGCGCGAAGACGAAGAGGTTGTCGACCGAGAGGCTCTTCTCCAGCAGCCACGCGGTCGTGTACTCCGTTCCGGCGGTCGTCCCCAGCGTCAGGAAGACGACCCCGCCGAAGACCAGCGCGAGACCCACCCACAGGGCGCTCCACAGCCCGGCCTCCTTGAAGCCGATGACATGCGCCTTGCGGTGCGCCAGAAGGTCGACCGTCAGGGAGACGACGACGGTCACGGCGAACACGATCCACAGCCACACCGGTACGTCCACGCCGGAGACCTCCCACTCGGGTTTTTACGAGTGTGCCCCGCCCGCCCCGTTGCCGCCCGCCGGAGGCCGCCGGGTGGCGGCAGCGACCGAGGCCATCAGCTCCGCGTCGAGGAACGCGGGATCGGCCAGCCGGGTGGCGGCGGCGCAGGAGTTCAGCAGCGCCTTGGTGACCCGCAGCGCGGCCTCCGGGCGGCGCACCACCGGCTTCGCCCAGGCCGCGACCGCGTCGTCCAGCTCCGCCTCGGGCGCCACCTGCTGGAGCACCGACAGCTCGCGGGCCTCGGCGGCCCCGAAGGCCCGGCCGGTCAGGATCAGCTCGCGGACCCGGGCCGCGCCCACCTCGTGGATCAGCCGGGGCAGCAGCCCGCCCCAGGCGGTCGGCAGCCCGAGCGCCAGCTCCGGCAGCCGGACGGAAGGAGGCGTTCTCCGCCCCGACCCGCAGATCGCAGGCGAGGGCCAGCGCGAACCCCGCGCCGACCGCCTTGCCCCGCACTCGGGCGATGGTCACCACCCGGGCGCCCGACAGCGCCTCGCAGACCCGGCGGCCTTCTCGCCGGCGACCCGGATGCCCCGGCCCGTCGGGTCCTCCTCCAGCCACTGGCCGAACTCGGTACGGTCCCCGCCCAGGCAGAAGTCGTCCCCCACCGCGCCGAGCACCAGCACCCGCACCTCCGGGTCGGGTACGGCGACGATGTCCAGCATATGCGAATTGTCGGACCGTGAGTCATACGCGGAACACGTCGAGGAACGAACTCCACCAGCCCTTCTGCTTCTTGGCCGGCTCGGGAGTGTGACGGGGCGTCACCGGTGCTGCGGAGGAGGTGTTCCGGTACGGGTCGGGGAGCTGGGCCGAGGTCTGCGCCGGCGGCTGCGCCCCGGGGCCCGTATGCCGCGCGGCCGTCGGCGTGAACCGTACGGGCAGCGCGATCAGGGCCCGGTGGAAGGGGCCCGGCCGCCAGGCCACGCCCGAGGCGGGCACGGCCAGCGAGAGGTCCGGGACGGTGTTGAGGATCTTCTCGATCGCGGTCAGCGCGATCAGCGTCGCGGGCGACTTGGCGGGACACACGTGCGGGCCCGCGCCCCAGGCCAGATGTGCGCCCTTGCTGAGGGTCTGGCGGGTGTCGGTGAGCCCCGGGTCACTGTTCGCGGCGGCGAAGCTGATCAGCACGGGCGTCTCCGCCTTCAGCACCACCCCGTCCAGCTCGATGTCCCGCACCGGGTAGTGCGTGGCGTAGTTGGCGATCGGCGGGTTGTTCCACAGGACGTCGTCCAGCGCGTCCTCGACGAGCATCCCCGAACCACGCCGCTCCGGCGCGCCCGGCTGCTCGCCCGCGAGCATGAGCAGCAGCGCGTTGGCGATCAGATTGCGCTCCGGCTCCACGCCCGCGCCCATCAGCACCACCAGCTGGTCCTTCAGCTCCTCGTCCCGCAGCCCCGCCGGGTGCTGGATGAGCCAGGAGGTGACGTCGTCGCCGGGCTGGCGGCGCTTGATCGAGACCAGCTCCATCAGGCACTCGGTCAGCTCCTCGTTGGCACGCAGCACGTCCTCGCCGTCGAAGATCGCCGACATCGAGCGGGTCAGCCGGTCACCGATGTCGCCGGGGCAGCCGAAGATCTGGTTGAACAGCAGCAGCGGCAGGAGCTTGGCGTACTCGTTGAGCAGGTCGGCGGTGCCGCGCTCGATGAACTGGTCGATCAGGTAGTCGGCGATCCGCTCGACGTCCCGGCTCAGCCGGCTGCTGTTCAGCCGGGCCAGCGACTCGGTGACCGCCTTGCGCAGCCGCAGGTGCTCCGCGCCGTCGGTGAACAGGCAGTTGGGCCGGTAGACCATCATCGGCAGCACCGGGCTGTCCATCGGTACGGCACCCTCGCGCAGCGCGGCCCAGCGCCGCGAGTCCCGGGCGAACAGCGCCGGGTTCTGCAGCACCCGCAGCGCCGCCTCGTGCTGCACGATCAGCGTGGCGTTCACCCCGGGGGCCAGCTCGACGGGCGCGGCGGGGCCGTGCGTGCGTGCCGCGTCGTAGAAGCGGTGCGGATCGGCGGCGAACTCCGGTCCGTACAGCGGCGTCTGCTGCTGGGGTTGCTGCTGGTGCATGGGGCACCCGGCGGGGGCGCTGTACGGGTTGGCTCCCGGCTGCGGGTCCATGGCGGCTTCCTCGGTGTGATCGCGGGGCCGTCGAAGGCCCCGGCTTCCGGATTCGTTGGGGGTACGTCAGGCCGCGTGCGCCAGCAGGTGGCGGACCAGCGTGATCAGGGCCTGCGCGGAGGACCTCTGGTCCCGGGCGTCGCAGAAGACGACCGGGGTGTCCGGCAGCAGGTCGAGCGCCTCGCGCAGTTCGTCCTCGGCGTGCTGCGAGTACGGGTCGAAGCTGTTGACGGCGACCGCGTACTCCAGCCCGTACGTCTCGACGAGGTCGATGACGGGGAACGTGTCGGCGAGCCGCGCCGGGTCGACCAGGAGCAGCGCCCCCAGCGAACCGCGCGCCATGTCCTCCCAC
The DNA here is from genome assembly GCF_016901035.1 of Streptomyces durocortorensis. Taxonomy (GTDB): domain Bacteria; phylum Actinomycetota; class Actinomycetes; order Streptomycetales; family Streptomycetaceae; genus Streptomyces; species Streptomyces durocortorensis. Next base: position 7,771 of record NZ_JAFEUF010000269.1, read on the forward strand.
AGCTCCACGAACCGCTGCTGCCCCGGCGTACCGAACAGGTAGAGCACCAGCTCGTCGCTGAGGGTGAGCCGGCCGAAGTCCAGGGCGACCGTCGTCGTCGTCTTGTCGGGCGCCCCGCGCAGATCGTCGACCTGGGCCGCGGCCTGGGTCATCCGCTCCTCGGTGCGCAGCGGGGTGATCTCGGACAGGGTGCCGATCAGTGTGGTCTTGCCCACCGCGAAGTGCCCGACGACGAGGATCTTCGCCGCGCGCTGCACCGCGTCCGGCACATAGATGCTCTCAGCCGAACCGGACTTGGAGTCCATGCAACACCTCTTCGAGGATCTTCCTGTCAACGAGCTGGGCCGGCGGCGGCGCCTTGCGGCGCAGCAGGTGTCCCTGCTGGTGTAAATCCTGGAGCAGCAGACGGGCCACCCCGACCGGCAGGCCGAGGTGGCCGGCGACCTCGGCCACCGAGAGATAGCCGCCGGAGCACAGCTCCCAGATCGCCCTGACCTCGGGGCTGGGGCTCGGCGGGGGCTTGGGGGTCTCGGGGGCCGCGGGGTTCTCGCGGGCCGTCCCGTCGGCCGCCGCCGGGGTGGCCTGGTGGGCCTACGC
>NZ_JAFEUF010000270.1:0-6200 GCF_016901035.1 Streptomyces durocortorensis
TGGGCGAAGACGTCGGCGCCGCCGCCGTCCTGCTCGATGAAGCCGAAGCCCTTTTCCGAGTTGAACCACTTCACGGTGCCAGTAGCCATGTCATATCTCCTTAGGGGCAGAGCCCGCGGGCCCACACTGTGCGGGCCCCACGTCGCCGCGATGATTACCCCGTCCGGAAGAACACCGGAAATACAGAAGTGCACCTGCCGACATCCGATCGGCAAGAGCACTTGAAGTTTTTGGGAACCACAACTGCAACTGAGATCAACACTAGCACGATGACCCCGGAGAGGTGGGTGCGTAATATCACCGGCCACGTCGGAACAGATCCGGGACATAAAAGCCTCATCGCACATTGCGCGAAATTCTGTGCTGACGAATGCAGATATCTTTCCGGGCCGTGCGGAACCTCCCGCGCCCCGGGCGCGGCGGCGCTCAGCGCTCGGCGGGACCGCCGGAACGGGCGGAGCCGCCGCGCAGCTCCTCGTTGAGGCGCAGCGCCTCCTCCAGCTGGTCCTCCAGGATGACGATGCGGCAGGCGGCCTCGACGGGCGTGCCGGCGTCGACCAGTTCGCGGGCGCGGGCGGCGATGCGCAACTGGTAGCGGGAGTAACGGCGGTGGCCGCCCTCGGACCGCAGCGGGGTGATCAGGCGGGCCTCGCCGATCGCCCGGAGGAACCCCGGCGTCGCACCGATCATCTCCGCGGCTCGCCCCATCGTGTAGGCGGGGTAATCGTCGTCGTCGAGCCGGTCGGTGGCGTGCGAGGGGGTCTCCGGGGGCATCTGCACCTCTTCCGTCACGCGTGACCGGAGGAGCCGGGCGCCGTACGCCTGCGGGGTGCGCCTCGGCTGCGTACCGCTGTTTCACGTGACTGCACAAGAAACCCTAATCGCCGGGCAAGGCCATGTCTATCGCGGCCGGAACAGATTCGGGCGGCCGGGAAGGGCAGGGCGGATCCGCCCTCACGGCCGCCCCGCGGATCGCTGACCGACCGGTCAGTTGTCGTCGGGAGCACCGCGGGGCCATAATGCACGCGTAGCCCTTCACGCATCCCCCGTCGTGAAGGGCTACACCCCTGTCCGGAGCCTGCTCCGGATGTCACGGGGCACAAGGTCACTCACGGGCAAGGGACTCCCCTCGTGGTCCCCTGCCCGTGTTTTTTCGAGTTAACAGTGACGTAGAGTGTTTGCGCAAGCTCAGTTCCGACTCCGAGGTGATCGTGGAGGCCCGGATGACCAAGGACGACGGCGACGGCGAACGCGGTCCGCAACCCGTCGAGCCCGTCGAACCCCCTGGTCCGGACGAGCTGCCCCGCCTCGACTCGCTGCGGGAAAAGGTCGAGTACATGGTCGAGAAGACCTTCCCCGGCCAGAAGATCTCGGGCCGGGTCTTCGCCGAACTGGTCCGCGACCGCGGCGGCTCGCTGTCGCACAGCTACTTCTCCAACATCCTGGCCGGCAAGGTCACCCAGCCGTCCGAGGACATCCTCAAGGCCCTCGGCCTGGGGTTCGGCGTGGACTGGCGCTTCTTCAAGGAGGAGTCGGAGGTCGTCGACGACGTCGTCGCCGGGCTCCAGTTCCTGGCCAAGCGGCGCACCGGAGAGATCAGCGGACTGGCCGGCCGGGGCCTGGACGACGACGGGCTCCCGCCGGAACTGCTCCGGTTCGCCCTCTCCCTGCTGGAGGACGCCGCCCGGGAGAAGGAGGGCGACGGGGTAAGCGGCGGGAGGGATTCCGCCGTGCACCACCGCCCCGGGGGCCCGGCAGCGTAGCGTCTTGGTCATGTCCCTGCGGAAACTGCGGAAAGAGTGCGAGGCCGGGCTCGCCGACCTGCCCCTCCCGGTTCCGTTCACGCTGGACGGGCTCGTCGCGAACATGGAGGAGACGAGCGGGCGCACGATCCGGCTGCACGAGATGCCGGACCGCCTCGCCCGCGTCAACGCCGCCTGCGGCCTGCGCCTGAAGGCGGGCGGTACCAGCCTGGTCCTCTACCGCCGCAGGCCGACCGCGTACCAGACCCAGCACGTGATCCTGCACGAGCTGTGCCACGAGTGGTTCGACCACGGCACGACGCTCGACGCGGAGCAACTGCGCACACTGCTGCCGGTCTTCGACACCTCGCTGATCGCCCGGATGATCTCCCCGGCCGCCGCCGCGTCCTTCGCCTCCGGCGGCTCCACCGTCCAGGCCCGCGCGCAGTACGACACCCACGACGAACGCATGGCCGAATTCGGTGCCTCCCTGATCCCCCGGATGGCGCGGGACCTCACCACCGATGACATGGTGGGGCGGCTGGACAACTCCCTGTCCCGCCCGGTGGCCCACCGGCGGCGCGGCCTCTTCCCCGGAAGACGGTCCGGCGAAGCCTGACACGTGCCACCGGCCACCAGCCGCGGGCCCCACCCCGCATCACGACCCCGAGGACGAACACCGCCGTGACCCCCCTCGATCTCGCCGGCTACCTCATAGCGGGCCTGATGACGGCCGTTGCCCTGTGGCGTATGCCCGCTGCCCTGTGGGGAGACGAGGAGGACCGCAGACGCCGAGCGCTGTGGGGCTGCTACGCCGGATTCGCCATCGCGCTGTGGACGAAGACCGAGGCGGTGCGCATCGGCCTCAACAACAGCGCCGTCACCGACCTCGCCGTCCTCATCAAGCACTACACCGCGACGGTGGCAATTCTGGCCATCCTCAGCTACATCGTGGCGATCTACGGCAGCTACCCGGAAGAGGGCGCGGTCCCCCGCCACGTACGCTTCGCGCGGCTCGTCCAGAAGCTGGCGGCCAAGGCGTCCGTCGCCACGCTGATCCTGCTGACCGTCCTCTTCTTCACCGTCGTCGACCGCTCCGAGCCCTCGGACCGCTTCGTCTCCGACCACGCCGGCGAGTGGGGAGCCACGCTCTACATGAGCGTCTTCTACCTCTACCTCGGGGCCGCCTCCGCCGTCTGCGCCTTCCAGTGGGCGCTGGCCACCCTCGACGCCCGCCGCCGCCATCTGCGCATCGGGCTCGGGATGATGACGTTCGCGATGTTCATCGGCGTCGGGTACACCGTCAGCCGCACGCTCTTCCTGTGGATCAGCGTGGCCGACGAACCGACCGAGGCGTTCGCCCTGCGGTTCGACCAGGTCACGGAGGCGGCGCAGCTGGTGCTGTTCGCCTTCTTCGCCCTCGGCGCCTCCATCCCCGCGTTCGCGGCCGGGGCGCGCCGGGCCAGGCTGTGGCGGGCCCAGGTCCAACTGCACTCCCTCTGGTACGAGTTGATGACCGCGTTCCCGGAGCAGCCGTTCGACCCGCCCGCGTCCCTGCCCCGCGAGCTGACCCGGTTCAACGTCCCGGCCGACCTGCGGGTGGACCGCTGGGCCGCCGACATCGCGGACGCCGCCGAGAAGCTGCGCCACTACGTGCCCGACGGGCTGCTCGACGCCGCAGGCCGGGCAGCCGCCCGCGACACGAGCGACCCGCGCCGCGCCGAGCCCCTCACCGACGCGTACTGGATCCGGGCCGCCCTGCTCGCGAAGGAGTCCGGCGCGCCCGCCGGAGGGGCCGCGCAGGTCGCCGCCCAGCACGCGGCGGACCAGGACGGCGAGGTGGCCCGGCTGGTCCGGGTCGCCGCCGCGTACCGGACGGTCGACGAGGAGCGCGCCCGCGCCGTCCTCGCCGCAGCCACGGCCGACACGGCCCGCACGACGGAGACGAGCGCATGACCGGCAGCACGGCCCACGGCACGGACACGACGCACCCGACCGGCGAGGGGATCCCCACCACCTCCGCCCGCACGGCCTCCGTGGCGCGCACCGTCACCGACGCCCTCCAGCCGCGCAACGTCCTGCTGGCGGGCATGCTCGGCATCGGCCTCGCGGCGGCGGGCGGCGACTGGACCGGGCTGCTCTGGGGCTTCCTCGGGGCGCTCTGCGCCGGGCTGATCCCGGCGGGGTACATCGAGTGGGAGCGCGGACGCGGCACCTGGGGCGACCGCCACGTCGTGGACCGCACGAAACGGGCGCCGATCTTCTTCGTGATCCTGGGCTCGATCGGCACCGGCTCGGTGGTGATGATCCTGGGGAACGCGCCGACCGGGATCCTCGTCGCGATGCTCGCGCTGTGGGTGATGACGATCGGTCTGCTGGCCGTCAACACGGTGTGGAAGATCTCGGTCGACTCGGCGGTGGCCTCGGCGGCCGTCTCGCTCCTCGCCGTCGTGCACTCCCCCTGGTGGATCGCCGCGTACGCGCTGACCGCGGCCGTCTGCTGGTCCCGGGTCGCCCTCGGCTACCACACCGTCGCCCAGACCCTGGCGGGCGCGGGCCTGGGGGCGGCGACGACGGTGGCGTACGTGTTCGTCTGAAGGGACCGGCTACCGGGGTGCGGCGTTGCCGGTCAGCACCACGGGTCCTTCGACGGTGTTCGCGGTGCAGCCCGGGCCTCCGATCCGTACGGGGCCCGAGCTGCGGCTCACCACGACGGGCCCGGTGACGCGCGAACCGCACAGGTGGACCGCCGTCGCCCGGTCGGCCTGGAGCGGGCCGTCCAGCGTGGAGCCGGTGACCACGAGGGCCGCCCCCGGGCGGACGACGACGGGCCCGCGCTGGGCGGCGCGGTCCAGGCAGGTGACGCCGCTCGTGACGACGAGCGGACCGTTGCGGGGCCCGGTGACCGTGGTGGTGCAGGCGGGCACGGGCAGGACGCGGGCCTTGTACTCCAGGGCCTCGGCGAGCTTGCCCGGCTTGGGGTCGCTCAGCGGCTTGCCCAGCTTGGCGAACTCCCCGCCCGTCTCCTTCTTCCCGCCGTTCCACTCGTCGATCCGGCCGAGCTGGGCGGCGGTCTTCCCGTCGTCCACGACCGCGTCGGCGTCCAGTGCCGCCATCGACTTCGAGGCACGCTTCACCAGGTCGAGGTACGGGCCCGGGGCGGTCAGGTCGTACGCGCCCGTGTCGTGCTCGCCGCGCAGCCAGGACCCCCAGGAGAACTCCAGGAACTCCGTCGCGCCGTCCGGGACTTCGTAACCGATGTCCCGGGTGAAGTAGACGAGGCTGCGGTAGGGGTCGTCGCGGAAGTGCGTGATGCCGAGCCGGTCCGGAAGCTGCTCCACGCCGAGCGGCCGGTTGTTCTCGTCGCGCAGCCACACCTTCTTCTCGGCGGCCATCCGCTGCCAGAAGGCCTCCGGTGACAGCGAGCTGAAGTTGTCGGTGACGCGGAGCCGGATGTGCATCCGGGGGGATCCGTCGGGGCCTTCCAGGAAGGACGTCAGCGTGTGGTGCCCGTCGGTGAGGTACAGCTTCCCGCCGGGCCCGACGACGGCCGTCTTCATCGGGGCGACGGTCTCCGGGGTCTCCTGCCCGACCGGCACGGTGCAGGAGAAGCTCGACGGGTCGTCCAGCCGCGCCCCGGGACCGGCCGAGGCCGCCTCCTCCTGGCCGTTGGTCTCGCACCAGTCGTCGAAGCGCTTGTTGACGTCGCCGGCCGCCTCGTCGCGGCCGCTGCCGTACCGGCCGAGCTTGTAGAAGACCTGGTCGAAGCCGAGTACGGCCTGGGTCGGATGGAGTTCGCCGAGGGTGACGTCGATCAGGTCCCCCGGCTGCGCGCAGGAGCGCGGCAGCGGCCCGCTCCCGGAGCACGGGTCGGCGGCGGCCGCCCCGGTACCGGCCCCGGCCACGACCGTGCCCGCCGCCAGCGCCCCGGCCAGCAGCAGCGCCTTCGACCTGTTCATGAACGTCCCCTCCCGCGAAATGGTCTTCCGCCGGGGACCATCGCAAGGCCCGACGACCCCCGCGCGGACGTGATGTGAACGCGGGATGGCGCCGGGGTGCCGCGACGGGACCGCCCGCGTTTGCGGGGGTGGCGGACACCGGGTTACGTGGACGGGGAGGGCACGTCCGCGAACGGGCGGGCCCCACCGGCTGGAGGTGTCCCCGATGGCGAAGAACCGGTCCGCGACGCCCGCCAAGGGCCTGCGCGGCAGCAAGGCCGGGCTCGTGCTGAGCCTGGGCAGCAGCGCGCTCGCGGTTCTCAGGGCGTCCAAGCAGGTCCGCCGGGCCAAGGGCACGCACGACAAGCTGAACACCGCCGACGCGGTGGCCGGGCTGCTGCCGCTGATCACCTCGGCCGCCCTCGTACTGCGGCAGCTGCGCGGCCGCCGGCAGGAGAACCCGCAAGGGACCTGAGCCTCGCCCGCACCACGGAAGAGGGGCGGCCCGGGAAACCGGGCG
>NZ_JAFEUF010000270.1:6209-8270 GCF_016901035.1 Streptomyces durocortorensis
CGCCGCCCCCCGCCCGCCCCCCCCCCGCCCCCCCCGCCGCCGCCCCCCCCCGCCCCCCCCCCCCCCCCCCCCCCCCGCCCCCCCGCCCCCCCCCCCCCCCCCCCCCCCCCGCCCCCCCCCCCCCGCCCGCGCCCCCCCCCCGCCTTTCGGCCTCCGGCCTCTCTCCCAGGGAGGCCGGAGGCCCGGAGGCGTCAATCCGAAGGGGTCGGCCGCACGACCGGCGGGCCCTCGCGGATCCGGGAGGCGAGGACGGCGATGTCGTCCTCCGCGTCCTCGCCGAACCGGTCCAGCACCTGGTCCAGCAGGTCATCCAGATGACCGCCCCGCGGCAGGGTCAGCGAGGCCAGCCGCTGCACGGACACGTCGATGTCCTCGCCCCTGCGCTCGACCAGCCCGTCGGTGTACATGAACAGCACCGTCCCCGGGCCGCAGGGCACGGACGCGGTCCGGTACCCGCCGAACCCGGTGCCGAGCGGCGGCCCCACCGGCACCGGCACGACCCGGGCCCCGGCCGCGCCCGGGTCGATGAAGACCGGGGGCAGATGGCCGGCGCTGGCCACCTCGCACACCCCGCCGAACCGGTCGACGACGGCGAGCAGACAGGTCGCCGCCCGGTCCAGGCCCGACCGCTCCACCATGGTGTCGAGCTGCTCCAGGATCCGGTGCGGCGGCAGGTCCTCCCCCGCCAGCAGCCGCAGCAGCGAGCGGTACTGGCTCATGGCGACGGCCGCCTCCACCCCGTGCCCCATCACGTCGCCCATCGCCTTGAGGTGCCGGCCGTCCTGGAGCGGTACGACGTCGAACCAGTCGCCGCCGACCAGGACGCCCTCGTCGGCGGGGAGGTAGCGGGTGGCGATCTCCACGTGCGGGTGGGGCCCCCGGGGCTCGGAGAGCAGGGAGCGCTGGAGTTCGCGGGCGATGCTGTGCTCGTGGTCGTAGCGGCGGGCGTGGTCGAGGTCGACGGCGGCCCGGACGGCGAGTTCGCGGGCGACGGCCACGTCCTGGTCGCCGAAGGCGGGGGAACCCTCGGCCCGGACGAGGCTGAGGGTGCCGAGCAGCCGGTTCCGGGCCATGAGCGGGACGACGAGCGCCTGGCGCAGCCCGAGCGCCCGGGAGGCGGCTATCCGGTCCGAGGTGAGGGAGCTGCGCTCCTGGCCGTGGCCCTCCCAGTCGTCGAGGACCGGTTCGTTCTCCGCCAGGCAGCGGGTCACCGCGGAGTCCGGCGCGAAGTCGACGTACTCCCCGGGATGGCCGAACCGCTGCACCTGCTCGTCGAGGTCGCCGTCACCGCGCAGCGCGGCCCGCCGGAGCCGTACGACGCCGGGGGCCGGGCGGCGTACGGAGTGACCCACCTCGGGTGGGAACACGTCGACCGCCGCGACGTCGGCGAAGTCGGGCACCACGAAGTCGGTCAGCTCCCGGCAGGTGGTGTCCATGTCGAGCGTCGTACCGATCCGGACGGCGGCGGTGGAGAGCAGGGCGACGTGACCGCGGGCCTGCTCCAGCTCCTCGCGCTGCCGGGTGAGGTCGGTGATCTCGACGACGATCGCCATCAGCCCGCAGCCCTCCCCGTTCGCGTCGAGCCGGTGGTAGGTGGCGCGCCAGAACCGCTGGTCGGCGTCGGCGGGCGCCCAGGTCTGCCCCTGAATCGTCTCCTCGCGGGGCTCGCCGTCCGCCAGGACGGCGCGCAGGGCGGCGGCCTGGCCGCGCAGCTCGGGCAGGACCTGGGAGAACGTCCGCCCGATGTGGGAGTCGGCAGGGAGGCCGTTGAGGCGTTCGAGGGCCGGGTTGACGTAGGTGTAGCGAAGATCGTGGTCGAGCACCGCGACGGCGGCCGGATTGCCGTCGAACAGGGCCGCGACGGTCTTCGGGTCGAAGAACGACGGCATGCCGTCGTCGCACGTGTCGGCCTGCAAAAGCCTGCCTCCCGCCGTTCGTCGGCTCCCGAGCCTCCATCGTCGGCCGCCCCTTCCCGTACCGCATCCGCAGGGCGCGGCCGGCGGGGGGGGGGGCGCGGGCGGCGGGGGGGGGGCGCCCACAGGGCCCGGACAGCCGGCAGCC
>NZ_JAFEUF010000026.1 GCF_016901035.1 Streptomyces durocortorensis
GTCCCGTCCCGTCCCGCTCTCCCCGTCCCGTCCCGTACGGTTCAGTCCTCGTGGCCCAGCTGGAGGTCCCGCTCGGTGCGGCCGCCGCCCGCGACCTGGAGGACCGTGGCGACCGGCGGGTATCCGGCGGCGATCACGGTGTACTCCCCCGACGACAGGTCGACGAACCGGAACGAGCCGTCCGCCCCGGTGGTGAGCGTGTCCACCACGTTCCCCGCCGCGTCGAGCAGGGTGACCCGGGCGTCCTCGACGGGCCGCCCGCCGGTGGCCCGGACCACGCCGCGCAGGACGGCCCCGCCCGCCAGCTGGATGTCCTGCCGGGTCTCCCGGGCGGCCTGCACGCTGACCGGGAGGGCGGCGGGGCGGAAGGCGGGGGCGCTGGCGGCGAGGGTGTACTCGCCCGCGATCAGCTCGCCGATGACATAGCCGCCCTCGCGGCCGGTCCGCGTCGAGGCGACGACCTCGCCCCGTACGTCGGTGAGGGTGACGGCCGCGTCGGGGACGGGGGCGCCGTCAGGGGTGAGGACGGAACCGGCCAGGCGGCCGGCGCCGCCGAGCACCACGTCCAGCTCGACGGGGCGTTCGCCCACGGTGACGCTGACGGCCTGCGGCTGGTGGCCTCCGGCGGCGGCGATCAGGACGTACGAGCCGGCGCCGGGGACGCTGAGTGCGTACCGCCCGTCCTCGCCGCTGCCCCCGCGCCCGACCTGCTGCCCCTGGACGTCGATGAGGGTGAGGGCGGCCCGGGGAACGGTGGTGCCGTCGGGGTGCTGGACGCCGCCGTGGACCGGGACACCGGCGCGCTGACCGGAGGCGGCGGGCCGGCCGGAGTCGGCGCGGGCGGCGGGGATCTGGGTGGTCGTGGGCTCGGCGGCGGCTTCGGGGCTGTGGTGGGACACCAGCGGTTTCTCCTTGAGGAAGAAGGCGAGGATCAGGCCGAGCACGAGCACCGGCACGAGGTAGAGGAAGATGCGCGGCATCGCGTCGACGTACGCCTGGATGTAGGCGTCGCGCAGCGCGGGTTCCATCGCGTGGACGATCTGCGGGGTGATCGACTCGGGGTCGGGCAGCTCCGCACCGGTGGGCAGGCGGACGCCGAGGGCGTCGGAGAGCCGCCCGGCGAACAGCGTGCCGAAGATCGCCGCGCCGACGCTGCCGCCGATCTGCCGGAAGTAGTTGTTGGCACTGGTGGCGGTGCCGAGGTCGGACGGGCGTACGGAGTTCTGCACGGCGAGCACGAGGACGGACATGACCAGTCCGATGCCGAGGCCGAGGACGGCCTGGTAGAAGCTGTACGCCAGGGGGGAGGTGTCCGCCTCCAGCAGGGACAGCAGCGCCATGCCGACCACCGAGACGGCGCCGCCGACGATCGGGTAGATCCGGTAGCGGCCGGTGCGGGTGATGAGCTGGCCCGAGGCGATGGAGCCGCCGACGATGCCCATCATCATCGGGAGCATCAGCAGCCCGGACTCGGTGGCGCTGACCCCGTCGACCATCTGGAGGTAGGTGGGGAGGTAGCTGGCGGCGCCGAAGAGCGCGACGCCGACGACCGCGCCGATCAGCCCGGTGACGTTGAAGACGGAGTCACGGAACAGCCGCAGCGGAATGATCGGTTCCGCGGCCCGGTGCTCGACGGCGACGAAGAGCGCCGTGGAGACCACCGCGCCCGCGGCGAGGCCGAGGATGGTGCGCGAGCCCCAGGCGTACTCGGTGCCGCCCCAACTGGTCACCAGCACCAGGCAGGTGGAGGCGACGGCGAGGAGCACCGCGCCCAGGACGTCGAGCCGGGGGCGTACGGCGGGCCGGGGCAGCTTGAGGACGACCGCGATGACGGCCAGGGTGACCAGGCCGAAGGGGACGTTGATGTAGAAGCACCAGCGCCAGGAGGCGTGGTCGGTGAAGAACCCGCCGAGCAGCGGTCCGGCGACCGAGGCGAGGCCGAAGACCGCACCGATGAGGCCCATGTAGCGGCCGCGCTCCCGGGCCGGGACGATGTCCGCGATGATCGCCTGGACGCCGATCATGAGACCGCCGCCGCCGACGCCCTGGAGGGCGCGGAAGGCGATCAGCTCGTCCATCGTGCGGGACCAGCCCGCGAGGGCGGAGCCGATGATGAAGACGACGATGGCGAACTGGAAGACGCCCTTGCGACCGAAGAGGTCGCCGAGCTTGCCGTACAGCGGCAGGACGATGGTGGAGGCGAGGAGATAGGCGGTGACCGCCCAGGACATCTTCTCCAGGCCGTGCAGCTCGCCGACGATCTTCGGCAGGGCGGTGGCGACGATCATCTGGTCGAGCGCCGCGAGCAGCAGGGTGAGCATCAGCCCGAGGAAGACCATGCGGACCTTGCGGGGGCTGATGTCCGCCGCCGCCTGGCCGGATCCCGGTCCAGCCGGAGGGGGCGGCGGGGGCGCCGGTGCGGTGGCTCCGGCGGCCGCCGCCGTGCCGCCCGGATCCGAGCCCTCCGGTCCTGTGCCGTCCGGCTCGTCCTTCACCAGCGTGATACCGCCCACCACGTAACGCTCCCCTCGTCGCACCTGCGCCGCCCATTTCTCGCATCGCGCGGCAAGGCGGGGCAAATGTGACGAGGGGCGTACGCGGCGCGCACAGAGGGCTTATGCGCCGGTGGGAGCCACTACGGCGCACAACCGGCCGCCCCGGAAAACCACCCGTTCCGGTGAGGCCGGTCCTCCCGCGGAGGCCGGATCGTCCGACCTCCGTTGCGGGGAAAGGGAGTTGCTTCTCGACCTCGGGAGCGAGGTTGAGGAAGTTACTTCTCGACCTCGGTGGCGAGGTTCTGGAGCAGCTCGTCGTAGATCCGGGCGAGGCCCTTGGGGGCGAAGGTCCGCTCGAAGAACCCGCCGATGCCGCCCGCGCCGTCCCAGACCGTGACGACGACGGCCTTGGACTTTCCCTCACCGGCCGGGGTGACGGTCCAGGTGGTGACCATGGAGGAGTTGCGGTCCTTCTCGACGAGCTGCCCGTCGGTCGGCTCGCTGACCTCCAGCAGGCAGTCGCGGACGCGCTTGCTGGTCGCCTGGAGCTTCCAGTGCACGAGGGTGCCCTCGCCGTCGCCGCCCTCGCGGACCTCGTACTCGCTGAAGTGCCCGGGCAGCACCTTGCCACGGACGTCCTTGTAGTCGGCCAGCGCGTCGAACACCGCCTCTGCGTCCGCCGCGATGATCCGCTCCGTGGTGGCCTCGACCTGCGCCATGGCTGTTCCTCCAGCACTCGGTTGTTCGGTGGGTGAGCTGAGCCAACCACCTCGGGCACAGCCGCTCAAAATCGGGGCTGGGAGAGGGTCGACGGGAGGGGATCGGGAGGGGATCAGGGGTGACGGGCGGCGAGTACGCAGAATTCGTTCCCCTCCGGGTCGGTGAGGACGGTCCAGCTCGCCCCGCCCTGTCCGACGTCGGCGCGCCGGGCCCCGAGCGCGAGCAGTCGTTCGACCTCCTCGTGCTGTTCCCGGTCGGTGGGGTTGACGTCGATGTGGAGCCGGTTCTTGACGGTCTTGCCCTCGGGAACGCGCGCGAAGGTCAGCGTCGGCGGCACGGGGCCAGGGCGGTCTTTCCCCTCGGGCACGGCGGGCGAGCCGATGGTGACGACGCCCTCCCCCTCCTCCACGCCCTGCACCTCGTAGTCGAGGACCGCGCACCAGAAACGGGCCAGGCCGGCGGGGTCGGCACAGTCGACCGCGAGCTCGGTGAACTTGCTGGCCATGGTCGGGACCTCCCGGTCAGGTAGCGGCTCCTTGACGGGCCACACGCTAGTCGCAGGGCTGCCTCGCACGATCAAGGGAACAAGTGTTCTATTCTGCGAGCAGTGCTACCGAGGAGGCGTCCATGCGCTGGGACAATTTGGTCGAGAACGGCTCGACGACCGGGAACAGCGCGCTCTTCGCCGCGGACGCGGTGACCACGCGCACGTTCGACACCCCGGAGTTCCGGGGCATCACCTTCCACGAGATCCGGGCCCGTTCGATCCTGAACCGGGTGCCCGGGGCCTCGCGGATGCCGTTCGAGTGGACGGTGAACCCGTACCGGGGCTGCTCGCACGCCTGTGTGTACTGCTTCGCCCGCAAGACCCACAGCTATCTGGACCTGGACACCGGCATCGGCTTCGACTCCCAGATCGTCGTCAAGGTCAACGCCGCCGAGCTGCTCCAGCGGGAGCTGGCCTCCCGGCACTGGCGGGGCGAGCACATCGCCATGGGCACGAACGTGGACTGCTACCAGCGGGCGGAGGGCCGGTACCGGCTCATGCCCGGCATCATCAGCGCCCTGCGCGACCGCGCGAACCCGTTCTCGATCCTCACCAAGGGCACGCTGATCCTGCGGGATCTGGAGCTGCTGCGGCAGGCCGCCGAGGTCACCGAGGTCGGCGTCTCGGTCTCCGTGGGCTTCACCGACCGGGAGCTGTGGCGGACGGTGGAGCCGGGCACCCCCTCCCCCGGCCGCCGCCTCGACGCCGTCCACACGCTGACGCAGGCCGGGATCGGCTGCTCGGTCCTGATGGCGCCCGTCATCCCCTTCCTCGGCGACAGCCCGGAGCAGCTGCGCGCCACGGTCTCCGCGATCGCGGCGGCCGGGGCCGTCTCGGTGACCCCGCTCGTCCTGCATCTGCGCCCCGGCGCCCGCGAGTGGTATCTGCGCTGGCTGGGCCTGCACCACCCGCACCTGGTGGAGCGGTACGAACGGATGTACGGGGACGGGGCGTACGCCCCCACCTGGTACCAGCGCCGGATCACCCGTCAGGTGCACGAGCTGGCGGACGAGTTCGGGATCGGCCCGGCGCACCGGGGGGAGACGACCCGCCGGATCACCCCGGCCCCGGCAGCCCAGGCGGCTGCCCCGGAGCCCGGGCCGACCCAGCTGACCCTGCTCTGACATCCGTCCGAAGGCGACCGGTGGGGCCTGTGGGTACTCAAGGCCACCCGTGGGGCCGATGGCGTGACCGTACGGGTCGACTCCGCGCGGAACGGGCCCTTCCGCGGGGGAATTCGGGGAGCATGCGGCGGGGACCGGTGATCCGGCGCCGCGTCCCGCCACTCCGGGAGGCCCCATGACGAAACGTGCAGGAATTCTGGTCGCCGTCGGCGCGACCGTCGCCGGTCTGCTGACCGCCGCGCCCGGTCCGGCCGCCGCCACCTCGGCTAGCACGCCGCCCGCCCCGAAGCTGAAGTGGACCGACTGTCCGACCGAGAGCTACCCGACGCTCCAGTGCGCGAAGGTCCGCGCCCCGCTGGACCACCGTCGCCCCTCGGGCCGTCAGGTCACGCTCGCCCTGTCCCGTGTCCCGCACACCGCGAAGAAGTTCCAGGGCCCGCTGCTGGTCAACCCGGGCGGGCCGGGCGGCAGCGGTCTGTCGATGGCCGGGTTCGTGGCGTCCTCGCTGCCGAAGAAGGTGGCCGCACAGTACGACGTGATCGGCTTCGACCCGCGCGGCGTCGGCAAGAGCACGCCCGCCCTGAACTGCCTGCCCGGGCACTTCGACCCGGTCCGCCCCGACTCGGTGCCGACCTCCTACCGCTCCGAGCGGATCAACCGGGACCGCGCCGAGGCCTTCGCCCGGGCCTGCGGCGAGAAGCACGGCGATGTGCTGCCGTACATGGACACGGTCAGCGCGGCCAAGGACCTCGACGTGATCCGCAGGGCGCTGGGCTCCCGGCAGCTCAACTACTTCGGCTACTCCTACGGCACCTACCTCGGCGCGGTCTACGCCAAGCTGTACCCGGAGCGCGTGCGCCGGCTGGTGCTGGACTCGGTCGTGGACCCGGACGACGTCTGGTACGAGGGCAACCTCGGCCAGGACTACGCCTTCGACGACCGCCACAAGGCCTTCGCCGCCTGGGTCGCGAAGAACGACGCCACGTACGGCCTGGGCACCGACCCCGCACGGGTCGAGGCCGCCTGGTACCGGATGCGGGCGGACGTGGCACGGACGCCCGCCGGCGGCACGGTCGGCGCGAGCGAACTGGAGGACACCTTCCTGCCCGGCGGGTACTACAACGGCTACTGGCCCTACCTCGCCGAGGCGTTCGCCGCGTACGTGAAGAACCGGGACGCCGAGGCGCTGGTCGAGGTGTACGAGAACTTCGGCGCGGTCGACGCGAGCGGCGACAACGGCTACTCGGTCTACACGGCCGTCCAGTGCCGCGACGCCGGCTGGCCCGAGCACTGGAGCACCTGGCGCAACGACAGCCGGCGCATCCACAAGAAGGCGCCGTTCATGACCTGGAACAACACCTGGTACAACGCGCCGTGCGCGAACTGGCCGGTGCCTCCGCTGCGGCCCCTCCCGGTGAACAACCGCCAGCTGCCCCCGGCGCTCATCCTCCAGGCCACCGACGACGCGGCGACCCCGTACGGCGGGGCGGTCAGCATGCACCGCAAGCTCAAGGGCTCCAGCCTCGTCGTGGAGGAGGGCGGCGGCAACCACGGCATCACGCTGAGCGGCAACGACTGCCTGGACCGGCATCTGACGGCCTATCTGACCGACGGCACGGTCCCGCGCGGCCGGGGCGAGGCCGACGCGGTCTGCGCCGCCCTGCCGGAGCCGAAGCCGCTGCCCGCCGAGAAGGCGGCGGCCCAGTCGGTGGACAACAGCAAGGGCAGCCGTCTGCACGGTCTGCTGGGCTTCCGCCGCTGAGCCGTCTCTCGCCGGCCCGTTGACGCGGCGTCGAAAATCACGGGCGGGGCGCGAGGGAGTGGTCGAGGATGGTCCGGCATGAGCCACTCCACCACTCCCCCGCACCCGCCCGGCACCACGGTCCGTGACATGCGGATCGAGGACTGCGAGGCGGTCGCCGCGGTCCGGGTGCGCGGCTGGCAGCACGCCTACCGGGGCCTGCTGCCGCAGCCGTATCTCGACCGGATGGACATCGCCGAGGAGACCGGGCTGCGGCGCAGGCACTTCGAGGAACGCGGCGAGACCGTCAACGTGGTCGCCGAAGAGCCGGACGGCACGGTGACCGGCTGGGCCTGCGTCGGCCCGCACCGCGCCGAGGACCACGGGCTCCCCGGGTGCGAGCTGTACGCGATCTACATCCTGCCCGAGCACATCGGGACCGGGACCGGCCGCGCCCTGCTGGCCGAGCTGACGGCCCGGGCCGCCGCCGCGGGCCACCCGGACATGGCGCTGTGGGTGCTCCGGGAGAACGCGCCGGCGCGCCGGTTCTACGAGCGGGCCGGATTCCGGCCGGACGGGGCCGAGGACACGTTCCTGGCGGGCGGCACCCTGGTGAACGAGGTGCGCTACGTCCGCCCGCTCACTGCACCGAACGTACGCCCCCTCACTCCCCCGGCAGCCGGCTGAGCGCCGCCGCGGCGGCCGCGCCGAGCCGGGGATGCGGGAGGGCAGCCGTGAGGACCGGACGGGCCTGTTCGTCGGCCAGTCGGCCGAGGCCCTCGACGCAGGCCAGGGCGACGCGCCAGTGGGGTTCGCCGGGGGCCAGCAGGCGCTGGAGGGTGGTGACCAGGGCGGGGACCGACTCGGGGGCCCGCAGGTCGGTCAGCAGGCGTACCGGGTGCAGGGCGTAGGCGGTGCGCAGGGCGTTGGTGGCGAGCGCGGCGGCGGCCCGGGATGTGCGGGGGTCGTCCAGGCGGGCCAGGGCGTGGGCGGCGGAGACGCAGCGTTCGGGGTCGCGGTGGTTGAGCAGGAGCACCAGTGCCTCGAAGGCCCGCCGGTCGCCCGCGCAGCCGAGCCGGAAGGCGGCCATCTCGCGGGCCCACAGCGGCTGGTGCGGCTCCACGAGGACGCGGGCCAGCTCCTCGGGGTCCTCGGCGGCGACGAGCAGGGCGTAGCGCGGTGACCCGGCCGCCTCGGGCTCCAGCCGGTCCACGAGTGAACGGAACTCCTCGTCCATGACGTCATCCATGACGCTCAGCGTATCGACGGACACGCTCCGTGCGGGGCCGGTCGGCGGAGCCCGTGTGGTCCAGGGCACACGAACCCAGGGGTGGCGCGCTCGTTACTCGCCGGTTAATCTCATCTGAGCGGGGCACACTCCCCGCAGGCTTCGGTGGCCTGGTGACGCAGCCATCGGAGTGCTTGTCGGTTCGGCTTTACGTGCGACGGACTCCGGGACAGAGTCCGTCACCCCTCACGGCCGGGCGCGCTCGCTCGCGGCGCGTCGGCCCCGTGCTCCACGACACGCAGCTCCCGTACGCCACGCGCCGCTCCCTCATCGCCGCGCGCGCCGTGCTCCCACAGTCGTCACTCACCCTGGAGTCCCGTGATGGACACCCCTCTCTCCACCATCGCCGTCGTCGGCCTCGGCACCATGGGCACCGGCATCGCCGAGGTCCTGGCCCTGGCGGGCCGCGAGGTCATCGGCATCGACATCAGCGAGGCGGCCGCCGTCGGCGCCGTCGCCTCCCTCGAAGCGTCCACCGCACGGGCCGTCGCCCGCGGGCGGATCACCGAGCAGGAGCGGGCCGCCGCGCTCGCCCGGTTCCGCACCGGGGACAGCCTCCGGGCCGCCGCCGATGCCGAGCTGGTCATCGAGGTGGTGCCCGAGTCGTACGAGATCAAGCAGCAGGTGTTCCGGGAACTCGACGCGATCGTCTCCCCCACCGCGATCCTGGCCACCGGCACCAACGCCCTGTCGGTGACCCGGCTGGCCGCCGAGTCGCAGCGCCCCGAGCGCGTGCTCGGCCTGCACTTCTTCAACCCGGCGCCCGCGATGAAGCTGGTCGAGGTGGTCTCCTCGGTGCTGACCGCACCGCCCGCCGTCGAGACCGTCACCGCGCTGGCCCGGGAGCTGGGCAAGGAGCCCGTCGCGGTCGGCGACCGGCCCGGGTTCGTCGCGGACGGGCTGCTCTTCGGCTACCTCAACCAGGCCGCCGCGATGTACGAGGCGAACTACGCGTCGCGCGAGGACATCGACGCGGCGATGAAGCTGGGCTGCGGGCTGCCGATGGGCCCGCTGGCCCTGCTGGACCTGATCGGCATCGACACCGCGCGCACGGTCCTGGAGGCCATGTACGCCGAGTCCCACGACCGGCTGCACGCCCCCGCCCCCGTCCTCGGGCAGCTCAGCAGCGCGGGCCTGACCGGGCGCAAGGCCGGGCGCGGCTTCTACACGTACGACGCCCCGGGCGGCCAGGACGTGGTGCCCGACGCGCTGACCCCGGCGGCGGAGAGCACGGCCGGGTCCGGGCGCGAGGTGACGTCGGTCGGGGTCGCGGGCTCCGGGACGATGGCGTCCGGCATCGCGGAGGTCTTCGCGAAGGCCGGTTACGGCGTCGTGCTGGCGGCCAGGAGCCAGGAGAAGGCCGAAGTCGCCAAGGGCCGGGTCGCGAAGTCGCTGGAGCGTTCGGTGGCCAAGGGGCGGCTGAGCGCCGAGGCCCGGGACGAGACGCTGGCGCGGATCACGGCGGCCGGTTCGCTGGACGCGTTCGCGGAGGTCGACCTCGCCGTCGAGGCGGTCGCCGAGGACCTGGAGGTCAAGCAGCAGCTTTTCGCGGCGCTGGACAAGGTCTGCCGGCCCGGCGCGGTGCTCGCCACCACCACCTCCTCGCTGCCGGTCGTCGCCATCGCCCGGGCGACCGCACGCCCCGAGGACGTCATCGGGATGCACTTCTTCAACCCGGCGCCCGCGATGAAGCTGGTCGAGGTGGTCCGCACCGTCCTGACCGCCGACGACGTGCACGCCACGGTCCGCGCGGTGTGCGCGAAGATCCGCAAGCACCCGGTGGACTGCGGGGACCGGGCCGGGTTCATCGTGAACGCGCTGCTGTTCCCGTACCTCAACAACGCGATCAAGATGGTCGAGCAGCACTACGCCACGCTGGACGACATCGACGCCGCGATGAAGCTGGGCGGCGGCTACCCGATGGGCCCGTTCGAACTGCTCGACGTGGTCGGCCTGGACGTCTCGCTGGCCATCGAGAAGGTGCTCCACAAGGAGTTCCGCGACCCGGGCCTGGCGCCCGCGCCGCTGCTGGAGCACCTGGTCGCCGCGGGCTGCCTCGGCCGCAAGACGGGGCGCGGCTTCCGCGAATATGCCCGTCGCTGAACCGGGAGCCGGGTGGGGCGGGCTGCTGGGGCCCTCCGGCGGCCCGCCCCCGCAGGCGCGCTCTCCTGCACCGATGCGTTACGTTCATGCCATGTCCCAGCCCGCCAAGTCACCCCGTGCCACCGCCGCGACCGACGCCCCGGAGACCACCACCGCGGGAACCCGCGCCGCCGCCCAACGGCTCAAGATGCGCCGCGAACTGGCCGCCGCGGCGATGGAGCTCTTCGCCACGAAGGGCTACGAGGCGACGACCGTCGACGAGATCGCGGGCGCCGCGGGCGTGGCCCGCCGGACCTTCTTCCGCCACTTCCGCTCCAAGGAAGAGGCCATCTTCCCGGACCACGACGACACCCTCGTCAGGGCCGAGGCCGTCCTGAACGCCGCCCCCGCGCACGAGCACCCGCTCGACACCGTCTGCCGCGGCATCAAGGAAGTCATGAAGATGTACGCGGCCAAGCCCGCCGTCTCCGTGGCCCGCTACAAACTGACCCGCGAGGTGCCCACCCTCCGGGAGGCCGAGATCGCGTCGGTGGCCCGCTACGAGCGGCTGTTCACCCGCTATCTCCTGGGTCACTTCGACGAGCGCGACCACCATGTGGGCAACGACGACCCGCTGCTCGCGGAGGTCGCCGCGTCCGCCGTGGTCACCGCGCACAACCATGTGCTGCGCCGCTGGCTGCGGGCGGGCGGCCAGGGCGATGTGGAGGCCCAGCTCGACCGGGCCTTCGCCATCGTGCGCGACACCTTCGGCACGGGCATCGGGGCCGGCCGGACCGCGGGGGCCGAGCCCGAGCGGGCCCCGGCGGCGTCGGTGGCGGCGGACGGCGAGGTGCTCGTCGCCGTGGCGCGTACCGACGCCCCGCTGGACGAGGTCATGCGGACGATCCAGCAGGCGCTGAAGGACCGCTGAGGCCGGACGCGGAACCCGCGGGACACGGGGCCGTAAACCGTTCGCGGCCACCACGGCCCCGTGGTGGGGTTCCGCCATGCGAAACGACGACGTACGCGCCCTGTACGACCGCACGATGCGCGAGCACGCCCGTCCCGACGGCCCCGGTGTCCGGGTCGAGCGGGACGGGCCCCTCGTGCGCCAGGTGGGCGGCCCCGACGACTGGAACGGGGTCGTCTGGTCGTCCCCGGACCTGGACGCGGAGGGGGCCGACGCGGCGATCGGGGCCCAGATCGCCCACTGCACCGCGCACGGCCTGCCGGAGTTCGAGTGGAAGCTCTACTCCCATGACCGGCCGGCCGATCTGGGCGACCGGCTGCGGGCGGCCGGATTCGTGCCGGAGCCGCCGGAGACCCTGCTGGTGGCGCCTGTCGCACCGCTGACCGGGCCGGTCGCGCTGCCCGAGGGAGTCACGCTGCGCCCCGTGACGGACGCGGCGGGGGCGGAGCTCATGGCGCAGGCCCACGAGCGGGCGTTCGGCACGGACGGGAGTCGACTCCTGCTCCAGGTCGCGAAGCGGCTGGAGGAGGCCCCCGAGGACTTCGTGGCGCTCGTCGCCCTGGCGGACGGCGAGCCGGTCAGCTCGGCCCGTATGGAACTCCACCCCGGCACCGGCTTTGCAGGTCTCTGGGGCGGCGGGACGATCGCCGAGTGGCGGGGCAGAGGCCTCTACCGGGCCTTGGTCGCCCACCGGGCCCGGATCGCCGCCGAGCGCGGCTACCGCTTCCTCCAGGTCGACGCGACCGACATGTCCGCCCCGATCCTCGTCCGGCTCGGCTTCACGGCGCTCGGGACGACGACGCCGTATGTGTACCGACCCGGCCGGTAACCGCCTGCCAGCAGGACAGAACGTCTCGTAACGCCCATCGTGTTGCTCATGCGTGCCCACGAGATGACAAGTGAGAGAAATTGTTGGCACTGGGTGCCTTGTCAGGTGTCACGGAGTGCCATACGTTGAAGGTGTCCGGGCGGCCGGCGTGCTGAGACCTCATACGTACGCCGGCTGTCCCCGCAACCACCGTGCTGCGCGCCCGGACGCCTGCGTCACAGGCACCCTTCTGCTCCACCGAGCAAAGCCGAGCTCCACCTGCCGAACCGACGGCAACACCTCCACACCGCACCGCACGCCCTGCCAGCAGGGCCCCTCAAGCGTTCCCTCGACGCCGCATCACCGGAGGCAACACCGTGAAGGAAATCCTGGACGCGATTCAGTCGCAGGACAGCACCGCCGCGGACTTCGCGGCCCTGTCCCTCCCCGAGTCCTACCGCGCGATCACCGTGCACAAGGACGAGGCGGAGATGTTCGCGGGCCTCGAATCCCGCGACAAGGACCCCCGTAAGTCGATCCACCTCGACGACGTCCCGGTCCCCGAACTCGGCCCCGGCGAGGCCCTCGTCGCCGTGATGGCCAGCTCGGTGAACTACAACTCCGTCTGGACGTCGATCTTCGAGCCGGTCTCGACGTTCGGCTTCCTGGAGCGGTACGGGAGGCTCAGCGAGCTGACCAAGCGCCATGACCTGCCGTACCACGTCATCGGGTCGGACCTGGCGGGCGTCGTCCTGCGTACCGGTCCCGGTGTGAACGCCTGGAACCCGGGCGACGAGGTCGTCGCGCACTGCCTGAGCGTGGAGCTGGAGTCGAGCGACGGCCACAACGACACGATGCTCGACCCCGAGCAGCGCATCTGGGGCTTCGAGACCAACTTCGGCGGCCTGGCGGAGATCGCCCTCGTCAAGTCCAACCAGCTGATGCCCAAGCCGAAGCACCTCAGCTGGGAGGAGGCAGCCGCCCCGGGCCTGGTCAACTCGACCGCGTACCGCCAGCTCGTCTCGCGCAACGGCGCCGGCATGAAGCAGGGCGACAACGTCCTGATCTGGGGAGCCAGCGGCGGACTCGGCTCCTACGCCACCCAGTTCGCGCTGGCCGGCGGCGCCAACCCGATCTGTGTCGTCTCCTCCCCCGAGAAGGCCGAGATCTGCCGGAAGATGGGCGCCGAGGCGGTCATCGACCGCAACGCCGAGGGCTACAAGTTCTGGAAGGACGAGCGCACCCAGGACCCGAAGGAGTGGAAGCGCTTCGGCAAGCGCATCCGCGAGTTCACCGGCGGCGAGGACATCGACATCGTCTTCGAGCACCCCGGCCGCGAGACCTTCGGCGCCTCGGTCTACGTCACCCGCAAGGGCGGCACGATCACCACCTGCGCCTCCACCTCGGGCTACATGCACGAGTACGACAACCGCTACCTGTGGATGTCCCTCAAGCGCATCATCGGCTCCCACTTCGCCAACTACCGCGAGGCCTGGGAGGCCAACCGCCTCATCGCCAAGGGCAAGATCCACCCGACGCTCTCCAAGACGTACTCCCTGGAGGACACCGGGCAGGCGGCCTACGACGTCCACCGCAACCTCCACCAGGGCAAGGTCGGCGTCCTCGCCCTCGCCCCCCGCGAGGGTCTGGGCGTCCGCGACCAGGAAATGCGCGAGCAGCACATCGACGCCATCAACCGCTTCCGCAACGTCTGAGGTTCTCCGATGAACGAACGTCAGAAGGACCGGCCCTGGCTCATGCGGACGTACGCCGGTCACTCGACCGCCGAGGCGTCCAACGAGCTGTACCGCCGCAACCTCGCCAAGGGCCAGACGGGTCTCTCGGTCGCCTTCGATCTGCCGACGCAGACCGGATACGACCCGGACCACATTCTCGCCCGCGGCGAGGTGGGCCGTGTCGGTGTTCCCGTCTCGCACCTCGGTGACATGCGGCGGCTGTTCCAGGACATCCCCCTGGAGCAGATGAACACCTCGATGACGATCAACGCGACCGCCATGTGGCTGCTGGCGCTCTACCAGGTGGTCGCGGAGGAGCAGGGGGCCGACCCCACCAAGCTCCAGGGGACGACGCAGAACGACATCGTGAAGGAGTACCTCTCGCGCGGGACGCACGTCTTCCCGCCGGTGCCCTCGCTGCGGCTGACCACGGACATGATCACGTACACGGTCAACCGCATCCCCAAGTGGAACCCGATCAACATCTGCAGCTACCACCTCCAGGAGGCGGGGGCCACCCCGGTCCAGGAGATCGCGTACGCCATGTCGACCGCCATCGCGGTGCTCGACGCGGTCCGCGACTCGGGCCAGGTGCCCGAGGAGAAGTTCGGTGACGTGGTCGCCCGCATCTCGTTCTTCGTGAACGCGGGCGTCCGCTTCATCGAGGAGATGTGCAAGATGCGCGCCTTCGGCCGCATCTGGGACCGCGTCACCCGCGAGCGGTACGGCATCACGAACGAGAAGCAGCGCCGCTTCCGCTACGGCGTCCAGGTCAACTCCCTCGGCCTGACCGAGGCGCAGCCGGAGAACAACGTCCAGCGGATCGTGCTGGAGATGCTGGCCGTCACCCTCTCCAAGGACGCCCGGGCCCGCGCGGTGCAGCTGCCGGCCTGGAACGAGGCGCTGGGGCTGCCCCGGCCGTGGGACCAGCAGTGGTCGCTGCGGATCCAGCAGGTGCTGGCGCACGAGAGCGATCTGCTGGAGTACGAGGACATCTTCGCCGGTTCGCACGTCATCGAGGCCAAGGTGGACGCCCTGGTCGAGGAGTCGCTGGCGGAGATCGACCGGATCCAGCAGATGGGCGGCGCCATGGCGGCCGTCGAGTCCGGCTATCTCAAGTCCGAGCTGGTCTCCTCGCACGCGGCCCGGCGGGCCCGGATCGAGGGCGGCGAGGAGAAGATCGTCGGCGTCAACATCTACGAGTCCACCGAGCCCAACCCGCTCACCTCCGACCTCGACGGCGCGATCATGACGGTCGACCCCGAGAACGAGGCCCGGGTCGTGGCGTCCCTGCACGAGTGGCGGGACAACCGCGACGAGGCGCGGGCGTCGGAGGCACTGGCCGCGCTGAAGAAGGCCGCCGCGGGCACCGAGAACATGATGGAAGCCACCGTCGAGTGCGCCCGCGCGGGCGTCACCACCGGCGAGTGGTCCTGGGCGCTGCGGGACGTCTTCGGCGAGTTCCGCGCGCCCACCGGGGTCTCCTCGGCCCCGGTCGCGGTCACCGCCGAACCGGGCAGCACGCTCGCCCTGGTCCGCGAGAAGGTCACCCGGACCGCCGCCGACCTGGGTGTCGGGCGACTGCGTCTGTTGGTCGGCAAGCCCGGTCTGGACGGGCACTCCAACGGGGCCGAGCAGATCGCCGTACGGGCCCGTGACGCCGGGTTCGAGGTGGTCTACCAGGGGATCCGGCTGACCCCCGAGCAGATCACCGACGCAGCGCTGGCCGAGGACGTGCACTGTGTGGGGCTGTCCATCCTGTCCGGCTCGCACGCGGAGTTGGTCCCCGACGTGCTGCACCGGCTGCGCGAGGCCGGGGCACCGGACATCCCGGTGATCGCGGGCGGCATCATCCCGCCGGCCGACGCCGCCGCACTCATCGAAGCCGGAGTGGCCGCCGTCTTCACCCCGAAGGACTTCGGCATCACGGAGATCATCGGCCGTATCGTCGACGAGATCCGGAAAGCGAACAAGCTCGACCCTCTGGAGGTCCCCGCATGACCACGCCCACCACCCCCGTGAACCGGCTGCGCCCGCGCCGTTCGTGCCTGGCCGTGCCGGGCTCGAACCCGCGCTTCCTGGAGAAGGCCCAGGGCCTCCCGGCCGACCAGGTCTTCCTGGACCTGGAGGACGCCTGCGCGCCGCTCGCCAAGGAGGGTGCCCGCCACACCATCGTGGACGCGCTCAACAACGGTGACTGGAGCGGCAAGACCCGGGTCGTGCGGGTCAACGACTGGACGACGCACTGGACGTACCGGGACGTCATCACGGTCGTCGAGGGCGCGGGGCCGAACCTCGACTGCATCATGCTGCCGAAGGTCCAGGACGCCCAGCAGGTCGTGGCGCTGGACCTGCTGCTGACCCAGATCGAGAAGACGATGGGCTTCGAGATCGGGAAGATCGGCATCGAGGCGCAGATCGAGAACGCCAAGGGTCTGGTGAACATCGACGAGATCGCCGCCGCCTCGCCACGCCTGGAGACGCTGATCTTCGGCCCGGCCGACTTCATGGCGTCGATCAACATGAAGACCCTGGTCGTGGGCCAGCAGCCGCCCGGCTACCCGGCGGACGCCTACCACTACATCCTGATGCGCATCCTGATGGCGGCCCGTACGCACGACCTCCAGGCGATCGACGGCCCGTTCCTCCAGATCCGTGACGTGGACGCCTACCGCGAGGTGGCCGGCCGCGCCGCCGCCCTCGGCTTCGACGGCAAGTGGGTGCTGCACCCGGGCCAGGTCGACGCGGCGAACGAGGTGTTCTCGCCCTCGCAGGAGGACTACGACCACGCCGAGCTGATCCTCGACGCCTACGACTGGTGCACCTCCGAGGAGGGCGGCAAGAAGGGCTCCGCGATGCTCGGCGACGAGATGATCGACGAGGCCAGCCGCAAGATGGCCCTCGTCATCGCGGGCAAGGGCCGGGCCGCCGGAATGCAGCGCACGTCCAAGTTCGAAGCCCCGGAGGCCTGACCATGCAGTTCGGACGCACTTTTGAGGAGTTCGAGGTCGGTGCCGTCTACAAGCACTGGCCCGGAAAGACGGTCACGGAGTACGACGACCACCTCTTCTGTCTGCTGACCATGAATCACCACCCGCTGCACATGGACAGCAACTACGCGGAGAGGACGACCGACTTCGGAAAGAACGTCGTCGTCGGCAACTACATCTACTCGCTGCTGCTCGGCATGTCGGTGCCGGACGTCTCCGGAAAGGCCATCGCCAATCTGGAGGTCGAATCGCTCAAGCACATCGCGCCGACCTTCCACGGCGACACCATCTACGGCGAGACGACCGTGCTGGACAAGACCCCGTCGAAGTCCAAGAACGACCGCGGCATCGTGTATGTGGAGACCAAGGGATACAAGCAGGACGGCACGGTCGTCTGCGTGTTCCGGCGCAAGGTGATGGTCCCCACCGAGACGTACATCAAGGAGCGCGGCGGGGAGCAGCCCGGCCGCCCGACGCCCGCCAAGTAACCGTGTGCAGCCTTAAGGCCATCCGCGTGAAGCCACAGGAGAAGCAGCCATGACGCGACTCGCCCAGACAGCCGGTCTGAACGACATCCAGCGGGAAATCCTTTCCACGGTCCGGGATTTCGTCGACAAGGAGATCATTCCGGTCGCGACCCAGCTGGAGCACCGCGACGAGTACCCCACGGAAATCGTCGAGGGGCTCAAGGAACTCGGCCTGTTCGGGCTGATGATCCCCGAGGAGTACGGGGGTCTGGGTGAGTCGCTGCTCACCTACGCGCTGTGCGTGGAGGAGATCGCGCGCGGCTGGATGAGCGTGTCGGGCATCATCAACACGCATTTCATCGTGGCCTACATGCTCAAGCAGCACGGTACGCAGGAGCAGAAGGACACGTTCCTGCCGCGGATGGCCCTCGGCGAGGTGCGCGGCGCGTTCTCGATGTCCGAGCCGGCGCTCGGCTCGGACGTCTCGGCGATCTCGTCCAAGGGCGTGAAGGACGGCGACGAATACGTCCTCAACGGCCAGAAGATGTGGCTGACGAACGGCGGAACGTCTACTTTGGTGGCTGTTCTGGCCCGAAGTGACGAAGGCCACCCCGAGGGCACCGCACCGCACAAGTCGATGACGACCTTCCTGGTGGAGAAGGAGCCCGGCTTCGGAGAGGTCCGGCCCGGCCTGACCATCCCCGGGAAGATCGACAAGATGGGCTACAAGGGCGTCGACACGACCGAGCTCATCATGGACGACCTGCGCATTCCGGCCAATCGCGTCCTCGGCGGCACGACCGGCCGAGGGTTTTACCAAATGATGGATGGCGTCGAAGTCGGCCGGGTGAATGTCGCCGCGCGTGGCTGCGGTGTCGCGCAGCGTGCATTCGAACTGGGCGTTTCGTACGCCCAGCAGCGCCACACCTTCGGCAAGCCGATCGCCCAGCACCAGGCGATCCAGTTCAAATTGGCCGAAATGGCCACCAAGGTCGAGGCCGCCCATGCGATGATGGTCAATGCAGCACGCAAAAAGGACTCCGGGGAGCGCAACGACCTGGAGGCAGGGATGGCGAAGTACCTCGCCTCCGAGTACTGCAAGGAAGTCGTCGAGGACGCCTTCCGCATCCACGGCGGCTACGGCTTCTCCAAGGAGTACGAGATCGAGCGCCTCTACCGCGAGGCGCCGATGCTGCTGATCGGTGAAGGTACCGCCGAGATCCAGAAAATGATCATTGGCCGGCGACTCCTGGAGGAGTACCGATTCCAGGGCTGATTGTCCGTTTCGGGGTGATTTAGTGGCGAAGAACGTCACACCAAGTCACCCTCGACGGGCGGCGTTCGACAGTCCGACTCGGCTGCTGGCTTGCCCAGTTGCGCCCGGCAACCGATAGCATCTTCGGAAAGCCGCCGTCCCCCGTTGCCAGCGCGGCATCATCCGCTACGAAGGTCATTCATGCCCGACAGCACTTCCACCGCATCCCGCGGCGGGGTCCGCATCGCCCGCGGAGCATCGCCGTGGCTCCTGCCGACCGTCGCCACCGCAGCCCTCAGCCTGGCCCGCGCCCGCAAGTCGGGGCGCTGGGCAGCAGCGGCCGTGCCCACCACCGCGCTCGCGGCGGGCATGCTGTGGTTCTTCCGTGACCCCGAGCGCGAGATCACCGAAGGCCGGGTCATCTCCCCGGCCGACGGCGTGGTGCAGAGCATCATGCCGTGGAAGGACGGGCGCACCCGCGTCGCGATCTTCATGAGCCCGCTCAACGTCCACGTCAACCGCGCGCCGCTGGCGGGCACCGTGACGTCGGTCGAGCACATCCCGGGCGGGTTCGTTCCGGCGTTCAACAAGGAGAGCGAGAACAACGAGCGCGTTGTCTGGCACTTCGACACCGAGCTCGGCGACATCGAGATGGTGCAGATCGCGGGAGCGGTCGCCCGTCGGATCGTGCCGTACCTCCCCGAGGGCACGAAGGTGGAGCAGGGCGAGCGCATCGGCCTGATCCGCTTCGGCTCGCGCGTGGACATCTACCTCCCGGAAGGGATCGATGTCGCGGTCGAGGTCGGTCAGGCCACTACCGCGGGGGTGACTCGAATTGACCGTGATTGATCCTGACAGTAAGGCCGACTGGGTTCCGGAGGCCGACAGCGAGAACGACGTCGACGGCGACGACATGCCGCTGTCGATGCGGCTGTCGATAGCGGACACGCTCACGCTCGGTAACGCGACGTGCGGGTTCATGGCGGTGTACTTCACCACCACGGGCATTCTGATCCCGCACCTCACGGGCAGCGACGAGACGGGCATGGCCCGGCACTCGGCCGCCACCGCCGTGATCCTCATGCTGATGGCCGCGATCTTCGACCTGTTCGACGGACTCGTGGCCCGCAAGCTGCGTTCCTCGCCGATGGGCGCCGAGCTGGACAACCTCTCGGACCTCATCAGCTTCGGGCTCGCACCGGCCTACTTCGTGCTCGTGTACGGCATGGTCGCCGACGACGCCCATCAGCGGGTGTCGGCGCTGGCGGCGATCGTGGTGTTGCTGGCGGTGGTCCTCAGGCTGGCCAGATTCTCCTGCGTGACACTGAAGGACGGCATGTTCCAGGGCATGCCGAGCCCCTTCGGAGCGCTGACGGTCGTCTCGATCGTGCTCCTGGAGCTGCCCTTCGTGCCGACCCTGCTCGCGATCGTCGGCGTGGCATGGCTGATGGTGAGCCGGGTGGAGTACCCGAAGCCGCGGGGCATCCTCGCGGTGGCGATGCTCGGCTGGATCGTGGCCGCGATGGGGCTGCTCGCCGCATGGGCGTTCGACGCGCCCGGCGGTCAGCTGCTGCTCCAGACGGGCTGCGCGCTCCAGGTGGTGCTCGGCGCGGTGATCCCGCTGTTCGCCACGGCGCGGCGCGTGAACACGTTCCGCGACAACCGGCGCGAGGCACGGGCGGCCCAGCTGCCGTAGCGGTACGTGTGTGAACCAGGGCGATGGCCCGGATGCTCCCCGGCATCCGGGCCATCGTGCGTTCCCGGTCCGCCGTCCGCCCGGTCGGGGCGGCTCTCCGCCGCATACCACCGCGCGCGTCCCACCGCCAGAGGCGAAGCCCTCCCGGTGGCTGAGAAGTTTCGGCAGCGAGGTGAGTACCGGGTTCCCGTCCCTGTGCCGTGCCCGGCTTCTAGAATCGCCTCGCGACCGATACCCGAGCCATTTCGGCCACGGCGCGGTCCGCGGGATCAGGGGGGTCCGGGATGAAGCTGATGCTGGTGGGGACACGCGTGGTGGCGGTCGCGGCGGCGGGGGTGCTGCTGGCTGGATGCGGCGGTTCGGGGTCGAAGGACAAGGACAGGCCCGACCCGAAGCCGAGCGGATCGGCGAAGCAGGGCGGCCCGGCGACCGGAGGGGAGAAGACGGGAGCCTCGGGAAAGCCGGACCCGAAGCAGTCCACGCTGCCGGGTGCGCTGCCCAGCGCCTACGACTTCACGCCGGATCCGGCCCGCGTCCCGAAGAACGCGGCCCAGGCGCGGAAGCTGACCCGTAACGCCGCGCTCGGGGAGAGCGACTGGACGGCGGGGATGGTCCGCCACACCCCGTACGAGAGCGGCGGCAGCTGGCCCGTGCTCCCGGACTCCTGCGTCTGGACCCGGTCCGCGCTGCCGTCGGGCATCCTGGACAGCTTCACTCGGCGGCTCGACATCCCGGCGCAGGGCGGCAAGGGCCGGGTGCAGGGGGCGGTGACCGTGACCGTGCACCGGACGGAGGCGGGGGCCGACCGGGAGATCAAGGACACCGTCCAGGAGAGCTTCCGGTGCCCGAACCAGGAGCTGGGCGGCGGGCAGCGTCTCAGCGGTCTGATGTCCCTCCAGTTCGACCAGAAGGACGTGCGCAACGCGGACGCCTCGCTGTTCGAGGCGGGGAAGTACACCGGGCCCGAGTCGGGCGGGGTCCAGGACTACGTCTGGTCCAAGTCCCGCATCGGCCCGGTGACGACCGCCGTGTCGGTCAAGGGCGCCAAGGGCTACACCAACACCGATCTGCTGCGGATCGCCGCCGAGGGCGGTGCCAAGGTGCTCTACCGCGTCGAGCTGGAACTGAAGTGACCGCGGGCCCGAACCCGAAGTGACCGCGCGCCCGGACGAAAGGCACTGACCCCTGATGGAACCGCTCCGTTCCACCGACCCGGCACGGATCGCCGGGTACCGCGTCCTCGGCCGCCTCGGCGCCGGGGGCATGGGCGTGGTGCTGCTGGGCCGGTCGCCCGGCGGCGCGCTGGTGGCGATCAAGCTGATCCGCGCGGAGTACGCCGACGACTCCGGCTTCCGGGCCCGCTTCCGGCGGGAGGTGGCGATCGCCCGGCAGGTCCGCAACCGCTGGGCGGTGCCGGTCGTCGACGCCGACACCGAGGCGCCGGCCCCGTGGCTGGCCACCGAGTTCGTGCCGGGGCCCGCCCTGAGCGAGGCGGTCGGCACCGGAGGGCCGCTGCCGGAGCGCGGGGTGCGGGCGCTGGGCTCGATGCTCGCGGAGGCGCTGGAGGCCGTCCACACGGCGGGCCTGGTTCACCGGGACGTGAAGCCCGGCAACGTGCTGCTGGGTCTGGACGGCCCCCGGCTGATCGACTTCGGGATCGCGCGGGCCCTGGACGACACCGTCCTCACGGCGACCGACGTGATCGTCGGCTCCCCCGGCTTCCTCTCGCCCGAGCAGGCGCAGGGGCGGCGGATCGGCCCGGCGAGCGACGTGTTCTCGCTCGGCTGCGTCCTGGTGTACGCGGCGACCGGCGGGCGGCCGTTCGGCACCGGCCCGGTGGAGGCGATGCTGTTCCGCACCGTGCACGACACGGCGGACCTGAGCGCGCTGCCGCCCGGGCTGCTCCCGGTCGTCGAGGCCTGCCTGGCCAAGGAGCCCGAGGACCGTCCGGCGGCGGCGGACATCCGGCAGGCGTTCGCGGAGGACCTGTCGGGCGGCAGCTGGCTGCCCGGTCCGGTCACCCATCTGATCGCCGAGCGCTCGGCGCGGATGCTCGCGCTGCCCGACATCGACGCGACGAGCCTGGACGCCGGCGCGGACACGGGGACAGGAACCGGTACGGACACAGGCGGCGGGGCCGGAGGCCGGGACACGACGGCAATCCCCGCCGCCCCCGGCCGTCGCCGCTTCCTCGCGTACGTCACCGGGGGCGCGGTGCTCGCCGCGGCGGGCTCCACCACCGCCTGGCTGGTCTCATCCGGCGACGACAAGGACCCGGGCGGCGAGGGCGAGGGCGACGGGAAGACAGCCCGTCCGGAACTGCACATCGGACTCCAGGCCGATCTGAGCGGCCCGTCGGCGGCTGTCGGCAAGGGCCAGGACCGGGCGGCCCGGCTCGCGGTGGCGGAGCACAACGCGCGGGGCGACGCGCCGTTCACGCTGCGGCTGACGACGGTCGACGACGGGGGCGAGGAGGACCGGGCGAAGGCGGCGGTGCGCCGCTTCGCCGAGGACCCGCTCATGGTGGCCGCGATCGGGGCGACCGGCACGGACGCGGCCCGGGAGGCGCTGGTCGCGTACGACGAGGCGGCGCTGCCGCTGCTCAGCGTGGTCGACGGGGACATCCGCCATCTGAACCGGATCTTCCTGTGCGCCCGGCCGCGCAACGACATGCAGATGCTGCCGGTGGCGGAGTTCCTCGGGGCGTACGAGATCGACAAGGTCGCGCTGGTCGACGACGGCACCGAATACGGCCGGCAGACCACCCGCTTCCTCGACGCGGGGCTGCGCGGCAACGGCCGCACGGTGTTCGCGGAGACCGTACGCGAGGGCGCCCGGGACCTGGACGCGGAGGCCGAGCGGATCGTCGCGAAGCAGCCGGGGGCGGTGGTGTACGGAGGCGGGTGGCGGGATGCCGGACGGTTCGCGAAGTCGCTGACGAGGGCCGGGTTCCTGGGGCCGAAGATCGGCACCCAGGCCGTGCACGACCCGCGGTTCCTGGCGGAGGCGGGCGAGGACGCGGCGGGCTGGCTGGTCGTCTCGACGGCCGCCGACCCCGCCTCCGTACCCGCGGTGCACCCGTTCGCGGCCGCCTACCGCAAGCGCTTCGACCACGCGCCGCCGCTGTTCGCGGCCGAGGCGTACGACGCGGTGGGGCTCATCGCCGCCTGCGCCGAGAGGCTGAAGCGGGAGAAGGTGACCCGCCAGGATCTGCTGCCCGCGCTGCGGACGACCTCGTACAAGGGCGTCTCCAAGAGCTACGCCTTCGAGTCCGCCAACGGGATGTACACCGGGACCGGGGTCTTCATCTACCGCGTGGAGCGGGGCCGCTTCCGGTACATCGGGATGGACGGCCGGGAGGTCTGACCGGGGTGCCCGGTCGGACCTCCCGTCGAAGGAGAGTTCAGGAGCCGGTGGTGAAGGACTCGGCCGCCGGGGCGACCTCGGCCGGTCGGACCACCTTCAGCCCGCCGGCTGCACCGGCGTCGGGCTTCATGATGACGCTCTCGCGGGTGGACGGCGCCTTCGGGTCCGAGAAGTCGTGCGTCACCCCGAACTCGGTCCCGTACCCCTTGATCGTGAGGAGCGCCTTGTCGATGCCCTCGCGGGTGAGGTCCTTGTCGTCGCAGGCCTTGGTCAGGGCCTCGCCGAAGAGGGAGGCTGCCGTGTATCCGGCGACGACGCCGTTGTCGAGGACGTCCTTCGGGTACTGGGCGGCGTACTCCTTGGCGAGCTTGGCGGGGCCGTCGCCGGGGTCGCCGATGGGGAGCGTGGAGGAGGCGACGTAGTAGTCCTTGAGCAGGGCCGGGCCCGCCTGGGTCTTCAACAGCTGGGGCGCGAAGGCCGAGTTGTTGCCGACGACCGGAACGTTGAAGCCGGTGGCCGCCGCGACGCCGACGAGCGAGGCCGCCTGGCGCGGTCCGGCGCTGACGATGACGGCCTTGACCCCTGCCTGCTTGAGGGCGGCGACCTGGGCCGTCATGTCGTTGTCGGTCGGCTTGATCTTCTGCTCGACGACCGTGAGCCCGGCCTCCTTCGCCGCGTGCTTCGAGCCGACGAGCGCGTTCTCGCCGTAGTCGCCCTCGAAGTACACGTGACCGATCTTGTCGCCCTTCGCGATGCGCTTCTCGGCGAGGAGGTAGTCGATGAGGTTGATCGTCTCGACGTCGTAGGTGGCGCCGATGACCCGGATGTACGGGGAGCCCAGCAGGTTCGCCGACCAGGCCTGCGGCAGCACGAGGCCCTTGTCCTGGCCGTCGATGCGCTGCTCGACGGCGGCGACGAACGGGGAGCCGATGAACTGGGCGAAGCCCGCCACGTCCGGCACCAGTTCGGTGTACGCGGCGATCGCCTTCTGCGGGTCGTATCCGTGGTCG
Source organism: Streptomyces durocortorensis (assembly GCF_016901035.1). Taxonomy (GTDB): domain Bacteria; phylum Actinomycetota; class Actinomycetes; order Streptomycetales; family Streptomycetaceae; genus Streptomyces; species Streptomyces durocortorensis. The sequence goes on from NZ_JAFEUF010000026.1 coordinate 24,296, forward strand.
CGGACCGTCAGTTCGATCTTCCGGTCGCAGATGCCGCCCGCGTCGTTGGTCTGCTTGACCCACAGCTGCTGGGCCTGGGTGACGCTCTTGCCCAGCGAGGCGTAGACGCCGGTCATGTCGGTCAGCACACCGAGGGAGATCGTCGAGGAGGAGACCCCGGGGCCCGTCTTGATCCCGCCCTCGCCCTCCCCGTCCGCCTTCCCCTCGGTCGCCTTGCCGCTGCACCCGACGAGGGTGACGGCGAGGGCCGCGACCACGGCCGTGAGCACTCTCAGTTTCATGACTTCTCCCCTGGATTCTTCGGAGCCGCTGGTTGCTTCGGAACAGCCGGATTCTTCGGCTTCTTCGTGCGGGCGAGGCCCAGGCGGGCGAGGCCGCCGGGCAGGAACAGGACCACCGCGACGACCGCCGCGCCGTACAGATAGCGGGACGCCTCACCGGGTGCCAGACCGCCCGTGCCGGGGGCGGAGACCAGCGGCAGGGAGTCGCTGTAGTGCGTGAACACCTGCGGGAGCAGGGAGACGAAGGCGGCGCCGATCACGGCTCCCGCGACGCTGCCGAGCCCGCCGATGACGATCATGGCGAGGTATTCGAGGGACAGGATCATGCCGAAGTACTCGGGCACGGTCCGCTGGAAGACCAGGGCGAGCAGGACGCCCGCGAGGCCCGCGTACATCGAGGACAGGACGAAGACGCCGGCCCGGTAGCGGGCCACCGGCACACCCATCACCCCGGCCGCGATCCGGTGGTCGCGGATGGCGTTCATGGCGCGTCCGGGACGGCCGCGCAGCACGCCCCGGGCGAACAGCGCGCTCAGCAGGAGCGCGAGCAGACCGGCGTACCAGAGCTTCTCCGAGGAGCCGAACGGCACGGCGGCGACGACGAGTTCGGAGTCGTCGAAGGTGAACCCGAAGACGGACAGCGGCGGTACGGCCCTGCCGTTGTAACCCCCTGTCAGCGAGCCCGCGTTGAACAGGATGTGCTGCCCGATGAAGATCAGCGCGAGGGTCGCGATGCCGAGGTACGCGCCGCGCAGCCGTCCGGCGATGGGGCTGAAGATGCCGCCCGCCGCCCCGGCGAGCAGCACCGCGAGGATCGCGGCGAGCCAGGTGGGCAGCCCGAGGCCGTTCAGCGTGTGGCCGTTCTCGGTGCTGCTCTCCCCTGCCAGGACGCAGTAGCCGTACGCGCCGACGGCGAGGAAGAAGGCGTGGCCCATGGAGAGTTGGCCGGTGGCGCCGGTGAGCATGTTGAGCCCGATGGCACCGATGGCCGCCGCCATCGCGAACAGTCCGGCCTGGAGCCAGAAGCGGTCCAGGTAGAACGGGAGGGCGAGGAGCAGGAGGGAGCCGATGAGGACGGCGTACGTGCGGGGGCTGCGCAGCCGGTCGGTGAGGCTCTCCGGTCCGCCGCCGCGTACGGAAGTGGCGGGGACGGCGGGGGTCTCGGCGGTGGTGTCAGACACGGGCCAGCTCCTTCGTGCCGAAGAGTCCCGCGGGGCGGATCAGCAGGACGGCCACCATCACCAGGTAGGGCGCCAGATCGCCGATGCCCCGGCCGAGGAAGGAGAGATCGCTCTGATAGCCGGTGGCGAGCGACTCGGTGACGCCGACGATGAGTCCGCCGGCCAGCGCCCCGGTGGTGGAGTCGAGTCCGCCGAGGATCGCGGCGGGGAACGCCTTGAGAGCGGCGAGCGAGGTGGCGCGCTCCAGGCCGGGGGTCGGGAACACCGTGAGGAAGAGCGCGGCGACGGCGGCCAGCGCCCCGGCGACCGCCCACGCGGCGAGCGAGACCCGCCCCAGCTTGATGCCCATGAGCGCCGCCGTCTGCGGGTTCTCGGCGGCGGCCCGCATCGACACGCCCCACGAGGTGTAGCGGAAGGCGAGCAGGAACACCGTGATCAGCAGCCCGGCGGCGAGGAACGCGGCGATGCGGGTCTGGGCGAGGGTGACACCGCCGATGGTGACGACCTCGTTGCCCCAGGGGTCTCCGAGGGCGAGCACGTCCGTGCCCATCCGGCGGGTGAGTTCGGTGATCAGGAGGATGTCGACGCCGATGGTGACGATGGCGAGGACGCTGTGGTCGCTGCCCCGGTAGCGGCGCATCACGAAGAACTCGATGGCCGCCCCGACGGACGCGGCCCCGGCGATCCCGACGAGCAGCGCGGGCCAGAACCCGATGTCGTCGTGGAGCACGGCGGTGACGTAGCCGCCGGCCAACAGCAGGGACGCGTGGGCGAAGTTGACGACCTCGGTGGCCTTGAAGATGACGACGAACCCGAGCGCGATGAGTGCGTAGACCGAGCCGATCGACAGGCCGCCGAGGAGGAGTTCGACGAACGTGGTCATTGAGGTGCTCCCAAGTAGGCCTGGACGACGGCCGGGTCGTTCTGGACCTCGGCGGGGGTTCCCCCGGCGATCCGTCGTCCGAAGTCGAGTACGGTCACCGCGTCCGCGAGCCGCATCACCACCCCCATGTCGTGCTCGACCAGCACGATGGAGATGCCGAGGCTGTCGCGCACGTCGGCCACGACGGCGGCGGTGCGGCGGCGTTCGTCGGCGGTCATCCCGGCGATCGGCTCGTCCAGCAGCAGGACCTTGGGCTCCATGCACAGGGCGCGGCCGAGTTCGACGAGCTTCTGCTGCCCGTACGGAAGCGATCCCGCGGGTCGCTCCAACTGCCCCTCCAGTCCGATGAACTCGGCGATCTCCCGGACCCGGTCGCGGTGGCGTCGCTCCTCGCGGACGGCGGAGGGCAGCCGCAGGCCGGTGGCGACGAACCCGGAGCGGGTCAGCCGGTGGCGGCCGAGAAGGAGGCTGTCGGCGACGGTCGCGTGCGGGGGCAGCGCCAGGTTCTGGAAGGTGCGGGCGACCCCGAGGTCCGCGATGGCGTGCGGCGGGAGTCCGGTGAGCTCGGTGTCGCCGAGGCGGACGTGTCCGGAGGTGGCGCGGTAGACGCCGGACAGGACGTTGAAGCAGGTGGACTTGCCCGCGCCGTTGGGTCCGATGACGGCGTGCACGCTGCCGGGTTCGACGGTGAAGGAGACGGCGTCCAGGGCGGTGAGCCCGGCGAAGCGGACGGTGACGTCCTGCACGGCGAGAGCGGCCGCGGTGGTGTCCTGGCGGGCCGGTGCGGTGGTCGTCATGCGGACCACCTGCTCAGGGTGCGCCGGGTCCGCGCGGCCGGGTCGGCGTCCGCCGCCGCGTCCTCGTCGACGACGCCGAGGTAGCGGCGGCGGACCTCGTCGGAGGCGGCGAGTTCGTCGGCGGGCCCGGCCAGGGCGACCTCGCCGACGTCGAGGACGTACGCCGTGGAGGCGAGGCGCAGGGCGATCGCCGCGTTCTGCTCGACGAGCATGACGGAGGTGCCGCTCGCGTTGATCTCCTGCACGGTCTCGGCGATCCTGGCCGCCATCAGCGGGGCGAGGCCGAGCGAGGGCTCGTCCAGCAGGAGCAGCCGGGGCCCGGCCATCAGGGCGCGGCCCATGGCCAGCATCTGCTGTTCGCCGCCGGACAGCAGCCCGGCCCGCTGGTGCGCGCGGTCGGCGAGCACCGGGAACAGCTCGTGCACCCGGGCGAGGGCCGCGCTCGTCTCCTTGCGCCCGCCGCGTGCCCCGAGGGCGCCCGCCCGCAGGTTGTCGGCCACCGTCATCCGGGCGAAGACCTGCCGGCCCTCCGGTACCTGGACGACTCCCGCGGCCACCACCTGGGCGGGCCGCAGCCCCTCCAGGGGGCGGCCGTCGAACCGGATGGTCCCGGTGCCCGTCCCGCGGTGGAAGCCGAGGGTCCGCGACACGGCCCGCAGCAGCGTGGTCTTGCCCGCGCCGTTGCCGCCGAGTACGGCGGTGATCCCGCCGTCCGGTACGTCGACGGAGATGTCGCGCAGGGCCCGGACCGGCCCGTAGCCGACGGACAGCGCGCGGATCTCTAGCGTTGCCATGCGTCCTCCTCCTTCCGCCATGTCGTGTGTCGTGCTTCCGCCATGTCGTGTGTCGTGTGTGGTGCTCATCGGTGGGGGTGGTGCCACAGACCAGCACCGGGCGGGACGTGCGTCCACGGGGCGGGGCCGACTCGATGCGGGCGACCAGCGAACGAGGGGCCTCGTTGTGCACGCGCACAGACGCGGTGACGGGCGGGCGCCCGCCCGCGGGGCCGGTGGCATCCTCATCGGTCATCAGGAGCGCCCGGACCCGGGGACGGAGCGGCGGATGCGGCGGATGCGGCGTGGAACGCGGTACGGGGCGCTGCTCGGCCCGCTGCTGGCGGGCGACGCCGCGCCGGACCTGGTGGCGCGTGCGGCGCGCGGCCTCGGGCTGCCGGAGCGGGGGCGTTACGCGGTGGTGGTGCTGGGCGCGCCGGTGCCGCCGGCGGCGGTGGTCCAAGGTCCGGACACAGACGGGACGCGCTGGTGGTGGGGCGCGGCGGCAAGTTTTCCGGGCACGGAGGCGGGCCGGGAGGGCTGGGAGGTGCAGCGGGCTCAGGAGGGCTGGGAGGATCGGAGGGCTCACGGGCCTCGGGAGGGCCGAGGGGCTCGGGAGGCTCAGGCGGGCCGGGAGGCTCAGGAGGCTCAGGCGGGCCGGGAGGCTCGGGAAGTCGCGGTGGTGCTGCTGGGCCCGGCGGGCCCGGCGCGGGCGGTGGTGCGCCTCAGGGAGCTGGGCGCCGGGCCGGGGGGCGTGAGCCCGGTGGTGGGCTCGCCGGCGGAGTTGGGCGCGGCGCGCCGACTGGCGGGTACGGCGCTGCTGACGTGCGAGCCGGGCAGCCGGGAGATCGTCCGGCTGGACGAGCGGCTTCCGGCGGCCCTGCTGGTGAGCCGCCCGGAGCTGTCCACCCGGCTCCTTGCGGAGGTGTTCGGCCCGCTGCTGACGCTGGTACCGGCGGAGCGGTCCCTGCTGGTCGGGACGCTGGAGGCGTGGATGGAGTGCGGGGGTTCGGTGGGGCGGGCCGCGGCCCGGCTGGGCTGTCACCGCAACACGGTGTTCAACCGGCTGCGGCGCCTGGAACGCCTGACCGCACGCTCGCTGTCCCGGCCGCGCGAGCTGGTCGACCTGGTGCTCGCGCTGGACGTGCTGCGGCTGTCATCGGCCCCACCGCGACGGCTGTCGTCAGCCCCACCGTGAGGGGAGGCCGCCACGGGGCGGAGCCGACGACAGCCGGTCGTACGGTCGTCAGCCCGCCAGGAAGTCCCGGGCGATCGACTCCGCCGCCCGCTCCAGCAGCGGCCCGGCCTGGGCCATCGACACCGCCGGGTCCGGTTCCAGGTCGGCCAGGGCGTAGGCGCGGCGGATGCCCGCCTTCTCCAGGGCCTCCGGGGGCAGGGCGAGGCGGCCGCAGACCGCGACGACCTCGATCCCGGCCGCGCGGGCGGCGGAGGCGACCCCGGCCGGGGCCTTGCCGTGCAGGGTCTGCTCGTCGAGCGAGCCCTCGCCGGTGATCACGAGCGTGGCGCGGGCGAGCGCGGGGGCGAAGCCGAGGACGTCGAGCATGACCTCGATGCCGGGGCGGAAGCGGGCGCCGAGGGCGACGAGCGCCCCGTAGCCGATGCCTCCGGCCGCGCCCGCGCCGGGCAGGGCCGCCGTGTCGGGGCCCAGGATCGAGGCGTAGTGGGTGAGGGCCGCGTCGAGGACCGCGATGTCCTCCTCGCTCGCGCCCTTCTGCCGGCCGTACACCTCGGGCGCGCCCTTGGGCCCGGTCAGCGGGTTGTCGACGTCGCTGGCCAGGATCAGGTCGACGTCCGCCAGACGCGGGTCGAGCCCGGAGAGGTCGGCCTCGGCCAGCTCCGCGAGGGGGCCGCCGCCGGGGGCGACGGGCTTGCCGTCCGCGTCCAGGAAGCGGGCGCCGAGGGCGGCGAGCATGCCCGCGCCGCCGTCGGTGGTGGCGCTGCCGCCGACCCCGAACACGATCGTCGTCGCCCCCGCCTCCAGGGCCGCCTTCAGCAGCTCGCCCGAGCCGTACGTGGTGGCCGTGAGCGGGGCGAACACCCCGTCGGGCAGGTGCTGGAGGCCCGAGGCCTCGGCCATCTCCACCACGGCGGTGTCCCCGCGCAGCGCGTACGCCGCCGTCACCGGATCCCCGAGGGGCCCGGTCACCCGCGCCTCGCGGCGCTCGAATCCGGCGGCCACCGCCCCCGCGACCGTACCGTCGCCGCCGTCCGCGACCGGCAGGGTTTCCACCGCCAGGCCGGGTACGACACGCCGCAGCCCGGCCGTCACCCGCTCCGCGACCTCTACGGCCGTGAGCGAGCCCTTGAACTTGTCCGCCGCCACGAGCACGCGGGCGGTCTCCACATCTGCTCCGTCCGTCACCTTGCATCCCTTGCTTTCGAACAGGCAGTCGCGCCGCCCCGACCCTATCCGCACGACCCCTGATCTGCCCATGGCCGTCCGGAACCGCCCCGCTGCCCCGCTCCCCCCACTACGCTGTCGGCCGTGACGACTCCCGACGCCGACTACGCCGCGTACATCGCCGGCCTCCCCCGGGTCCTCGCCGGTGCCGCCTCGCTCTTTCGCGACGCGACCGGCCGGGTCCTGCTCGTCGAGCCGAACTACCGCAAGGGCTGGGCACTGCCCGGCGGGACGATCGAGTCGGAGACGGGCGAGGGCCCCCGGCAGGGCGCCCGCCGCGAGACGGCGGAGGAGATCGGCCTCGACGTGGCCCCGGGTCGGCTGCTCGCCGTGGACTGGGTGCGGGGCGCGGGCCGGCCGCCGATCGTGGCGTACTTGTACGACGGCGGGATCCTCACCGCCGACCGGCTGGCCGCGATCCGGCTCCAGGAGGAGGAGCTGCTGTCCTGGCGACTGGTGGCCCCCGCCGAGCTGGACGACTACCTGCTGGGCACGCTCGGCGGCCGGGTGCGGGCGGCGCTGGAGGCCCTGGCGACGGGCGGCGGCCCTGTGGAGCTGGAGGACGGCGAGCCGGTCGCGTAGGAGAACCTCCCGGCAGCGGGCCGTACGGTCCGGCGGCGGGTGATCGAATCGTTGCCGTCCGACGTACAACCGCGCACCGCCCTCCCCGGTCTCCTGATCAGCCGTGAGGACACACCTCGGGCCGGCGCACCCGCGTGCCCGCCCCCGGCGGCAGGGAAGAGGGACGGATCGCACGTGAGGAAGACGATCGGGCGAGCGGTCGTGGCCGGTGGGGCCGCTGCCGTGTTCACCGGGGTGGCGGCGGTGCCGGCCGGGGCAGCGGAGGGCGGGGTCGCCTTCAGCCGGGTCACGATGAACGGCGGGAAGCCGATCGTGGTCGGGGTCGAGGAGGAGGTCAAGGTGTACGGAACCCTCCGGATGACCACCAAGCTGAAGTACGACTACGGGCCGACGGCGTTCCCCTACCGCGGCAAGCCCGGCTGGGGGGACGAGCTGTGGAACGCCATCGAAGGCAGTGACTGCAAGGTGGTGAACAAGGCGAAGGGCATCTGCGACTTCGAGCAGTGGCTGTACATCGACCCCCGGCACCTCGACTTCGGGAACGAGGACGCCGGAGCGTGGAAGACCGCCGCTCGGATCCGCCTCGCGGGCGACGCCTGGGACATCGACGACGAGAACCTTCCGCTGTGGGTCCAGCGGGCCACCCGGGTCACGGTCAACGCCTCGCCCGAGCCTGTCGCGAAGGGGAAGACGATCACCGTGACCGGCAAGGTCACCCGGGCGAACTGGGACACCCACACCTACCAGGGGTACGCCGGCCGCTCGGTGAGCCTGCAGTTCAAGGCGGCCGGGTCCTCCTCGTACAAGACGGTCAAGAAGGCGACGTCGGGGAAGTCGGGGGTCCTCAGGACCACGGTGAAGGCGACCGGGCCGGGCACCTGGCGGTGGACGTACCACGGCAACACCACCTCCGGCGCGAGGTCGTCGAACGGGGACTACGTCGCCGTACGGTAGGCGCCGCACGAAGCCGTGACCGTGACCGTCCCCGTACCGGCTCCGGTGCGGGGACGGTCACGGCCGGCAGCGGAGCGAACGGCGGTCAGCCCTGCTGGGCCTCGGGTTTGGGCTCCACGTCGCGCGCCGTCCCCTCGCGCTCGGCGACCAGAGCCTCGGTGCGGTGGCCGCGCGCGATGTAGTCGCGGACCACGAGTTCGACGGCGTCCTGGGGGTTTCCGACCCCCGCGAGCACCATGACTTCGACGACGAGTTCGGCATCCAGACTGACGGTCACCTTGGCCATGCGCGGACCCTACCCCGGCGCGTTCCGTCCAAGGGCCGGGTTCCCCGAAGAGCCGGTGGCCGCGGCGCTGGAACGCTGGCTGGACGACGGCCGACGCCCCCCGTCGAGCCGCACCCTGAAGCTGTCAGCGGAAGCCACTCCCGCCGAACGGCTCACCCGCTGCCCGCCGGCCGGGTAGCCGCCCATGGTGCCGGTCCCCACTCTGCGACGGCTCACTGTGGAGATTCACGCCATGGGATGTCCGGCCGTGTGTCTCTAGCGTTTCCGGCCATGACGAGCCAATTTCACGCAGCCTCCGCTTCCCCGGCGCCGGACGCCGGGGCCGTGGACCTCAGGGGGCGTACCGCCCTTGTCACCGGCGGCGGCAGCGGCATCGGGCGGGCCGCCTCCGCGCCGCTCGCCGCCGCCGGGGCCCTGGTCCACGTGGTCGACCGGGAGGCGGAGAGCGCCAAGTCCGTCGCCGCCGCGATCCGCGGGGTGGCCCACGTCGTGGACCTGGCCGACGCGGAGGCGGTCGGGTCGCTGCCGGCCGGGGTGGACGTGCTGGTCAACAACGCCGGGCTCCAGCACGTGTCCCCCATCGAGGAGTTCCCGCCGGCCCGGTTCGCGCTGATCCAGCAGGTGATGGTGACCGCCCCGTTCCTGCTGATGCGGCAGTGTCTTCCGCACATGTACGCCGGTGGGTGGGGCCGGATCGTCAACGTCTCCAGCATGCACGGGCTGCGGGCCAGCGCCTTCAAGTCCGCCTACGTCGCCGCCAAGCACGGCCTGGAGGGGCTGAGCAAGGTGGCCGCCCTGGAGGGCGCCGCGCACGGGGTGACCAGCAACTGCGTCAACCCCGGTTACGTCCGCACGCCTCTGGTGGAGGGCCAGATCGCGGGCCAGGCCGCCGCGCACGGGATCCCCCCGGAGGAGGTCGTCTCCGACATCCTCCTGGACCGCTCCGCGATCAAGCGGCTGATCGAACCCGACGAGGTCGCCGCGATCTGTCTCTGGCTCTGCGGCCCCCACACCGGATACATCACCGGCGCCTCGCTCCCCGTCGACGGGGGCTGGGGCGCCCGCTGAACCCCACTCCGTCTCCGGCCCCCCACCGGAGCCGGGCGCACGACCCGCACCCCCCTCACCACGCGCACGACCCGCACCCCCGTCCCTGACAGCCCTGCCAATGAAACGCGGTGACTCACCATGGGTTCCCTCAGTTCCGCTCCGCCCGGCAACAGCCGCATCGGCCGCATCGTCGCGGCCAGCCTCGTCGGCACCACCATCGAGTGGTACGACTTCTTCCTCTACGGCTCGGCCGCCGCGCTCGTGTTCAACTCGCTGTTCTTCCCCAGCAGCGATCCCCTGGTCGGCACCCTGCTCGCCTTCCTGACGTACGCGGTCGGCTTCGCCGCCCGTCCCCTCGGCGGCGTCGTCTTCGGCCACTACGGCGACAAGATCGGCCGCAAGAAGCTGCTCGTGCTCAGCCTGCTCATGATGGGCGGCGCCACCTTCGCCATGGGCCTGCTGCCCACCCACGCGAGCATCGGGGTGTGGGCGCCGATCCTGCTGACCGTCCTGCGCCTGGTGCAGGGCTTCGCGCTCGGCGGCGAGTGGGGCGGTGCGGTGCTGCTCGTCTCCGAGCACGGCGGCGACGAACGGCGCGGCTTCTGGGCCTCCTGGCCGCAGTCCGGTGCGCCCGGCGGCAATCTGCTGGCGACCGGCGTCCTGGCGCTGCTCGCGGCCGTCCAGTCCGAGGAGGCGTTCCTCGCCTGGGGCTGGCGCATACCGTTCCTGTTGTCCGGCGTCCTCGTCATGATCGGCCTGTGGATCCGGATCTCGGTCGAGGAGTCCCCGGTCTTCCTGGAGGCGCAGCGCAAGTCGGCCGAGGCCGCCGCACAGGGGGAGAAGGAACAGCCCCCGGTCGTCGAGGTGTTCCGCAAGAACTGGCGCGAGGTGCTCCTCGCGATCGGCACGCGCTTCGGCGAGAACATCTCGTACTACATCCTCACCGCCTTCCTGCTCGTCTACGTGACCGTGCACCTGGAGATGTCCAGGAGCGATGCCCTGAACGCGGTCCTGATCGGCTCCGCGGTGCACTTCGTCACCATCCCGCTGTGGGGCGCGCTCTCGGACCGGCTGGGCCGCCGCCCGGTCACCCTGATCGGCGCGGTGGGCATGGCGGCCTGGGCGTTCGCCTTCTTCGCGCTCCTGGACACCAGGTCGTTCCCCGTCATCGTCCTCGCGGTCACCCTCGGCCTGCTCCTGCACGGCGCGATGTACGGCCCGCAGGCGGCGTTCATCTCGGAGATGTTCGACACGAAGGTCCGCTACTCCGGCGCCTCGATGGGCTCCCAGCTCGCCTCGATCATCGGCGGCGCCCTCGCCCCGCTGATCGCGGTCGAACTGCTCAAGGACTACGAGTCGTCCGTCCCCGTCTCCCTCTACCTCTGCTTCGCCTCCCTGGTCACCGCGGTGACGGTCTGGGTGGCCAAGGAGACCCGGGGACGCGACCTCACCAAGGACGGGCCGGACCGCTCCGTCCCGGCCCAGCCGACCGCGACCGTCAAGGACTCGGTCCCCCTCGGCCGCTGATTCCCCGCCCTCCCGCGCGCCGCACCGCTTCGTACGCGGTGCGCGGGAGGGCTGTCCCCTGTTGCCCGCTCGGCCCTTCCCGGGAGGCGATCACCGTATGCTCACCGGCGTGACACGCCCCGCCCAGCACTCCGCGCCCGCCCTGCGCCGGCTCCTCGACCTGCTGGCGCAGGGTGCGGCGGCCGAGGAGTTCGACCGGCCGGCCGCCGACGCCCGGCAGGCGGGGGCCTCCGCGGCCGAGCTGGCGGAGATCGCCGAGGCCGCCGCCGTGGCGCTGCGCATCCGGCGCACGCTCGGCCAGCACCGGGTGCGCGAGGCGCAGCTCACCGCCCTGTTCGACACGGCCAGCGACCTGGCGGCCCTGCGGGACCTGGACGCCGTGCTACGGGCCATCGTCCACCGGGCGAAGCTGCTGCTCGGCACCGACGTCACCTACCTCTCGCTCAACGACGACGCCGCGGGCGACACGTACATGCGGGTCACCGACGGTTCGGTGGCCGAGGCGTTCCAGCGGGTGCGGCTCGGCATGGGCGAGGGCCTGGGCGGGCTGGTGGCCCAGACGGCCCGGCCGTACGCGACCGGGGACTACCAGGCCGACACCCGGTTCCACCACACCACCTCCATCGACAGCGCGGTCCTGGACGAGGGCCTGCGGGCGATCCTCGGCGTCCCGCTGCGGCTCGGCGCCCGCGTCATCGGGGTGCTGTACGCGGCCGACCGGGCCCCCCGCGAGTTCACCGCCACCGAGGTGGCGCTGCTGTCCTCCCTCGCCGACCACGCGGCGATCGCCATCGACGGGGCGCGGCTGCTGGAGGAGACCCGGGCCGCGCTGGTCGACCTGAACGCCGCGTCGGAGACCATCCGGACGCACAGCGAGGCGATGCGCCGCGCCGAGGAGGCGCACGACCAGCTCACCGACCTGGTGCTCCAGGGCGGCGGGGCCGACGACGTGGCGGCGGCCCTCGCGGACATCCTGGACGGCGGGATCCTCATCCATGACGCGGACGGCGCGGAGCTGGCCCGGGCCCGCGCCGAACCGCTGCCGCAGCCGATCCCGGCGGTGTCGGCCTCCCGGGCCAGGGGCCGGGCGGTTCCGCTGGACGGCACCTGGGTCTGCGCCGTCCTCGCCGGGCCCGAGCTCCTCGGTTCCATCGCCCTGACCGGCCGGGCCGGGCTCGCGGACGCCGACCGGCTGCTGTTCGAGCGGGCCAGCGTCGTCACCGCGCTGCTCATGCTGCTGCGCCGCTCGGTCGCCGAGACGGAGGACCGGGTACGGGGAGAGCTGCTGGGCGATCTGCTCGCGCGCACCGGAGACCCGGGCACCCTCGCCGCGCGTGCCCGCAGGCTCGGCGTCAATCTGAACCGCCGCCACAGTGTGTTCGTCGCGCACAGCGAGGTGGCCCCCCGCCACCGGCTGCTGGCCGCGACCGCCCGCAGCGCGCAGGCCCTGAACGGGCTGGCCGGACTCCACCACGACCATGTCGTCCTGGTCGCGCCGTCCGACGCACCGGGAGCGGCCGCGCAGGCGCTCGCCGCCGAGCTGGGCCAGGCGGTCGGCTTCCCCGTCACGGTCGGCGCGGCGGGCCCGGCCACGGGTCCGGCCGAGCTGCCCGACGCACACCGCGAGGCCGGCCGGTGCCTCTCCGCGCTGCGCGCCCTCGGCCGCACGGGGAGCGGCGGGGCCGTCGCGGACCTGGGGTTCGTCGGCGTACTGCTGGGTGATCAGGCGGACCTGGGGGGCTATGTGCGGCGGACGCTGGGGCCCGTGCTCGACTACGACGAGCGGCGCGGCACCGATCTGGTCACCACGCTGGACGCCTATTTCGCCGAGGGCGCGAGTCCGACCAGGACCACGTCGTCGCTCCACGTGCATGTGAACACGGTGGTGCAGCGGCTGGAGCGCATCGGCCGGCTCCTCGGCCCGGACTGGAACGCACCCGCCCGCACGCTGGAGATCCAGCTGGCCCTGCGGCTGCACCGGCTGACGCAGGGCCTGTGAGGGAGCCCCGGCGGTGCGGGGTTCTCAGCCGTCCAGGCCCGCCGAGACCCGGCGCGAGGGCTTGAAGACGTACAGGTCGAGGATGTCCGGGGCGTCCGCGAGCCCCGGGCCGCCGGCCGCCGCCCAGGTCACGATGTCCTGCTCGGCGTGCTCGTCGTTGACCAGGCCCAGCCAGACCGGCCGTCCCCCGGCCCGGCGCCCGTCGGCCGAGGGCTGGACGACGATCACGTTGCCCTGCTCGCAGGCGTCCAGGCACTCGACCGCCCGCACGGTGGCGGCGCCGTCCAGACCGGAGCGCAGCCGGGCCAGCTGGGCGGCGTGGTCGACGCCCGGGATCTTCTCGGTACCGCAGCAGCAGCCCCGGCAGACGCTGACGGTGGGGCGGCCGGCGCCCTGGGCGGGCACGTCCTTGCGGGAACGGCGGCTCATCGGGGCACTTCCCGTCGCGGAGAGGGGTGGTGGGGCGACCACCGGCGGTCCGGGTGATCACCACGACTCTACCGAGGCGTCCACGGCTCGAACACCAGCACCCTTGCCGAAGCGGGTGGGGTATCGTTGACGGCTGCGAAGGGGAGTAGCCCCGCAAACCGGTCGTCGACACACTGGAGCCCTCGGGTTCCCGGTGGCCGGGCTCGTGGATCCTGAGAAGGAATCCCCGGGCGGGCGAGACCTTCGGTCCTGTATGACACGCCCACGCCCTGTGGGTGCTGCCGTCATGCCGGGCCGAGTGGTCCTCCCGAAAGCCCGTGCGGCGCTTCGCGAAGATCCGGGGCCCGGCTCGCACAGAAAGCCACCCGGAATGCATCTCGACCTTCTGGCGATCATCACCGCCTTCGGGCTGATCTTCCTCGCGGAGCTCCCCGACAAGACGATGTTCGCTTCGCTCGCCATGGGCACGCGGATGCGCCCGCTCTACGTATGGTTCGGCACCTCGTCCGCGTTCATCGTGCACGTCGCCATCGCCGTCGGCGCGGGCAGCCTCATCGGGCTGCTGCCCGACTGGATCGTCAAGCTCGTCTCGGCCTCGCTCTTCGCCCTCGGCGCGTTCCTCCTGCTGCGCGGCAGCGGCGGGGACGACGATGACGAGACCGAGGTGAAGACGGTGACCGGCTTCTGGCCGGTCTACTCGACCGCGTTCATGGCGGTCTTCATCAGCGAGTGGGGCGACCTGACGCAGATCACCACCGCCAACCTGGCGGCGAGCAACGGCACCTGGTCCACGGCGATCGGTTCGGCCGCCGCCCTGATGTCGGTGTCGGCCCTGGCGCTGCTGGCGGGCAAGTTCATCGCGAAGCGCGTACCGCTGAAGACCGTGCAGCGCATCGGCGGGATCTGCATGCTGGGCCTCGCCATCTGGACGGCCGTGGAGATCTTCACCGGCTGAGGACCGGTTCGACGCGGGTCGGCGCGGGCCCGGGAGCGTACCGGCTTCGGTATCCCCCGGGCCGCCCCGTCTCAGAAGAGCGCCTGGGCCCCGCCCTGCGTCCCACCGCGCTCGAAGGCGAGCAGCCGCCGCTTGCGGTCCAGGCCGCCGCCGTATCCGGTGAGGCTCCCGGAGGCGCCGATCACCCGGTGGCACGGCACGATGATCCCGACCGGGTTCTTGCCGTTGGCCAGGCCGACCGCCCGGGAGGCGCCCGGCTTGCCGAGTTCCTCGGCCAATTCGCCGTACGTACGGGTCTCGCCGTACGGGATCTTCAGCAGCTCCGCCCAGACGCTCCGCTGGAACGGGGTGCCCGCGAGGTTCAGCGGGAGGTCGAAGGCGGTGCGGTCCCCGGCGAAGTAGGCGCCGAGCTGCTCGATCACTTCGCCGAACGGCTCCGGATCGGGCACGCCGAAGGTCTCCTGGGGTGGGCGGTGGCGCTGGTCGGTCATGTAGAGGGCGGAGAGGACGCCGTCGGTGGCGACGAGCGTCAGCGGGCCGTAGGGGCTGTCGGCGACGGTGTGCTGCTTGGCCGTGGCGGCGGGTGTGGTGGTCATTGCGGTGCTCCTTCAGGCGGGCAGGTGGTTGATGGGGTGGTCGTCCACCGTCCAGAGGTACTGCACGGCGTACGCGCGCCAGGGGCGCCAGTCGGCGGCCCGTGCGGTGAGGGCGGCGGGGGTGGCCGGGAGGCCGAGGTGTTCGGCCGCGCGGCGGATGCCGAGGTCGGTGGGGAGGAAGGCGTCGGGGTCGCCGAGGGCCCGCATGGCGATGGACTCGACCGTCCAGGGGCCGAAGCCGGGCAGCGCGGCCAGTTCGGCACGGGCCCGCTCCCAGTCGGTGTCGGTGCCGAGGCGCAGCCGGTCCTCCGCGAGGGCGGCGACGAGCGTGGTGAGGGTGGTGCGGCGGGTGCGCGGCAGCGCGAGCGCCTCCGGGTCGAGGCCCGCCAGCGCCTGCGGGGTCGGGAAGAGGTGGGTGAGCCCGCCCTCGGGGTCGTCGACCGGAACACCGTGGGCGGTGACCAGCCGGGCCGCGTGGGTCCGGGCGGCGGCGGTGGAGACCTGCTGGCCGAGCACCGCGCGTACGGCGAACTCCGCGCCGTCCACGGTGCGCGGCACCCGGCGGCCGGGGCCCGCGTCGACCAGCGGGGCCAGCAGCGGGTCGGTGCGCAGGTGTGCGTCGACGGCGACCGGGTCCGCGTCCAGGTCGAGGAGCCAGCGGCAGCGGCTGATGGCCCGGGTGAGGTCGCGCGGGTCGGTCAGGGAGAGCCGGCAGGCGATGTGGTCGGGGTTCGGGGTCAGGGCGACGACGCCGTGCCCGTACGGGAGGGTCAGGGTGCGGCGGTACGCGCCGTCGCGCCACTCCTCGACGCCGGGGACGGCGGTCGCGGCGAGGTGGCCGAAGAGGTTGCCGGGGTTGAGCGGGGCCCGGTACGGGAGGCGGAGCGCGATGACGCCCGGTACGGCGGTGGCCTGCGGGCCCCGGGCGGCGCGGGTGCGCAGGTCGCCGGGGGCCAGGGCGAAGACCTCGCGGACCGTCTCGTTGAAGGTGCGGATCGAGGAGAAGCCTGCGGCGAACGCCACCTCGGCCATGGGCAGCGCGGTCGTCTCGATGAGGAGGCGGGCGGTCTGGGCACGCTGGGCGCGGGCCAGGGCGAGCGGTCCGGCGCCCAGTTCGGCCAGCAGCTGGCGTTCGATCTGGCGGGCGGAGTAGCCGAGCCGGGCGGCGAGGCCGGGCACGCCCTCGCGGTCGACGACCCCGTCCCGGATGAGGCGCATGGCGCGGGCGACCGAGTCGGCGCGGGCGTTCCACTCCGGGGATCCGGGGCTGGTGTCGGGGCGGCATCGCTTGCAGGCCCGGAAGCCGGCCTGCTGGCAGGCGGCGGCGCTCGGGTAGAAGGTCATGTTGCGGACCTTGGGCGGCACGACGGGGCAGCTGGGGCGGCAGTAGATCCGGGTGGTGAGGACCGCGGTGAAGAACCAGCCGTCGAAGCGGGCGTCCTTGGACTGGACGGCCCGCACGCAGCGCTCGGTGTCGGTGTGCATGGTTCCAGGATGGTTCACCGGTCAGGGGCCTGGCTGGCGGAAATCCGACACGGAGGTCGCGCGGAAATCCGACAGCCGTTCGCACCTTGGTGGCAGCCGCCGGACGCGGTGTCAGCGCATCGCGAGGACTTCCTCGAACTCCACGTAAGCGTGCGCGTCGAAGAGCACGAAGCGCACCTCCTCGACCGGCTCCAGGGTCTCCGCCAGGACCGTGCGCACCGCGATCCGGGCCCCGTCGTCCATCGGCCAGCCGTAGATGCCGGTGGAGATCGCCGGGAACGCGATGGACTTGGCCCCCAACTCGGCTGCCAGGCGCAGGGATTCGCGGTAGCAGGAGGCGAGCAGGGCGGAGCGGTCCTGGGCGCCGGAGAAGACCGGGCCGACCGTGTGCACGATCCACTGCGCGTCGAGGCGTCCGGCGGTGGTGGCGACGGCCTGCCCGGTGGGCAGCCCCTTTCCGTACTGCGAGGCGCGCAGTTCACGGCAGGCGGCGAGGATGTCCGGCCCGCCGCGCCGGTGGATGGCGCCGTCGACCCCGCCGCCGCCGAGGAGCGAGGAGTTCGCCGCGTTGACGATGACGTCCACGGACTGGTCGGTGATGTCGCCGCGGACCAGACGTACGGCGGGAGAGGCAGAGGTGCTCATGCGGACATCATGCCGCGCGCCGGGGGCCTTCGCCGCCCGGTCGGGGCGACCCGCCGGGCGGACCCGCAGTGCGCTCCGGGCCGGGCGGCCGCCTCAGGAGGCCGCCCGCAGCCGTCGCCATACGGCCTTGGCGGCGTGGTGGCCGGACATGCCGTGCACTCCGGGCCCGGGCGGGGTGGCCGAGGAGCAGAGGAACACCGCCGGGTGCGCGGTGGCGTACGGGACGCGGGCGAGCTTGGGGCGGATCAGGGTCTGGAGTCCGGCGAAGGCCCCGCAGGCGATGTCGCCGCCGACGTAATTGGCGTTGCGCGCGGCGAGTTGGGGCGGTCCGGCGAGCGCGCGGGCCAGCACCAGGTCACGGAACCCGGGGGCGAAGCGCTCCAGTTGGCGTTCGATGACGTCGGTGGCGTCGCCCTCCCAGCCTGCCGGGACGTGTCCGTACACCCAGAAGACATGGCGTCCCTCGGGGGCCCTGGAGGGATCGGTGAGGCTGGGCTGGGCGGTGATGAGGAAGGGGACGCTGGGGTCACGGCCCTCCACGGCGGCCCGCAGCGCGGTGTCGATGGTGGTGGCGTCGGCCCCGATGTGGACGGTGCCGGCGCGGCGCGCTTCCTCGGCGGTCCAGGGGACGGGGCCGGACAGGGCGTAGTCGATCTTGAAGGCGGAGGCGCCGTAGCGGTACCGGTGGTAGGCGCTGCCGAGTCCGGCGATACGGGCGAGCGCCGAGGGCGAGGTGTCGAAGATGTAGGCGCGGGCGGGCGGCAGTTCGTCCAGGCGCTTGACCTCGCTGCCGGTGCGGATCGTGCCGCCGTGTTCGCACAGGAGGGAGGCGAGCGCGTCGGAGATGGCCTGGGAGCCGCCGCGCGGCACCGGCCAGCCGTTCTCGTGGGCGGCGAGCGCGAAGACGAGGGCGATCGCGGAGGTGGCGAAGCCGCTGGTGGGAGCTATGGCGTGGGCGGCGAGCCCGGCGAAGAGGCCGCGCGCCTTCTCGCCCTGGAAGCGCCGGGAGACCCAGGTGGCGGGCTGCACGCCGAGCAGCCCGAAGCGGGCCATCCGGTACGGGTCGCGGGGCAGGCTCTCCCAGGGGGTGCGCAGGAAGTCGGCGGCCAGGGTGTCCCAGCGGCCGAGGAAGGGGGCCATGAGGCGGCGGTAGGCGCCGGCGTCGGCGGCCCCCAGCGACATGGCGCTCTCGCCCACGGAGCGGGTGAGCGTGGCGGCCGTCCCGTCCGGGAAGGGGTGGGCGAGGTCGACCTCGGGGTGCAGCCATTGAAGGCCGTGCCGGTCCAGGGGCATCGCCCGGAACGCGGGCGAGCCGATCCCGAGGGGGTGCACGGCGGAGCACGGGTCGTGCCGGAACCCCGGGAGGGTCAGCTCCTCGGTGCGGGCTCCCCCGCCGATGGTGTCGTGCGCCTCGTGGACCTCCACGGAGAAGCCCCGGCGGGCCAGTTCGGCCGCGGCGGTCAGTCCGTTGGGCCCCGCGCCCACGACGACCGCATCGAGCATCGACGGCACTGGGGACTCCTTCGTCGGCCGGCAGTCGGACTCCCAGGGTATGCGGCCGCACCGACAGCGCGGACGCGGACCCCTGTGGAGGGGGGCGCGCCCCCGCTTCCGTCAGCCGCCCGCCCGCAACGCCGTCAGGACCCGCTCGGCGGTGGCCTCGTCGCGGGCCGCGGTGAACGGCAGGTCGTTGCCGCCGGCGATCCGGAACGGGACACCGGACAGCGTCGACTGCGCGCCGCCCGCCTCGGTGACCAGGAGCAGCCCGGCCGCGTGGTCCCAGGCGTACTCCCAGTTGAACGCGGTGGCGTCCAGGTCCCCGCGCGCCACCGCGAGGTACTCCAGGCCGGCCGAGCCGCAGGGGCGGGCCGCGATGCCCTCGGTGCGCAGGCCGAGCAGGGCCCGCTTCTGGGCGTCGGTGGTGTAGTCGGGGTGCGACATGGCGACGTTCAGTACGGCGCCGGGGGCGGGTGCGCCGGACCGTATCGGCGTGCCGTTGAGCGTCGCGCCCCGGCCGCGTACGGCGACGGCCATATCGCCCAGGACCGGTGCGTACGTCCAGGAGGCGAGGACCTGGCCGTGCTGGGCGAGGGCGACCAGGGTGCAGAAGCCGGCCTCGCCCCGGACGAACTGGCGGGTGCCGTCGACCGGGTCGACGATCCAGACGGGGGCGTCGCCGCCGAGGGCATCGTAGACGGACGGGTCGGCGTGCACGGACTCCTCGCCGACGACGACCGAGCCGGGCAGCAGCTTGGTGAGGGCGGCGGTGAGGTGTTCCTCGGCCAGCCGGTCGGCGGCGGTGACCAGGTCGTGCGGGCCGCTCTTCTCGATGATCTCGTGGTCGGCGAGTTTCCGGTGGCGGGGCATGATCTCGGCCGCGGCGGCGGCGCGCACGGCGGCCTCGACCTCGGCCGGCGGTCCGGTGTGCCCGGCGGTCCCGTACAAGAAGTCATCGATCATGGCTCCACCCAATCACGGTCGGCCCGCGACACCGCCGCCGGGCTTGCGAAGGCGCTGGTCAGCAGCTTTTCGCAGCGCCGGTCAGCGGCCGTTCCGCAGCCTCGGCCAGCAGCCGCTCCGCAGCGCCGGTCAACGGCCTACGGCGTACCCCTGCATGCCGCGCGGATTGGCGGCGGCGGACAGGACGCCGGTCTCGGGGTCGCGGGCCACGGCGCACAGGCGTCCCTCCGACCACGGCTCGCCGACCGTGACGTGGTGGCCCCGGCGGCGCAGTTCCGCGATCACGCCGGGGTCCATGCGGCTCTCGACGGTGACGCTGCCGGGGTGCATGGGGCGCGGGTGGAACGAGCCCGGGAAGCTGTCGTTGTGCCAGTTCGGCTCGTCGATCGCACCCTGGAGGTCGAGCCCGCCGCGGACCCGGGCCCGCCGGGCGACGGCGAGGAAGAAGTGCACCTGCCACTGGTCCTGCTGGTCGCCGCCGGGCGTGCCGAACGCCATCACGGGAACGCCGTCGCGCAGGGCGAGGGAGGGCGTGAGGGTGGTGCGGGGGCGACGGCCCGGCGTCAGGGAGTTGGGCAGGCCCTCGTCCAGCCAGGCCATCTGGAGGCGGGTGCCGAGCGGGAAGCCCAGCTCGGGCACGACCGGGTTGGACTGGAGCCAGCCGCCGCTGGGCGTGGCGGAGACCATGTTGCCCCAGCGGTCGACGACGTCCAGGTGGCAGGTGTCGCCCCGGGTGGTGCCGTCCGGGGCGACCAGCGGCTCGGCGTCCGGGCTGGTGCGGCGGGCCATGGTGGGCTCCCCCGCGCCGGGGGCCGGGACGAAGCCGGGGCCGGCCGCGCCGGGCTTCCCGGCGGCGACGGCGCGGGCGTGGGCGGAAAGGCGCGGGGAGCGGCCGCCGGGGCTGCCGGGGCGCAGTTCGGTGGACGCGGTGTGCGTGATCAGCATCCGGCGGTCGGTGTTGTACGGGGCGGAGAGCAGGTCGTCCAGGGGGACGTCGGCGGCGTCCCCGTACCAGGCCTCGCGGTCGGCCATGGCGAGCTTGCAGCCCTCGATGAGCAGGTGGACGTAGTCGGCGGAGCCGTGCGGCGGCAGTGCGTCCGGGAGGAGCGCGAGCTGCTGGAGGAAGGCGGGCCCCTGGCTCCAGCCGCCCGCCTTGGCCAGCGTCCAGCCGTTCCAGTCGTACGTGGCGGGGGCTTCGTACGACGCGGACCAGCCGGCCAGGTCGGCAGCGGCCAGGGTTCCCGTGTGCCGGGCGCCGCTGCTGTCCAGGGTGGGGACGGCGGCCTGCCGTACGAGGGCCTCGGCGACGAACCCCTCCCGCCAGATCGCGCGGGCGGCCTCGATCCGGGCGGTGCGGTCCGCTCCCCCGGTCTCCTCCGCCTCGGCGATCAGGCGTCGCCAGGTCGCGGCCAGGGCGGGGTTGCGGAACAGCTCGCCGGGGCGCGGGGAGCGGCCGCCGGGGAGGTAGACCTCGGCGGAGGCGGTCCACTCGGTCGTGAAGAGTTCGCGCACGGTCTCCACGGTCTCGCCGACCCGCTCGACGGGGGCGTGGCCGTCCTCGGCGTATCCGATCGCGTAGCGCAGCACCTCGGCCAGGTCCTTGGTGCCGTGGTCGCGCAGGAGCAGCATCCAGGCGTCGAAGGCTCCGGGGACGGCGGCGGCGAGCGGCCCGGTGCCGGGGACGAGACCGAGGCCGAGGGAGCGGTAGTGGGCGACGGTCGCCCCGGCCGGGGCGGGGCCCTGACCGCACAGGACGCTCACCTCGCCGTGCGCGGTCGCCAGGATCATCGGCACCTCGCCGGCCGGGCCGTTGAGGTGCGGCTCGACGACATGGAGGACGAACCCGGCGGCGACGGCGGCGTCATAGGCGTTGCCGCCGTCCTCCAGGACCGCCATCGCGGACTGGGAGGCCAGCCAGTGGGTGGAGGACACCATGCCGAAGGTGCCCTGGAGGGTGGGACGGGTGGTGAACACGGCTGATCCTTCCGGTTGTTGCCGAAGGTAGTTCCCAGGGCTGTTGCAGAGGGTTGTTGCCGAGAGGTGTTCCCGAGGGTTGTTGCCGAAGGGCTGTTCCCGAGGAGTCGGGCCGTCGCCCGTCACCACGCTCGGGCGGCTTCGATCAGGAGGTCCCGCACCCGCGCCACCTGAGGGTTGGCGGCGGAGCCGGGGCGCTGCACGAGGTACGCGGTGTTGATCGGCGGGTCCTCGGGGGCGTACAGCTCGACGAGGGCGCCCGAGGCCAGTTCGTCCGCGCAGAGGTAGCGCGGCAGCACCGTGAAGCCCGCCCCCGCCACCACGGCGGCGAGCACACCGCGCAGGTCGGGCACGGTGACGGCGGCCCGGCAATCGAGGCGGCGGCCGAAGACGTGGCGCCAGTAGCGGCGGGCGATGGGCAGGTCCTCGGCGTACGTGATCAGGGGCAGGCCGTGCAGCACGCCCGGCCCCTCGGCCGCGATGCGCTCCGCTCCCCCGGTCCGGGCCGCCCGGTGCGGGGCGGCCGTCAGCACGAACTCCTCGTCCATCAGCGGCACGGCCGCCAGGGCCCGGCCGCGCGGCCGGGTGGTCGCGATGACCAGGTCGTGGCGGCCCGCCCGCAACTCGTCCAGGAGCGGATCGGTGAGCCCGGTCGCGGCGCGCAGCAGCAGCCCCTCCGCGACGAGCGGAGCCAGCGCGGGCAGCACCCGCAGGCACATCAACTCGGCGGGGCCCGCCAGGTGGACGGGGTCGGCCGGGCGCTCACCGGCCGGGACCGTGTCGCCGGTGACCTCGGCCAGGGCGTCCAGCGGGGCGACGATCCGGGCCGCCAGCTCGTCCGCGTACAGCGAGGGGGCGACCCCGCGCGGCAGCCGCTCGAACAGTTCCCGGTCCACCTGCCGCTCCAGGGTGCGCATCTGGGCGGTGACGGTGGGCTGGGAGAGGCCGAGCAGCCGGGCGGCGGCGGTGAAGGACCCCGACCGGTGCACGGCGAGGAAGGTACGCAGCAGATTCAGATCCGCCGGACCCGACGGCCCGGCCGGAGCCGGCTGCGGGTCCGGACCCGGCTGCGGGTCCGCCGTACGGCCCAGCCCGGCGGACCCATCAGGATCCCTATCTCTCATAGCTGCCAGCCTATTGGAAACCTATGGGCGATCCGTCCTACGGTCGCATGAGTCAGCCCTCACCGGGAATCCCCAGCACACACACTCTCGGTCTACAGACACTCTCTCGATCTACGGAGACGTACGACATGGCAAAGATCCTTTTCGTGGTGACCGGCGCGGACCACTGGACCCTGGCGGACGGCACGAAGCACCCCACGGGTTTCTGGGCCGAGGAGGCCGTGACCCCGTACGAGACCCTCACCGCCGCCGGTCACGAGGTGGTCGTCGCGACCCCCGGCGGCGTCGTCCCGACCGTGGACCGCGGGAGCCTGGCGCCCGAGTTCAACGGCGGGCGGGAAGGCGCCGACCGGGTCGCGGCCGCACTGGACGCGTTCGAGGAGCTGCGGAGTCCCGTCGCGCTGGAGGGCGTGGACCTGGACGCGTACGACGCGGTGTTCTATCCGGGCGGCCACGGCCCGATGGAGGACCTCGCGGTGAACGAGGCCTCCGGCCGGCTGCTCGCCGACGCGCTGGCCTCGGGCAAGCCGCTGGGCGTCGTCTGCCACGGTCCGGCGGCGCTGCTCGCCGCGACCGGCCCCGACGGCGTCAACGCGTTCGCCGGGTACCGGCTGACCGGTTTCACCAACGCCGAGGAGGCCCAGGCGGGCTTCGCGGACAAGGCGCGGTGGCTGCTCCAGGACCGGCTGGTGGCGCTGGGTGCGGACTTCCAGGAGGGCGAGCCCTGGGCCCCGTTCATCATCACCGACCGGAATCTGATTACCGGTCAGAACCCGTCCTCGTCGGCCCCGTTGGCGACCGAACTGGTCAACCGGCTCGGCTGACCGTCCGGTCGGCGGCTCGGCGGCTCGCCGGCCGGCCGGCCGGGGTGTTCAGATCCAGTCCCGCCGTGCGGGCGGCTCGCAGAGTTCCAGCACCACCGCGCCCGTCTCCGGCTCGTCCCCGGAGACGGGCCGGACGCGTGCGCCGACCGTCACCAGATGCGGGGCGGCGCCCACGATCTGGCAGCGGAAGACGAATCCTTCGGGGAACCGCACCAGGGACTCGTTGCGTGCCGCCTCGGTGTAGCGGTGGACCACGGCGGTCCGGACGACCACGCCGTGGTCGGTGGTGCGTTCGGGCTCCAGTTCGCTGGACGCGCACACCGGACACAGCAGCCGCCGGAAGGAGGCGGTGCCGCACCAGCGGCAGCGGTGATAGGAGAGGCCGCACTCCTCGTGCGCCTTCTGGATGGTGCCCATTCCTGTCTGGGACACGGCTCGACCCCCTGCGCTCGACTCGGACGCGCCGCACCTGCACTACCGGCGCGTCCGCACCATATGGCACTGAGTGCCGACCCGTAAAGGCACTGAGTGCCCATTGATACTCAGCTCTCGCCGACGGCCGCCTCGATCTGCTGCACGACGCGCCACATCGGGGCGCCCTTCCGCGCGACCATCACGATCACCTCCCCGTCCCCCTCCCCTTCCACCCCGTGGGAGACGGGGAAGGGAACGGCGGGTGCGGGAGCGACGGACCGCCCCCACACCTCGCGCACCAGAGCGAGCGCATGGTCGACGGCTGCCTCGGGATCGCCCGCCCCGCCCGAACGCAGCCACAGCCGCAGCCCGTTGTTGTGCGCGGCGACCACGGACGCGGCGATCACCTCCGCCCGCAACTCTCCGTCACCGTCCTCGCCGAACCGGCCCCGCAGATGGCCGGCGAGGGTCTGTTCGTAGCGGCGCACCACGGACAGCTCGTACGTCCGCAGCCCCGGCACCTCCCGGGTGAGCCGATAGCGCTGCACGGAGAACTCGGGGTTTGCCGCGTACATCCGCAGCACGATGCGCGCGGCGTCGCACACCGCGCCGACCGGGTCACCGCCGTCGTCGGCGGCCAGGAACTCGGTCATCTCGGCGAGGCAGCGCTCATGGTCCGGGAAGACCGCGTCCTCCTTGGACGGGAAGTAGCGGAAGAACGAACGCCGGCCCACTCCGGCCCGCGCCACGATGTCGTCGACGGTCGTCCGCTCGAAGCCCCGCTCCAGGAAGAGCTGGAAGGCCGCCTGCGCGAGCACCTCCCGCATGGGCGCCTTCTTCTCGGGCTTCTCGGGTCCTCGTGCCTCGCTCATGCGGCGAAACGTAGCACCGGAAGGAGGGTTTTGGCACTGGGTACCTTTACAGAGGGTACTGAGTGCCATAATCTCTCCATCAGTACGAATGACACCCAGGTGGGACCACACCCAGGTAGGCAGGAGAGCCGGCGTGAGCTTGAGGATCGTTGTCTGTGTGAAGTACGTGCCCGACGCGACCGGTGACCGGCGTTTCGC
>NZ_JAFEUF010000271.1 GCF_016901035.1 Streptomyces durocortorensis
GGGCCCCGCCCCGGACCCCGCTCCTCAATCGCCGGAGGGGCTGAAATTCCCGGGGCGGCGCGCCTCAGGTGCAGGCGAGGCTGGAAAATCCAGCCCGTCCGGCGATTGAGGACATCTTTTACGCGCGCGCGATCTCCGCGAACACCGCCCCTGTCAGCTCCGCCAGATCCGACGCCGCCAGCTCCACCTCCAGGCCCCGGCGCCCCGCCGAGACGCAGATCGTGGCGTGCGTCCGTGCCGACGCGTCCAGCACCGTGCGCAGGCGCTTGCGCTGGCCCAGCGGGGAGATGCCGCCCCGGACGTACCCCGTCGTGCGTTCCGCCGCCGCCGGGTCCGCCATCGTGGCGCGTTTGCCGCCGACCGCGGAGGCCAGGGCCTTGAGGTCCAGGGAGCCGGCCACCGGGACCACCGCGACCGTCAGTGCGCCGTCCACGTCAGCCACCAGGGTCTTGAAGACCCGGTCGGGGGAGACGCCCAGGGCCTCGGCCGCCTCCTCGCCGTAGGACGCGCCGGCCGGGTCGTGGTCGTAGGCGTGGACCGTGAACGCGGTGCCCGCCGCGGTCAGGGCGACCGTGGCGGGGGTGCCGCCCGGCTGTTGTTGCTTCTTGGGCTTCTTCGCCACCGGGGCCGGTCCTCGTCAGTTGGGGTGGGTGGGGGCCCGGGTCAGGTCCGTCGCGGGCAGCGAGGGCAGATGCCGGATGACCGCGGTCTCCTTGCGCAGCAGCGTCAGCTCCTCGCGCAGCCGGGTCGCCGTGTCCGGGGCCTGGAGCAGGCGCTGCTTGGTGGGGATGTCCAGGACCGTGGCCGCCGCGACCAGGTAGGAGATCACCGACGGGTCGTCGGGGAGCTCCGCGCCGGTCGCCAGCGAGCGTTCGCTCGCCCCGGCCAGCCGCTTCTGGTACGAGCGGAAGGCCCGCAGCACGCCCTCCGCCAGGGCTCCGGCCTCGTCGGCCTCGTCCTCGGCGGGCGGCTCCTCGGCCAGGTCCTCGACCTCGGCGGTCAGATACGGGCCGTCCGCCTCGACGGACAGCAGCCTGACCCGGGTGGTGCCGGTGGCCAGGACCTCGAAGCTGCCGTCGGCGCGCTCCCGGATCGTCGCCGCGTCGGCGACGCAGCCGACCCGGTGGAAGGTCTGGATCGGATCGGGGCCGAAGCCGTCCGCCGGGGCGCGTTCGGCGGGCGGGGCCGCCGCGACCGTGTCCGGCATACCGGAGGCCGTCGGGGCGATCTCGCGGCCGTCGCGGATCGCGACCACGACGAAGCGACGAGGTTCGTCCTCGTCGCTCTTCAGCAGCTCCCGCATCATGGCGCGATATCGCTCTTCGTACACGTTGAGCGGCAGCACCAGGCCGGGGAACAGCACCGCGTTGAGCGGGAAAAGGGGAAGGCGGGCGGTGGTCACAACGCTCA
This sequence comes from Streptomyces durocortorensis, assembly GCF_016901035.1. Taxonomy (GTDB): domain Bacteria; phylum Actinomycetota; class Actinomycetes; order Streptomycetales; family Streptomycetaceae; genus Streptomyces; species Streptomyces durocortorensis. Next base: position 1,411 of record NZ_JAFEUF010000271.1, read on the forward strand.
AGCGTAATGGCCCCGGGGGCGGCCGTGACCGGCCCGGTCGCGCAGCGGGGTCAGGGAGGCCACCTGGAGGCGTGCGCCGTCCCGCGCGTCCAGGAACCGGCCGAGCGCGTCCTCGGAGACCGACGACCACGGAAACGACGTCGCGTGCAGCCCGATCAGGTTGAACTGGTGCAGTGCCTCCGCCCAGCGGCCCCGGGCGAGCAGGACGTACGCGAGGAGGTTGCGGACCTCGGCCGGCCACGGATCGCCGGGCCGGTAGGCGGCGGAGAGCTCGATCGCCAGGTCGGCCGCCGTGTCGATCCGCTCCTCCAGTACGGAGGTGGTCCGGCCCGCCGCCTGGGAGTCCAGGAGCAGCGCGAAGGCCGCCCGGACCGGCAGGGCCTGCACCAGGGAGTCGGGCAGCGCGTCCTCGGCGGCCTGCTCGGCGAAGTCGAAGCACTCGCGGTGCGAGCCGTACCAGGCGGCCGACAGGTAGCGCAGCGCCGCCACATGGCAGCCGTAGTGGTGCGCGGAGCGCCGAACGGCCTGCTCCCACAGAGACTCGAAGGCGGTGTGCGTGGCGTGGGTGCCGCGCGCGTGGTCCAGGGCGAGCCGCCACGGCACCGGGTCACGCGGGTCCGCGTCGGCGGCCGCGGTGATCATCGGGCCCACCTCGCGGAGCCGCTCCGCGCGGGCGGGCGACTCCCAGGCCCGGCGGACCGACAGCTCCGCCTTGACCAGCAGCGCGTCCGGATCGCGGGGGGCGGCGGCCAGCCAGTCGACGAGCCAGCCGTCCCGGCCGCGGGCGAACGCGACGAGATGGCCGAGGTAGCGGTCCCGGTTCTCCCAGTCGGCGGAGTCCCGGGTGGTGGCGAGCAGCTTGGCGGCCGGTTCGTGGTCGCCCAGGGCAGCGGCGACCAGCGCGGGAGAGAGCCGCTCGTCAGGGGCGTCGAGCAGCACCGCGTCATCCGCGGACAGTCCGGCGGACAGCGGAGGGCTGTGCCGGATCATGCGCGCGGTACTGAGCAGAGCGCGAAGGAAAGCCATGGTGCAGACCATTGAAAAGCGCTGGTGAGGGCCGCGCCAGAGGTGTGCTGTGAAGCTTCTGTGCCGAGTGAATGGGTTGTATCGGGCCCGGTCAAGAAAGGGCAAAGGAAATGCCCGCGGTTGGCTTGATTGCATCCACCCCTGGCGCTCATCCGCCTCGGTGGTCACGGGGTGCCCGGCGGCCGGGCCCGCGGTCCCGGCCGCCGGGAATCCTACGGTCACGGCTCCCGAGCCAGTCCCCGCACGGCCTCCGTCACGTCACCCCGGTCAGCCCCTGCGCAGCATCCGGGACGCCCCCGCCGCCACCGTGGTGGCCAGAACCCATCCCACCAGCACCAGACCGGCCGCCGCCCACTGCCAGGCGTCCTCCATCCGCCAGTAACCGTCCTGCCCGAGGTTGATCACCGGGACCAGCAGATCCAGCGCGTACAGCGCGGGATTCCACTGCGGATGTTCCTCGCCCTTCATCGAGGGCGGCGCGTGCTGTGCGAACGCCACCGTCCCCGCCGCCCACAGCACCGCCATCCACACCGCGGCCCGCCCCGGCCGGTAGCCGTACGCCACCGTCCAGTCCTGGAGATACCCCCAGGCCTTCGCCGCGGGCGGTAGCGTCTCCCGGCGGCGGCGCTGCTTGGCGAGCAGCACCTCGCGCGCGTCCGCGTCCTCCCCGCAGCTGCGCATCACCGTCGCCAGCCGCTCGTACGGCTCGGGGACGTACTCCGGCGTCGCGGCCTGCACCCACTCCAGCCGCCGGGAGAGCGGGAAGTGGCCGTAGGGGACGAGGTTCTCGTAGACGAAACCGCCCATCGCCAGCCCGCCGGGGCCCGGCCAGCTCGTCGACAGGTCGATGAGGGTCACCACCTTCGCGCCGTTCAGCACGACCCGGCCCTCCTCCGGGCGCTCCGCGTTGAACCGCAGCTCCGGCGTCACGATCCGGCGCAGCGACAGCTCCTCCTGCCGGGTCATGGTGAACCGGGCCTTGTGCAGGTCCACCGCGTCCCCGAACCGCCCGTCGTCCAGCCGCACCCCGCCCCGGCACTCGAAGATCTGCGAGCGGGTGCCGCGCGCCGGGGTCGGGGCGTAGACCACGCCGTACGGGGGAGTGGTGCCCTGGTTCCCCGTGTCGACGCTCACCCACGCCTCGGTCATGTAGAGCGTGCGCTCCACCGTCAGCTGCGGGGCGTTCAGCGCCCGCCGGTCCTCCGCCGCGCGCAGCCGGCTGCCGCGCAGGCTCAGCGAACCGCCCACCTTCGTCCCGCGCAGACTCAGCTCGCCCAGCGTCTCGACCATCTCGGCCTGGAGGTCCTGCGCGACCGCCATGCCGTCCCCGACGATGGCCCGCCCGTGCCGGTCCGGGCCCACACTGAGCTGGTTGAGCAGCAGATCCGTGCCGATCTGGGCGTCGGTCAGCCGGATCCCCCGGTCGATCCGGCAGCGCGGCAGATGCAGATCGCCCTCGGTCTGCAGGCGCGCGGCCTCCAGCCGGGGCAGCGCGCAGCCCACCAGTCGCAGCGTCGTGAAGTGGCACTCCGGGAGCACCACCTCCTGCTCGAAACGGCAGCCGGTCAGCTCCACGTACGGAGAGACGCGGCCGCCCGCCAGATCCAGCTTCCCGGTGATCCGCACCCCCCGGAGCTTCAGCGCCGCCACCCGGCCGGGCCGGGCCGGCGGGCCGTCCAGCAGCAGCCGCGCCACCGTGCGCGCGCCGACGCTCCGCTCGGGCCCCCACGTCTGCGGGGCGAACGGGTCGTTGCGGGTCGTGTCGTAGCTGCGTAAGTCGTAGGTGGTCCCGTTGCGGAAGGACTGCCACATGCCCAGCTCCGCTGCGCTGAGGCCGTCCGGGATGTCGCCTTCGTGCGGCTCGGTCACGGCCGCTCCCTCCGTGCACACATGCTTCATGCCTGTCGTGCCGTCGCGCCCTCGTCGTGCGCGCACGCTGTACTGCTGCCGTCGTGCCCCAGGGGGCTCACTGACTGCTGCCGTCATGCCCCTATGGGCCTACTACCTGCTGTAGAGCCGTTATGCCCTGGTGTGACGCCGTGAAAGCCAGCGGTCAGCAGTGACAGCCGGACATGGCCGAGACACGTATCAGCCAGTGGTGCGGACGACCGGTATCAGCCAGTGATACGGGCGACCGGCCGTTCCGGGCGGTCTGAGAGAATTGCCGTGTGATCTCTCGAATCGACCTGCGCGGCGACGCCCTCCCCGAGGGTGGAGCCCTGCGCGATCTGCTGCCCCGTGCCGAGTTCGACGTGGAAGCCGCCCTGGAGACGGTGCGGCCCATCTGCGAGGACGTACGCCATCGTGGGTCAGCGGCAGTGATCGACTGGGGAGAGAAGCTCGACGGTGTCCGGATCGAGTCGGTCCGGGTGCCCGGTGAGGTCCTGACGCGGGCGCTGGAAGAGCTGGACCCGGCCGTCCGCGCCGCGCTGGAGGAGTCGATCCGCCGCGCCCGCCTCGTCCACCGCGAGCAGCGCCGCACGACGCACACCACCCAGGTCGTCCCCGGCGGCACCGTCACCGAGAAGTGGGTGCCCGTCGAGCGCGTCGGGCTCTACGTCCCCGGCGGCCGCTCGGTCTACCCCTCCTCCGTCGTGATGAACGTCGTCCCGGCCCAGGAGGCGGGCGTCGAGGGCGTCGCCGTCGCCTCCCCGCCCCAGAAAGGCTTCGGCGGCCTCCCGCACCCCACGATCCTCGCCGCCTGTGCCCTGCTCGGCGTCGACGAGGTGTATGCCGCCGGTGGTGCCCAGGCCGTGGCGATGTTCGCGTACGGCACCGAGGACTGCGCCCCGGTCAACCTGGTCACCGGCCCCGGCAACATCTACGTGGCCGCCGCCAAGCGCCTCCTCAAGGGCCGCATCGGCATCGACGCCGAGGCCGGGCCCACCGAGATCGCGATCCTCGCCGACGCCACCGCCGACCCGGTGCACGTGGCCGCCGACCTGATCAGCCAGGCCGAGCACGACCCGATGGCCGCCGCCGTCCTGGTCACCGACTCCGAGGAGCTGGCCGCCGCCACCGAGGCGGAGCTGGTCCCGCAGGTCGCCGCCACCAAGCACATCACCGACCGCATCGAGCCCGCGCTGGCCGGGCGCCAGTCCGCGATCGTCCTGGTCTCCTCGATCGAGGACGGCCTCAAGGTCGTCGACGCGTACGGCGCCGAGCACCTGGAGATCCAGACCGCCGACGCCGCCGCCGTCGCCGACCGGGTCCGCAACGCCGGAGCGATCTTCGTCGGCCCCTGGGCCCCCGTCTCGCTCGGCGACTACTGCGCCGGTTCCAACCACGTCCTGCCCACCGGCGGCTGTGCCTGCCACTCCTCGGGCCTCTCCGTGCAGTCCTTCCTGCGCGGCATCCACATCGTCGACTACACCCGCGACGCGCTCGCCGAGGTCACCCACCATGTCGTGACCCTCGCCGAGGCGGAGGACCTCCCCGCCCACGGCGCCGCGTTGAAGGCACGGTTCGGCTGGAAGGTCCCGCAGCAGTGACGAACGGCAGCACCACCCCCCGTAACCCCTGGGACGAGCTCCCCATCCGCGACGAACTGCGCGGCCAGTCCCCGTACGGAGCGCCCCAGCTGGACGTCCCCGTACGCCTCAACACCAACGAGAACCCCTACCCGCTCCCCGAGGCCCTGGTCGAGCGGATCGCCGAGCGGGTCCGCGAGGCCGCCCGCGGCCTCAACCGCTACCCCGACCGGGACGCCGTCGAGCTCCGCACCGAGCTGGCCCGCTACCTGTCGCGCACCGCCGGGCACGAGGTGACCGCGGCCCACGTCTGGGCCGCCAACGGCTCCAACGAGGTCCTCCAGCAGCTGCTCCAGACCTTCGGCGGACCCGGCCGCACCGCGATCGGCTTCGAGCCCTCGTACTCGATGCACGCCCTGATCTCCCGGGGCACCGGCACCGGCTGGATCTCCGGGCCGCGCAACGACGACTTCACCATCGACGTGGACGCCGCCCGCGCCGCCATCGCCGAGCACCGTCCCGAGGTCGTCTTCATCACCTCGCCCAACAACCCCACCGGCACCGCCGTCGAGGCCGACACCGTCCTCGCCCTGTACGACGCCGCCCAGGCCGCCGGGCCCTCGATCGTCGTCGTCGACGAGGCGTACGGCGAGTTCAGCCACCAGCCCTCGCTGCTCCCGCTGATCGAGGGCCGCCGCAACCTGATCGTCTCCCGGACCATGTCCAAGGCATTCGGTGCGGCAGGGCTCCGCCTGGGCTACCTCGCCGCCGACCCGGCCGTGGTCGACGCCGTCCAGCTGGTCCGGCTCCCGTACCACCTCTCCTCCGTCACCCAGGCCACCGCGCTCGCCGCCCTGGAGCACACCGATACGCTGCTGGGGTACGTCGCGCAGCTCAAGAGCGAGCGCGACCGGCTGGTGGCCGAGCTGCGCGCCACCGGCTACGAGGTCACCGACTCGGACGCCAACTTCGTCCAGTTCGGCCGCTTCGACGACAGCCACGCCGTCTGGCAGCGGATCCTCGACAAGGGCGTCCTGGTCCGGGACAACGGCGTACCGGGCTGGCTGCGGGTCACCGCGGGCACCCCGGCAGAGAACGACGCGTTCCTCGATGCGGTACGCGAACTCAAGAAGGAGCACGACGCATGAGCCCCCGCGTAGGCCGCGTGGAACGCACCACGAAGGAAACGTCCGTGCTCGTCGAGATCAACCTCGACGGCACCGGAAAGGTCGATGTCGCCACCGGGGTCGGCTTCTACGACCACATGCTCGACCAGCTCGGCCGCCACGGCCTCTTCGACCTCACGGTCAAGACCGAGGGCGACCTGCACATCGACACCCACCACACCATCGAGGACACCGCGCTCGCGCTCGGCGCCGCTTTCAAGCAGGCCCTCGGCGACAAGGTCGGCATCTACCGCTTCGGCAACTGCACCGTCCCGCTGGACGAGTCGCTCGCCCAGGTCACCGTCGACCTCTCCGGCCGCCCGTACCTGGTGCACACCGAGCCGGAGAACATGGCCCCGATGATCGGGACCTACGACACGACGATGACCCGCCACATCTTCGAGTCCTTCGTCGCCCAGGCGCAGGTCGCCCTGCACATCCACGTCCCGTACGGGCGCAACGCGCACCACATCGTCGAGTGCCAGTTCAAGGCGCTCGCCCGCGCCCTGCGCTACGCCTCCGAGCACGACCCGCGCGCCGCCGGAATCCTGCCCTCCACGAAGGGCGCCCTGTGACCGGCCTCAACACCATCCTGATCGTCGTCGGCCTCTTCCTGGCCGGCGGCGTCTACTCCTTCGCCAAGCAGGGGATGCCCAAGGGCGTCATCGTGCTGCTGTCGATCGGCTCCGTGATGTGCCTGGTGGCGGGCATCCTGCGGATCCAGGGCCTGTGGGACTGAGGGGCACGCTGTGACTGACACGAAAAAGGTCGTCGTCTTCGACTACGGCTTCGGCAACGTCCGATCCGCCGAGCGGGCCCTCGCCCGGGTCGGCGCGGACGTCGAGATCACCCGCGACTTCGACCGCGCGATGAACGCCGACGGGCTCCTCGTCCCCGGCGTCGGCGCGTTCTCCGCCTGCATGGACGGGCTGAAGCGGGCCCGCGGCGACTGGATCGTCGGGGGCCCGGCGGGCCAGCCGGCGCCCGCCCAGAGGGGCGGGGGGGCGGGGGCGCGGGGCAAGAAAATGGGCGGCCCGGCGGGGGGGGGGGGGGGCGCGCGGGCGGCGCCCCGCAGGGCCCCCCGGCGTCGCCGCGCCGCGGGGGCGCCGGGGGCGCGGCCCCCCG